>CAYNLA010000005.1:20638-49117 GCA_964397915.1 uncultured Polaribacter sp. | reverse complement strand
AATAAAAAAGCCCGCTCATCGAGCGGGCTTTTATTTATCCATTCATGCTGATTAAGAATTCAGCATTGTCTTTTGTCTTTCGAATCCGGTCGCTTAGGAATTCCATGGCTTCGATTGGTGTCATATCTGCAAGGTACTTCCTCATGATCCACATGCGTTGCAGTACATCAGGTGATAAGAGAAGGTCTTCCTTACGTGTGCCACTTTCAATAAGATTAATAGCAGGCCATATTCTTCGGTTGGCAATACGACGATCAAGTTGCATTTCCATATTACCGGTTCCCTTGAATTCTTCAAAGATAACTTCGTCCATCTTGGAGCCTGTATCAATAAGAGCGGTCGCTAAAATGGTTAAAGAACCACCACCTTCAATATTTCGTGCTGCACCAAAGAAACGCTTTGGTTTTTGTAGTGCATTGGCATCAACACCTCCGGAAAGAATTTTACCAGAAGCTGGGCTTACCGTATTGTATGCACGTGCAAGGCGCGTGATTGAATCGAGCATGATCACAACATCATGACCACATTCTACCATTCTCTTTGCTTTTTCCAGGACAATGTTCGCCACTTTTACGTGATGCTCAGCAGGTTCATCAAAAGTAGAAGCGACAACTTCTGCGTTTACACTTCGGCTCATATCTGTAACTTCTTCGGGACGTTCGTCAATCAGAAGTACAATCATGTATGCTTCAGGATGATTGGCAGCAATCGCATTCGCTACTTCTTTCATCAAGGTAGTCTTACCGGTTTTCGGTTGAGCTACCAATAAACCACGTTGGCCCTTACCAATAGGAGAGAACAAATCAATGATTCTCGTAGAATCAGTGCTGCGCCGGGTTGTAATGTCAAACTTCTCTTCAGGAAATAATGGTGTCAGGTGCTCAAAAGCAACACGGTCTCTAACGTATTCAGGGGTGCGACCATTAATGCTGTTTACTTTTACAAGAGGGAAATATTTTTCTCCTTCTCTTGGGGGACGTACCTCACCACTTACAGTATCACCAGTTTTAAGGCCAATGCTGCGAATCTGATTTTGACTTACATAGATATCGTCTGGTGAATTCAAATAATTAAAATCTGAACTCCTCAAGAACCCATATCCATCGGGCATGATTTCTAGTACGCCTTCATTTGCAATGATGCCTTCAAAGTGGAACTCTTTCGGTCTCCTGCGATCGCGGTCGCGGTTTTGATTATTGCCGTTTTGTTGTTCCTTGTTTTTGAACCTCGGGTTACGTTCTTTACGTTGCTCTTGCTTTTGGTCAGACGCATTGCCTTTCTCACTAGAATTTTGTTTGGGTTCTTTTGGAGCAGAAGCGATGGCCTTTGGAGCGGTATTTTCAGATTTTTCCACAGTAATCGTTTGGGCTGAAGGAGCAGCTTGTCCTGTTTTTGCGAGAATAGCGGCGACTAATTCATCCTTCTTCATGTATTTTGCTTTGGGAATACTTAAGGAAGAACCTAGGTCTTTCAATTCAGGCAACTTGCGTGCCCGCAAATCGTTTTCAGTCAACATGTTTTATTAAGGGATTGTAATAGGAGAGGTAAAGGGTCGGGGGCCGTTTTGGTTCCTCAACACCACAATAATAGGGACTTTTATCAGTAATCAAAGAATTGGGTTCATTTTTTTTTGAACTTTGCTGCAAATAATAAATCGATGATCCAAAGAGTTCAGACCTTATATATGTTCGCGGCAGGAGTACTTAGTTCCTTGGCAGCCTTCTTTTTACCTATGTATACTTTCGATGGTGTAGTTTTTAATGCGACGGCTTCCATGTGGTTGTTCTTTACTTTCGGATGGTGCATGGCGACATTCTCAGGCGCGATTTTACTCTATAAAAAACGTTCGTTTCAACTGTTTTTGGTACGATTGGGTATGCTTAGCTCCTTAGTTGCCTTGGCATTACTGGTTGTTGAAATCAAAGACGCTGAAGGTGCTGTAGCAAGTTATGGAACTACCGTACCACTAATAAATATCGTGCTTGCCTTTATGGCGTCTAAAGGGATTCAAAAAGACGAAAAGACTATCCGTAGTTTGGATCGTCTGCGCTAGGAAGTGTTTCGATTTGCTGGCTATTCGCAGTGTCCCAAAAGAAATGCTGCATGCCATTTGTGATATAGATAAACCGGGCATTTACATCCGTATTGTAGTTGAACGCCTGGTTGAACGTATCTTGTGAAATCTTTACAGTAGGGGCCTTGCATTCCACTAGAATGAAGGGAGCTCCATTTCTGAAAAGAAGTATGTCGCTCCTTTTTGTTCGACGAACCGTCTTTAAACTTCCCTCAGTTTGCATTAGAGAAAGCGGATAGCCAAGTGCATGCAAATACTGTAAGCAATGTTGACGAACCCATTCCTCGGGTGTAGAGACAAGCCATTTTTTTCGGCCATTGTCCCAGATTTTAAAGATTCCCTCTTGCTCCGCACATTTTATTTGCTCGGCAATCCCTTCGGGAAAGTTTAACTGGGGCAGTTTCATTCTAGTGAATTGTTTTGTTGTACAGCTCAGGGTATTTTCCTGCTACAGTGCTGTATGCCTCTTGAATACGGTTAAAAGTGGCCTCTTTTTCACCGGCAGGAATTACTTCAAGAACGCCGGCATACTTCTTTGCATAGTCTAAGTACCCCAAACTTATGTTTTTACCGGAGTTTATGGCAATATGATAAAATCCCGTTTTCCATTTTTCAACACGTTTTCGGGTGCCTTCCGCGGGAACCATAATGGTGATGTGACTATCATTTTTCATCAATTGGCTCGCGTGTTCCACAAGGTTTCCCCGTTTTGAACGGTCCACGCCAATGGCACCAAGCCATTTGAAAAACCCGAAAAAATACCATTTCGTATAGAAATCTTTGATGAAGAATTTAATGGGAAGCCCCATTAGCCAAAAAGCCCCAAGTGCGAAGACGAGATCATAGTTTGAAGTATGCGGAGCTGCAATCATCACGGTATTTCGTGCAGATTCTATTTTTTCTGGACTTGCGTCGAGCTTCCAGCCTGAAAGCGCGAACACTATTTTGGCGATGATGTATTTCATGATTCTGGTGGTTCAATGGGCAAAGATACCGCGCCGAACCAGTTCTCAGGAAACCCGACTAAGTAAACTTTGGCGGTTGCTCGTGTCATGGCTGTGTACAACCATTTAAAGTAAACTACGGAAGGTCCGTCGGGCAAATACGGATGCTCTATGACTACATTTTCCCACTGGCCACCTTGGCTTTTGTGACATGTTATAACGTAGGAAAACTTGATTTGTAAGGCGTTGAAGTAGGGATCGTTTTTTATGGCTTCATACCGTTTGGATTTGCTCGTATATCTTGCATACTTGAGATTCATTTGGTCATACAAGCTATTGCTTTGTACACTGCTTAGGGCAGGTCCATCGCTCATCAGTGCGCTCAAATTACATATGACATCAATGGCTTCTTGTTCGGGATAATCCAAAAAAGCGACTGTTGCCTCACAAAATGTAAAACCATAACGTTCATGGACGTTGCGGATACTTTTAATAGTTCCTATTTCTCCATTCGCTATGAATCCCATAGCACTGGTTTCTGGAAGCCAGAAGTAATTGTTTTTCACCACCATAAATTGATCTCCAGCAGAGATCAAGTCTTCTTGGAATTTGATCCTTCCTCGAATGCCTTGGTTGTATTGATTTGCCTTCTTATTGCTTCGGACCACCATCGTATTATTATTGCTGTCACTATGGTAAAGGCTTTCGAAGATGTCTTGCAACTGGTAGCCATCTTCAACGCGGATTAAATCCGAACCTACTTCAATGGTTGGATCTTCGCTCGAATCCTGCTCAATTGCCGTGCGCAGGGCTGTTGCGTTTTTCAAAATCAAACTATCCAAGGCTTGGCGAACGACATTCCTCAAGGTGTGTCCAGAAGCATTAATGGACAATTGATGTATAAAATGATCTGCGTTCAATGCAGGACTTTCGGGCTGTCCTATCGGGGGCAGCTGAGCGGGGTCTCCGACGAGAATAAGATTGTTCGATGGATCCGTGAAAACATAGGTTAAGAGGTCCTCGAGCAGCGAATTTCCGCCTAATGAGCTGTCTCTGGTCGTATTGACCAGACCGGCTTCATCCACGATATAGGTGGTGTTTTTTTGATTGTTAGTCGCGAGAACAAAGGAAGCGGAGCCTGAACTGCCTACTCTAGGACGGTATAAACTTCTGTGAATGGTATTCGCTTTAGAACCCGTTGCGCCGGACAGTACTTTTGCGGCACGACCAGTGGGGGCCATTAAGATTATTTTACGTTTATGTTTCCGATGTGTTGCAACTACACTTTTCATAACGGTCGTCTTTCCCGTTCCAGCATACCCCTTAATAATGAATACTTCTGGCATTACTCGGCGAATGCTGAGGTATACAGCGAGTTTACGCAGCAACCCGTCTTGATCGGCCGTAGGTTCAAAGGGAAAAAAACCTTTTAAATCGGAGTATGTACTTTGAGGTGCTTGCAACGGAAAAATATTGTAGTTTTGGGACCATTAATTGAAAATCATCCCATGAATTCAAAGGTACAAACCGCTGTCAAAGCAGTCTTGATTTTATTGTCAATCTACTTTACCTACCGTATTTATAATGGTATCATGCAACCGATCCGTTTCCAGAACATTGAGTCGGTACGTTTGTGTGAGGTTACAGAGCAACTTGAAAACATCCGTGAAGCGCAATTGGCATACAAGAGCGAAAACGGTAATTTCTGTTCGGATATCCACACGCTGGTTGGATTTGTTGATACAGGATTTATTAGCATCATTGAGCGTAAGGATACCAACTTTATGTACTACAATAAGGTTTACCAGAAGGAGATGAGCAAAGATTCTGTGATGATTCGCTTGTTGGGTCAAGAGCCTGTTGCTACGCAATTGTTTGGTGAAGGTTTTGACGCGAATTCAATGTTGTTTATCCCAGGTACAGATAGCCTATTCACTATGAATGCAGGTAAGATTGTAAAGAATGGGGTAGAAGTTGCTACATTTGAGGTGAGTGCTCCTTTCAGTACGGTATTCGCTGATGTTGCGAATGAATTCCCTGATGCATTCAACAAAGTGAAAAACGAAATGTGGTCTATTGGATCATTGACACAACCAACCATCAGTGGTAACTACGAAAACTCTAAGTGTAAAGCAGACTAACATCGATCCAGCCTTCGAAACGGCGAAGGCGGAGGAATGCATATTGTCCATCCTGTATCAACAGGATGGACTTTCTTTTTTGGTGCGTCACCGTAGCACGCGCCAACTATATTTGGCAGGTTATGTGCCACGTTCCGAATGGAGTTCAAGTCCAATTGAGGATTTGTTGGGCTCATTCTCTGAGCCTTTCGCAGAAGTTATTTATGGAATCGAAGCACCTCATACGGTCTTACTGCCACAGTTAATGACGGATGGGGATGATTTAGAATGGACCGCATCGGTCTTGGGACAAAAGGCTAATTTCTCTGACGTAAGTGAATCTACAGGAATGACTTTGCTGTCTTACTTGCCGGATGCGGATTTAGCCAGTAGTAATACGGGTTCGTTGGTGCGCAGGCATCACTGGGCGCTTCAATTAGAGCGTATAAAAGCGACTGAATCACCAACGTTCTTTGTTCATGTTTACAACGATGCCGTGCATGTTATGGCAAGTAATAGTGGCCAATGGCACTTGATAAATAGCTTTCCTTGCGCAAATGATAGTGAATTGATCTATCACATCGGCAATTGTGCCGAACAATTAGAATGGAACAGAGCGGAATGCTCAATTGAATTGAGCGGACTTAGCGCACGGCCATATAAAGAAGTCTTGCAATCATATTTTGGTACGGTGAAGCTTTTTAAATCCCAAGAATGGGCTAAGATTAGCTCTGCACTCAAGGATTTCGATGCACTTGCATTTGCAACCTTATTGCGATTATGAGAATAGTTAGTGGAAAATGGAAGGGCAAGCGCATTTCCGCACCTAAGAACTTGCCTACTCGGCCTACTACAGATTTTGCTAAAGAGGGTCTATTTAATATTCTAAACAATAGATTTTTCTTTGATGATCTTCGGATTCTAGATCTTTTTGCCGGTACGGGTAATATCAGTTATGAGTTTGCTTCAAGAGGTGCGGGTGAAATTGTTTGCGTGGACCAACACAAAGGATGCATTCGATTCATAGATCAGATGACCGACGAGTTAGGTGCCAACATTAGTACCGTTCAAACGGATGTTTGGCTGTTCGTTCAGCGCTCTTTGACCTCTTTCGATATTGTTTTTGCAGATCCGCCGTACGATTGGGATAAGCATGAAGAGCTTGCAAAAGCGTTGATTGAAAACAACTTTTTGAAAGAAGGTGGGGAGGCCATCATTGAACATAGTGCAGATACCGATTTAAGCCATCTCCCGGGCTTTTTTGAACACAGAAAATACGGTCATGTCCACTTTAGTTTTTTCGCTGTCCCAAAGGATATTTAGGCCTGGTCGAGCAAGAATTTAATGAGCTTTTCCATTGCCCGTCCCCGATGGCTCATGCTGTTTTTCAGTTGCGCATCCATTTCAGCAAATGAAATGTTATAGCCTTCTGGAATGAAAACAGGGTCGTAGCCAAATCCTTTCGAACCACTCCTTCCTTCGGCGATTTGCCCTTTGACAATCCCTTCAAACAATTCTGTTTTGCCATTCCATTGCAAAGCCATTACTGTTCTGAATTGGGCACTGCGGTCATTTTTGTCTTTCAATTCATGGAGCACTTTGTCCATATTGTCCTCTGAGTTTTTTTGAGGTCCGGCATATCGGGCACTATATACACCCGGGGCGCCGTTGAGCGCAGCGATTTCCAATCCCGTATCATCGGAGAAGCAATTCATGCCGTGTCGCTTCCAAACAGTTTCCGCTTTAATTATTGCGTTTCCTTCAAGGGTGTCCGCATCTTCAATGATTTCTTCATGGTCGTTTAGGTCGGTAAGTCCCAATACTTCATATTTGGGCGCTAATATTTCGCGAACCTCTTGTAACTTACCGGGGTTGTGTGTGGCAAAAACGAGCTGCATAGATCAGAATTTAGATGGACAAAACTACAGCTATTATACGTTGGTTAGGGCCAATTATTGCTTTGCTCTCGGGCATTCTCGGTGAGGGACAGCCGCACTTTTTATTATTGGGTATTGCCCTTTGGATGCTGCTCTGGTGGATAACCGAAACTGTACATCTTGGGGTGACGGCGTTGTTGCCGTTATTGTTCTTCCCATTACTTGGTCTAGGTACGGGTAAAGAAATGGCCGTCTTTTACGCACATCCATTGGTTTATCTGTTTTTTGGTGGTTTCGTTTTGGCTTTGGCCCTAGAAAAAGTTGGACTGCATTACCGTATCGCTTTATGGATACTACGCAAAACAGGCACGAAGGACAAGGGTCTCATCGCTGGCTTCATGCTTGCAACCGGCTTTATGTCTATGTGGATTTCTAATACGGCAACTTCAATCATGATGCTCCCCATTGCCACAAGTGTGCTCGCGGTATTGCAAGAAGGGAAAAGGGAGAAATTGGCCCGTCCAATTCTTTTATCCGTCGCGTGGGCGGCGAACATAGGGGGTATGGCTACGATTATCGGTACCCCGCCAAATATGATTTTCGCGGCCTTCATGTCCGATCAGTTGGATCGTCCCATTGGTTTCATGGAGTGGCTGCCCATCGGTTTGAGTGCAGCGGCTATACTCGGAATTGTAGCGTTTTTAGTCCTTACAGCTGGTTTACCCAAAGATGTATTGGATGATGCAGAAGAAGCCAATACTCGGACATGGATGCAAGAAGAATGGAACCGATTAGGTGCGCTCTCATCCCCACAAAAACGTGTAGCCATCATTTTTTCCTTGACCGCACTCTTATGGATCATCCGTCCGTATCTAATGGAGTGGATTCCTCAAATACAGTGGTCAGATACGGCCATTGCCCTTGGAAGTGCCCTTTTATTGTTTAGTGTATTTTCTGGGGAGGGAGGCACATTATTGAAATGGGAAGATACGGCGAGATTACCCTGGGGCATTCTAGTGCTTTTTGGAGGTGGACTGGCCTTAGCGGGTACACTTCAAAGCAGTTTATGGTTCGATCAATTAGGCCAATACTTGCAAGCCCTTGGTCAATTGCCCATGTGGGGCTGGGTGGCAATCATGGCAGTTTTAGGGGTTTTTGCCACTGAATTGTTGAGCAACATGGCCTTAGTAAGTGCGTTGCTGCCTCTACTTTTGAGTTTGAGCTACGCACTAGGTATCGACCTTCAACAATTAAGTATACCTCTCGTTCTTGGTGCAAGTTGTGCTTTCATGCTACCCATGGCTACCCCTCCAAATGCAATTGTATTCTCTACTGGGAAATTGACCATTCCATACATGGTGTACAGAGGCATCGTCATGAACGTCTTAGCAGTGGTTATTTTGGTGCTTATAGCCCAATTCTTTCCTATGCCGGGCTAATCACATTTGCTGCTTTTTCAAGTAGTTTTTTAGGCAAGGCAGCAGTGATTGTATCGCCCATTGCTTTAATCCACTCTTGCTTTAATTGTGTTCTAGAGAACAATAGGCTCACCTCACGTGTAGGCGTCGGTTCAGCAATAGGTTTAATGCCCTTGCGGTATTTATCGTTCAAATCCAGGGTGTTGAGGTAGGGCAGTAGGGTCATTCCCATTCCTCGATGAGCAAGCTTGATGAGCGTATCAAAGCTCCCGCTTTCCATATTGATGCGTTGATCTGGGTTCAATTCGGTTTGACAAATCTTCAAAACGCTATTTCGGAAACAATGACCTTCGTTGAGAAGAAGCATATCATTTGCGTTCAATTCCGATGCGAGTAGGAAGTCGTCATTGTTCATCACGTGGTAATCGGGAACAAATGCCATGAATGGTTCATAATACAAGGGCACTTCGACAATTCCCTTTTCCTGCAAAGGAGTAGCGGCTATGCCAACATCTATACGATCAGTGCGCAATGCCTCGATCATATCTTCGGTCTTCAACTCCTGCACGTTCAATTTGATTCCCGGATATTTATTCAAGAACTCGGGAATAAAGCGAGGGAGGAGGCTTGGGGCAATTGTGGGTATTACACCTAGCGTCAGCTCACCTTCAAAACTCCCTTTGATTTGCTTTGCCATGTGCTCCAATACATCCCCTTCGTAAATGACTTTACGGGCTTGCTCCACTATTTTCGCTCCTAAGGGAGTAGGTACGATAGGATGTTTGGAACGATCGAAAATCAAAATATCCAATTCTTCTTCAAGCTTTTGAATTTGCATGCTCAAAGTGGGTTGCGTTACGAAGCAAGCCTCAGCGGCTTTGGCAAAATGGCGATGGTTGTCTACGGCGACGATGTATTTAAATTGAGTTATAGTCATTTGTTATCAGTGATAGGTTATTGATAGAAAACAAAGATAAGTGCCAAAAGTGAATTAGACAGCGTTAACCAAGTACATTTAATACATGACCTTAGAAGAGTTTAAACGTAAAATAACACGCTCATTACCTGGAGTTGAAGGCCAGCGCACGATGATGCCTTCGTATCGAAATGCAGTTGCGAAGGAGGAGATTATGGCACTTAATCCAAGAAGGGCTGGAGTCGTTCTACATGTCTTTGACGGAGATCATGGCCTAGAGCTGTTGTACATGAAACGTTCAGCTTACGATGGAACTCATAGTGCACAGATCAGCTTCCCCGGCGGAGGGCTTGAATCCATTGACTCAGATTTAAAGGCAGCGGCTTTTCGCGAATGTTTTGAAGAAGTTGGCCTAAAGCGGGAAGATCAAGAATTCTTATGCCCTATGACTTGGTTGTACATTCCGCCTTCAAATTTCTATGTAGAACCTTTCTTAACCTGTTCGAATAACAAGCCTGTGCTTTCTCTCGATTCTGTTGAGGTAGATCGAGTTTTCTCGATCCCCCTAGTCCATTTACTAGATCATTCTTTGGTGAAAAAGACATCTATTGAAACGACTTATGGAACTATGGTAGTTCCCGCATATCATTGGGACGGAGAAATCATATGGGGTGCGACTGCAATGATGACTGCAGAACTCGTTGCACTCGTTAGTTAAGACTATATTTGCGTCCCTATTTGACCAAAATATATGAGTCTAAATCCATTTAAACGCGATAGTTTCGGCTACAATTTGCTCATAAAGCGATTGGTGATTTTTGTTTTTGGACTAATCACGTGGTACCGGTATACGCGAATAAACTCTATCAAAATCGTAGGCGCCGATAAGCTAAAAAACTTGCCAAATCAAAAGGTGCTGTTTGTGTCAAACCATCAAACGTATTTCGCCGATGTAAGCGCCATGTACCAAGTGTTTAATGCAGCTGAAAATGGCATATACAATAGATTGCCATTCTTTACTCTATTTCGTCCAAAGTTGAATGTATTCTTCATTGCAGCGGCAGAAACGATGAAAAAGGGATTGCTGCCGAAGCTGATGCAATATGCAGGTTCCGTAAGTATTAAACGTACGTGGAGAGAAGCAGGTCAAAATGTAAATAGAACTGTAGATCCAAAGGACATAGCCAATATCAAATTGGCAATGGAAACAGGTTGGACCATTACCTTTCCTCAAGGCACCACTCGGCCCTTTGTAAAAGGGAGAAGGGGTACCGTACACTTGATTCGAGAATTGCAGCCAGTGGTAGTGCCTGTGGTTATCGATGGGTTTCGTCGAGCCTTTGATAAAACAGGTATGTTTGTGAAAAGCACGGGTAATCTGTTAAATATTACCTTTAAGGATCCGTTGGTGCTTGATTTTGAGCAGGAAAACGATAAATTGTTAGACCAAATCATGGTGGCTATCGAACAGGCCCCAGAGTTTTTGAAAATAAAAGACGAATGAAAAAAGTTGTACTCTTAGGGGTGTTAATGGGACTTTTCATAGGATGTGAAAAGTCAATTCCAGTGGTAGACCCGACCGCCTTGGATGATAGAAACATTTATATCCGCATGTATAAGTACTTCGATGGTGATTTACTTGATACATCCGCAATCTATCAAATCAACGGAGATATCATTAAGATCAATAGCATTTACGTCACATTGAGCGGCGCCAGATTCACTCGTTTCGACGGTTTAGATACCGTAGTGACGGAAAGTGATTTAACCATGATTGATGTCACCACAACCTCTGAAGTGAAATTGGCCCATTTGCCACGTGGTTCATACAATGGAACGTTGACCTACAACATTGGTTTGGATAGCGCGCGAGCGTACAAAGCACCTGAAAATTTCGAAGATGGAAATCCTCTGAAAAAAGGTACAGTATGGAATGGAGGAGACATTGGTCACAGCTTCTTCCAGATAGAAGGCGGTATATTTGCTCCTACTGATACGGTGTTCAACAACCCTCAAAGTACGTTTGTATGGCGTTTTGCCACACCTGACTTAATGGTTGAAAAAAATGAGAAGCGCAACTTTAGCGTTGCTTCGAATAAAGACGTCTTTTTCGTGATGAACTTGGATGTCGAGAAATTATTCTTGGGTTTAACTCCAAGTCAAACGCCAGTGATCAACAGTGATCCGGCGGATGCAACAGATTTTAATAACGCTAAAATCCTGCGAGACAACGTTATCAGCGAGTTTGTATTTGAACTATAAAATCGCTTTTATGAAATCCCTAACCCATCTTTTTGTTGCTGGCCTAGCGACGCTTTTTCTTGTATCCTGTGGTGATGGTTCGCGTGACCTTACCATGGAAGTTCGATTAAGTTACAATGGTGTGCCCTATACCGTTGGTGAGACCATTTTCAAAGGAGACACTGCCCTGAAATTCGAGAAGTTCTATTTCTACTTGAGTGATCTCAAGATAGGTGACCAAATCCTTGAGGAGGTAATGTTCTGCAATGCAGAGGACAGTGCTACCATGAATTATCAGTGGTCTTTAGATAAGAAGTCTGCGGCATTCACATTTGGGGTGGGTGTAGATTCGTTGAACAACGCTATGGATCCTACTTCTTTTGATACTGGCCACCCACTATCAAGCGCAAATGACATGTATTGGTCATGGGCAACTAAATACAGATTCCTTCGTATTGACGGCCGATTGAATGGATCAGGATCCTTGGGTACGGACGATATACTCTTGGCTTGGCATACGGGTAAAGATGCCTTGTACAGAACGGTGGACCTCTCTGATCAATTAAATGGGAACGTTAAACCTGGCAATCATCTGGTTCTGGAATTTAAACTGGAGGAATTAATTTCAGGGATGTCTCTTGCCTCGGAGAGCATGACCCATGCCATGGTAGATGATTACGAAATCGCTGTAAAGTTGAGTGATAATTTGCCAACTTCGTTTTCCGTCCGAGTGGAG
Organism: uncultured Polaribacter sp.; assembly: GCA_964397915.1. Lineage (GTDB taxonomy): Bacteria > Bacteroidota > Bacteroidia > Flavobacteriales > Schleiferiaceae > UBA10364. Next base: position 36,791 of record CAYNLA010000005.1, on the reverse strand, counting down.
TAAATCACGACATAATTAAATAAAAAGAGCGGCCCTTGGGCCGCTCTTTTTTATTTCGGGATTTCCCTTTCTATCTGAATAGTACACTTATTCGAACTCCGCCAAGCAACGCCGGCGTAGCGTTTCTCCTGTCCACTAATTCGTATTGACCTGTGAAAATACCGGTGATGGGATCAAAGGACTCTACATATTCCGAAGTACTGCGGGTTTTTGTACGAATGGCTGCACCAATGAACCAGTCGAGGATCATTCGCTCGGAAGGTCTACTCTGGTACCCCATAGTAAAACCAAAGTCGTTCCAACCAAAACTTTCATTTACCGTGGTGTCTAAACCGCTCCAAGGATCGGAGATATAAAAGTCCTGTGCGTAGTTTCGGTGGTTCACATTAAATCCAATGTAGTACCCGTCCTGGAACGCATTGCCTTCAGGAAAGAACTTGGCATTGAACGTTGCACTATACCCTAATCGGCTTAAGGTTTGACCATTGTTTCGCAAGCTGTAGCCGCGAATAAGGTTTTCTGTCATATTGAAGGTGGTCACGCCTAGGCCTGCTTCCAAGCTCATATAATCGGTAACCTTGTGTTCGTAGGAAATAGGAATATCACCGGCTACCAATGATGTAGGGCTCAATTTTATAGCATGATTATAACGACTGTAATAGGCGCCTTGATTCATGTTTCCTCCCATACTAGGTGAAACCATCGTATTCACCTGCCCTGCTCCTGTGGCACTATTCAAGTTGCGTTTGCGCACAATAACCGTTTGCCCATCTGCAAAGAGCGACGTTCCTAAAGCTATGGCGAGCACGTAAATTATTCGTTTCATATGCATCATACTAGGTAGGGGTGATGTATCTTGACTTTCACTTTGAAAAGTTACAAAAACTAAACAATATTGCTATGAAAACGTCTCGAATTGGCAGAATGTTGACAGCACTTCTAATTTTATTCTCGGCGAGTTTATTTTCTCAAGGGTCGTTTCCGGTTCTTGAATGGAGCCCAGAGTACAATTCACGTACCGCCAAGTTTGACCGACTGTTACAGGTTGGCGATGAAGGATTTTACACCTACCGACCAAGCTCAATGTCTCTCATTGCAGGAAATCGGGATGAGTTTTTTGCATATTATAATCGGTACGATTTAAGTGAGCAATGGTTGATGAAAAATCCCCGCTGGGAGTGGAATGACCGTAGAGTGGATTTTAAAACGAGTTTGATTATCGGCGATCTTCAATATTTGTTTTACGAGAGTTATGATAAAGTGCAAGATTCGCGCTATTTGCTTTGTCGAACATTGGATAAGGATGCAAATCTTTCCGAGGTTAAGGTGCTCGAAGTTTTAGACAGTCGAAGCAGGTATCGAGGAGAATTCGATGTCCAATTGAGTAAGGATCGTTCGAAAATCGCGATTTTCACTAATCCTCCATACGATCGTAAAAGCGCAGAGAATTTCTATGTGCGTGTCTTCGATCCTGCCCTCGAAGAGTTATGGAATGCAGATGTTGAGTTGGTCTACAAGGATAGAAACTTCGGAATTATGGATTTTGAAGTGAGTAATTCAGGGGATGTATTTATCCTTAGTTATTTTGACCGTTCCCCTAACATCACTTTTGCGAGTAATAGAGATTTGGATTATAAGCTCATGAAAGTTGGATCGGGTGAGCAAAATGAAATTGTAGAGTTTGATTTAGGTCTAGATAACATCCGCGTTCATAGCTTAGGCATCGAATGTGATTTAACTGACGGTCAAATGGCCATTTCTGGTTTTTATGGTCGTCGTAATTCGTGGGATATGGATGGGGCGCTTTACCTGTCTTTCGATCAAGCAAAAGGCGAAGTAATTCATTCCAACCTGAATCCATTTTCTACGGAGTTTGTTGCCCAGTTCAGTAAGATCCTTGCAAAACGCGGGAAAGGCATTCGTAAAAACTTCGTCTTCCGACAATTCGTTGCCCGTCCCGACGGGGGAGCATACGTCGTTGCCGAAGATTACGAGTTGATTGTTCGAACTACAAATACGGGACGTGGAACAACCGTTACCAACTACTATTATTACTACCGAGACATTATTGTACTCAGCATTAATAAAGAGGGTGATGTGGATTGGTACGCACACATTCCTAAAAATCAAAACTCCATGAATGATGGAGGCTATTACCTGGGCTATACCTTCTTAATGAATGACGATGGATTACACTTCGTGTACAACGATCATAGGAGCAATGCGAAGCGATGGGGTAAGAAGCGATTGAAACCAATTCGAAATGCGAAATCAGGTAATTTAGTTATGGTCAGTTTAGGCCATGATGCCTCGTTGAATTATCGCGTTTTGAATAAAAATCAACGTCAAAAATTCCGTGTTGCACCGCGGATGTCAAGGTTAGCAAATGATGGAAAAGATGGGGCAGTTTTGTTGTCTTTACGTGGTACCAAGATTAGATTTGGCAACCTGCGATTTGAAGAATAAACGATGAAAGTACATTTTATAGCCATCGGGGGAAGTGCAATGCACAACCTGGCCATTGCTTTACAAAAGGGTGGTCATGAAGTTACCGGCTCGGACGATCAAATATTCGAACCGTCTCGTGGACGACTTGAAAAGCGCGGTTTGCTTCCTATGGCGGAAGGTTGGTTTCCAGAACGCATTCATGCGGGCTTAGATGCAATCATTTTGGGAATGCATGCGCGCTCAGACAACCCCGAATTGGCAAAGGCGCAGGAATTAGGTTTGACTATTTACAGTTATCCGGAATTTCTTCACGAAGTCAGCAAAAATATGACTCGGGTTGTTATCGCGGGTTCCCATGGTAAGACCACAACAACAGCCATGGTGTTGCATGTTATGAATCATGTCGGTAAGCCTGTCAACTACATGGTTGGGGCACAACTCGCAGGTTTTGATTGCATGGTCGAATTGGAAAGTGGTTCAGAGTTTATGGTAATGGAAGGGGATGAGTACTTGAGTTCTCCAATAGACCGCCGACCAAAATTCCACTTATACAAACCCAACATTACGGCAATTACTGGAATCGCTTGGGATCATATTAATGTGTTTCCAACGTTCGAGGATTATGTCGATCAGTTCAAGTTATACTTAGATACCGTTGAGGCTGGTGGTGCCGTAATTTTCAACGAGCGTGACGAGGTATTGGCAAAGGTGGTGGAGGAATCGGATGCGCCCGTCAAGCGCTTTGCTTATGCTTTACCACAATATGAAATTCAAGATGGTCAGACGTTCGTTTCTACCGAAGAGGGAATGATGCCACTTCAAATTTTTGGTGCACACAACTTAAGTAATCTCGAAGCCGCCCGTTGGTTGTGTTTGGAGATGGGTGTTCAAGAGGATGAATTTTACGACGCCATCATGAGTTTCACAGGAGCGCAGAATCGAATGGAAGTATTCCATGAAGGAAGCACAAAAGTTTTTAGAGACTTTGCACATGCACCTTCCAAGGTGAAAGCCTCTGTGGCAGCCTTGGCAGAACAGTTTGGCAAAGTTAGGGTAGTACTTGAATTACACACGTTTAGTAGTTTGAATCCAGAGTTCTTGCCCCAATACGCAGGTGTCATGGACGGAGCCAATGAAGCGTGGGTTTATTACAGTCCGGATGCCGTTGCACACAAGAAACTTCCCCCATTGAGCAAAGAAGATGTCGCCAATGCTTTTGGACCCGGTGTACGCGTTTTTGATGATGCCGAAGCGCTTGGAGTAGCGTTGTCCAATGCCGATGGAAATAAAGCGATGGCTTTGATGAGTAGTGGAAATTTTTCAGGGCTAGATTTGAAATCGCTTGTATCCAACTATTAATGAGTAAATTTGCAGCATGAGCAAGAGAGAAATCATTGATGCAAGAGCGCTTAACATCGCTTTGAACCGCTTGTGTTGCAAGCTCATAGAAAACCATGGTGATTTTTCAAATACCATTCTCATCGGCCTTCAGCCTCGTGGAATTCAAGTTGTAGACCGATTAGTTAAGCTTCTCAAGCAGAATTATGGCGTTGAGTCCGTTCGCACCGGAAAGCTAGATATCACGTTTTTCCGCGATGACTTTAGACGCCGCCCAGGACATCTCCAACCAAATAGGACCCAAATAGATCATTTAGTTGAAGACCAAAAGGTAGTCTTTGTGGATGACGTCCTTTATACCGGACGAAGTGTACGTGCTGCTATGGATGCTATTCTTAGCTATGGCCGTCCGTCTAAAATGGAATTGCTCACATTAATTGATCGAAGATTTTCACGGGACTTACCCATTCAACCCGATTACAAGGGCCGCCAGGTAGATAGTATTGCCTCACAGCGTGTCGAAGTACTTTGGGAGGAAGTGGATGGTCGCGATGCTGTAGTATTAATCGAGAACCCATCATGAGCGAACTCTCTGTAAACCATCTCTTAGGAATTAAGCACCTCACGAAAGAGGACATACAACTCATTCTTGATACTGCGGCTCAATTCAAAGAGGTGATTAATAGGCCAATTAAAAAAGTGCCAACCCTCAGAGATATCACAATTGCCAATCTGTTTTTTGAAAATTCAACGCGCACTCGCCTTTCTTTCGAACTCGCGGAAAAACGCTTGAGTGCAGATGTTGTTAATTTTTCCGCTGCCTCTTCTTCTGTAAAGAAAGGAGAAACCTTGGTGGATACGGTCAACAATATTTTGGCAATGAAGGTGGATATGGTTGTGATGCGCCATCCGAACCCAGGCGCGGGTGAATTTCTTTCACAGCACGTAGATGCCTCCATTGTAAATGCAGGCGATGGTGCTCACGAACACCCCACTCAAGCCTTACTTGATGCTTTTTCCATTCGTGAAGCAGTAGGTACACTAGAAGGGACAAAGGTTGCCATAGTCGGTGATATCGTCCATAGCCGCGTGGCCTTGTCGAATGTATTGTTGCTTCAGAAAATGGGTGCTGAGGTTATGGTCTGTGGACCAACCACCTTGGTTCCAAAATACATGCATACCCTTGGTGTGCGCGTAGAGCACAATCTTCAAACGGCAATTGAATGGTGTGATGTAGCGAATATGCTTCGTGTACAACACGAACGTCAGGACATTAAATATTTCCCTTCGATAGCGGAATACCGTGCCCAATATGGACTCACCATGGAGCATTTGGATGGGCTCGAAAAGCCAATTACGATCATGCACCCAGGTCCTATCAACCGCGGTGTAGAGATCACTTCAGAGGTAGCTGATAGCGAACATTCAATCATCCTCAATCAGGTTGAGAATGGAGTAGCGGTACGTATGGCAGTGCTCTATTTGCTCGCTGAAAAGCGAAAACTTAACAAAGAATAATGGCCATTGAATTGGTTGTATTAGGAGCGGCAAGCGCAACTCCTACGTCGAACCAATACACGACTGCGCAGCTGTTGAAGATGCGAGAACACTATTTCCTAATTGATTGTGGGGAAGGCACCCAGAAACAATTACGACGAAGCAGAATTAAGTTCTCTAGAATCAATCACATATTTATTTCCCACTTGCACGGAGATCATTTTTTTGGTCTTGTAGGTCTCTTGAGTAGTTTTCATTTGTTGGGAAGAACTGCGCCTTTAACGGTCTATGGTCCTCCAAAGCTTAAGGATATAATTTTAGCGCAGTTTCGGGCATCGGGAACGTTTACGAGCTATCCCATTCATTTCGCTATTACCCAACATAAGGTGCCTCAAGTCTTATTAGATACCGATGAGTACACGATTTCAAGTTTCCCGTTAAAGCATCGAATCGCAACTACGGGTTTCTTGTTCGAAGAAAAGGTTCAAGCACGTAAGCTCAATAAACCAGTAGCAGATGCTTATGGTGTGCCGGTGTGCGATTACCATTGGATCAAGGATGGAAAGGATTGGACCAGTGACGATGGTCAGGTTATTCCAAATTCCGAATTGACCTTTGATCCACCTCATCCCTTGCGTTATGCCTTTGCTTCTGATACGATGTATACCGCCGATACAGCAACCTACATTCAGGGAGTGGATTTGCTTTATCACGAGAGTACATTTTGTGAGGATAAGGCTAAACGTGCCATTGAAACAATGCACAGTACCGCAAAGGAGGCCGCACAGGTAGCAAAAGAGGCAGGGGCTTCCCATTTGCTTTTGGGTCATTTTAGTGCACGCTATAAAGATTTCGACCAATTCAAATCTGAAGCGGAAGAAGTATTTGATTCCGTTACATTGGCAAAAGAATTACATTCGTACCGCCTTTCATCGAAAGGGTTGAAAACAGAACTCGTAAATCGTCAGACCTGCGATGAAAAATAAAGCTTTAGCGGTACTCTTCCTGACCATTTTCTTGGATTTGATGGGTTTTGGTTTAATTATTCCAATCCTTCCAACATACGCAAAGACCCTTGGTGCTACAGACGCTATGGTAGGGCTCTTGGGAACTTCTTTCAGCATAATGCAGTTCATTTTTGCCAGTTTCTGGGGCGGTTTGAGCGATCGTTTTGGACGTCGGCCAATTATGTTGATCAGCATTGCAATCATGGTTGTGGCCTATGTTCTATTTGCGAATGCAACCGTTTTATGGTTACTTTTTGCAACGCGACTTCTTAAAGGATTTGGGGCCGCTAATCTAAGTGTGGCTCAAGCATACATCAGCGATGTCGTTCCCCAAAAAGACAGAACGAAAGCGTTTGGAGTGATTGGAGCGGCCTTTGGCCTTGGTTTCATTTTTGGCCCATCCATAGGTGGTGTAATCAATGAGTTCTACGGAGTTGCTGGAGTCGGGTACTTTGCTGCCTGCTTGGGTACGCTCAATTTTATTTTAGCGTGGTTATTCTTAAAAGAATCTCTGGTAGAGAAATCGGACAGTATCGAACTCTTTCCAAATCCATTTAAAGATTTGGTACGATTTAAACACATCCCCGAGGTCAATGCGTTGTTTACCATAAACTTCGTCTACGTTCTAGGATTTTCAATGATGCAGATCACTGCTACGTTGTTATGGGCGGAGCACTTTGGACTCAGTGAAATGCATATTGGGTACACCTTTGCATATGTTGGCTTACTTGCAGTAATCATTCAAGGTGGACTGATCGGTAAATTCAATTCATGGTTTGGTGAGCGTAATTTGTTGGTCATTGGAACATTACTAGCCGCCATTGGATTGTTTGGGATGCCATTTGTTCCTACCGATCATTTCAGCTTGGAACTTGTTTGTATGACCTTCCTTTCACTTGGTAATGCCCTGTTGACGCCTACCGTAAGTAGTTTACTGAGCAGTTTCGCCCCAGAGGGTATGCAGGGAAAAATTCTTGGCACCAATCAAAGCGTAGGTTCATTGGCACGAGTTGTGGGGCCCGCTGTAGGTGGTGTCGCCTATGGCTGGCATTTTTCTTACCCATATTTGTTAGCGGGAAGCATCTCTTTAATCGTAAGTGTACTCGCAGTTCGATTGCGTAAGAAGCATTTTTAATTGTCATTGAGCGGACTTGAAATCCCATAGAAAATACTTATTAGATGTTTAAACAATTAATTTGATTCTGCGTTATCATTGCACAAGTACCATTTAACTAAAAATTACACATGAAAAAACTAGCACTATTGGCCGCAATCGGTCTTATGGCAGCAAGCTGTGGATCTGGCGATCGCGCTGCTGAGGCGACAACAGGAGAAGCACAAAATGTAGAAAACGCTGCATCTGCAACTAGCGTTGCTTTGGATTCAGGATCTACGGTTCTTTGGAGAGGGTTCAAAACCTATGTTCAATCAGACCATTTCGGATCTGTGAATGTTCAAGAAGGAAACTTTCTTGTAGAAGGAGGGAAACTTGTAGGTGGAACCATTACCATCGACATGACTTCAATTCATAACGAGGACATCGAGGACGAAGGCAAGCGCGGATACCTCGAAGGTCACTTGAAATCTCAAGACTTCTTCTTTGTGGATAGCTTCCCTACAGCAGTTTTCGAAATCGTATCTGTCGTTGATCCTACAACTGAATTTAAATACAGTGTTGTAACCGGTAACCTAACTATGAGAGGTGTTACCAACAGCATCGAATTCCCTGCGGACATCGACGTAATGGAAGATGGTGTTAAGTTTATTGCACCTACCTTTAGCATTGACCGCACGAAGTGGGGGGCTAAATTCCACGACCGCGATGATGCTACGATCGCAGAGTCATTGAAAGAGGACTTGATTGACCATAGCATTGAGTTGACTATCAAGGTGAAAGCTACCTTCGAAAAGTAGTTTATATTAGATTAATAACCATTAAGGCCTCCATCCTTCTTTAGGGTGGAGGCTTTATGATTTATAAATCTTCATCAATGCAGATTCCAGTGTGGGGTAAGCGTATGTAAAGCCTGTGCTAGTTATTTTGGCATTACTTACGTTTTGACTCATCAGCGCTAGTGTGGCCATTTCACCTAAAACCAGTTTCAGCAAAAATCCGGGTACAGCGGGTAGCCACATCGGACGGTTTAAAACTTGGCACAATGCTTTTGTCAGCATTCGATTACTGGTTGGTTGAGGTCCTACTGCATTGTATGCACCTGAAGACAACCCTTGTATTGCCGCGAAGACGAACATTCTCGCCAAATCTTCAACGTGTATCCAGCTTGTCCATTGATCTCCCTTTCCTAATGGGGATGCGAGACCAAATTTTGCCAAGGGCTCAAGTTGACCTAAAACCCCTGCACCTCCGTCTAAAACAATCCCTATTCTCAATTGAACACTTCGCCGTTCTGCAGTTTCGAATTTCTGGGTATAGGCTTCCCAAGTGCGGGTGACTGAGGCCAAATAATCATCCGCTGGAGGATCACTTTCAACCAATGTGCGCTCAAGGTCGCTGCCATAAATGCCAATTGCCGAGGCACTCACCACTGCTTTAGGTCCACCATCAATTTTCTCCAAAGTATCCAGTAGAAGCTGTGTGCTTTGCACCCGAGAATCTGTGATTTCTTGCTTGTATTTTGCCGTCCAGCGCTTGCTCACAGTGGCTCCGGCCAAATGAATGAGATAATCGGCTCCCTCCAAGGCAGGTACGTCAATGAGGTTTTTTGAAGGATTCCAATAGTAGGTCTCCACACCTTTCCACACAAAGTTTTTACGAGTAGAAAGTACACGGACTTTGTGATCATTGGCGATTAATTCACTGACAATTGCTTTTCCAACAGAACCGGTTGCCCCGGTAAGAGTAAAAATGGCCATGGGTAAAATTTGTATTGCCAAGCTAACAATCCTTATGCACTTTTGTTATTGATTCTAAGTAAAAATCGATCGATGCATACCATAGAGCCTTATTTCAATTGGCGCCAATTTTACCAAGCTTCTGAAGATCCTAGAAGCCCGTTATTCGGCTACTTTAACAGCGAGGTCTATTATACCGATGTGATTTACGATCACGTCATTCATCCCCAATGGGACAGTATTGGTTGTGAGACGTTGTTCCTTAAGGTGCTGTTCGTCGATTACATCGAAGGGTACTGTATCATTGAATTCTTAGGAGAATGGAATGATGCCGTTCACAATGATATCATGCGTATTAAAAGGGACCTTGTCGATGAAATGATTCCTGAGGGTATCGATAAGTACATCCTAATTGGAGAAAACATTCTCAATTTCCACGCGGATATACAAGATTACTATGATGAATGGATGGAGGAAGTACCGGACGGTTGGATGGCAATGATCAATCTTCGACCTCACGTTATCGATGAGTTGTCGAACTATGGCTTAGATGCCTATTTTTTATTGGGAGGTAAATTGGACGATTTAGCTTGGCGTACGGCACATCCAAGAAAGCTATTTGAAAAGGTACAATCGGTCGTCCAGCGCCGATTAGGCTAAGGCCTCCAAAAAAGCCAAAAAGGCATTTCGGTCATTGTCGAGTGTGAACCAAGCGGCACTCTCTTTTTTTGGAGCAAGCCAATACATCCCCAAAAGATTTTCATCCATACGCAGTGCCCATTTCGCACCATCTACCATGTTTGACGCCATGAAATAATTTAGAATCAATTGTTCGTTTGGACGAAACTTCGAGGTAAATGCATGGGGTGGGGTGTACACATGTTTCCATGACACAATCTTCGAAAAGTGGGTGAATTCTTCCTCAATCTCGCGATTCAAGCATTCGTGCATGCCTTCTCCAAGCTCTTGACCGCCCCCAGGAAGTTTATTTAGGTCCATGCCACTCCAGCGTTCACGCAAGACCAAAACCTCACCCAACTCGTTTTGAATGAAGGCATAGCAGCGAGGTGTGAATTTATCTGGGTTTATCGTTTCCATGCACGTGTCATTTCTCGTTTTCTAGGTGGACCCGGAAGTGCTTCGATTTCAAATCCAGCCGCCTTCATGGCGCGCTTAACACTGCCTTTCGCACAATACGTTGTCAGCACACCACCAGGTTTAAGGATTCGATACATGTTTTCAAAGACTTCCTCGCTCCAAAGCTCAGGCTGGGCTGAAGGAGCAAACGCATCAAAGTATATAAGGTCATAGGTGTTTTCTTCAGAGTGAAAATCTCGAAGATCTTCCACCAACAACGTGAAGTCAAAACCTGAGTTGATTTCTGTGGTTTGACCTGGAACAGCGCTCAAATAGGGCACCTCTTTAGACATTCCCGCAGCAGCGAGTTGGTCAATTTCTTCAGCTTTCAACGGGAACTTTTCAAGTGCATCGTATCGAGCTCTAATACCATTTGTAAGACAGTAATCTCCGGTAAGCCTTGCGTTCAGTGCCGTACCAAGCCCAACTTCTAGAATAGCGATGGGGTTGCAATTCAATGCTTTGAGGCCCGCATCAATGAAAACATGATTGCTCTCAGTTAAGGCGCCATGAATGCTGTGGTAATGTTCGTCGAGGCCAGGAACCCAAATAGTTGTGCTGCCGTCTGCGCTGGTGGTGATATGGCGTTCGCCGGCAATGGCCATTACTTAATGTATAGCTTCTCGATGCGGGAGATAGGACCGTCGCAAAACTGCGTGTGGCAAGCGATACAAGCATTGACCATATTGTTGTGCGCTTTTATCTGTGTGCTAACGTCTTCCGCTGATTGAATCTGGTTGTAGATGCCTATAAAACTCTTCGCATAGGGCTCAAAGCCTTCTCCTTTCATATGTGGTTTTGTGGGATGTGCAGTAAGCATATCAAACAATGTTTCTGAAAGGGTATGGTCCAATTCCCCATGCTCCAATTTCGCTTTACGTTTCAGCGCCTCAGTATTCATATCGCGCATGATCAGAGCAAGTTCACTCGGCTGGTCCAATTCAGGTTTCCAACCTTGTTTCTTTTTAGGCGCAGTAGGCTCTTGCTGACATGAAAATATCAGAAATATGAGTATTCCAAGTACGGCGAACTTCTTCATAGGACTTTATTCAGCTGCAGGGACGATGATTTTTACACCTTTCGCCTTAAACATATAATCAACCTCAGGCGCAGTGATTGCATCAATCTCTTCTTGGCTTGCCCCGCGGTCTTCGGCATAATGCTTAAGTTGTGCTACGGTGGTAGTATCCCAATAGATGTAGCCGTGCATGACCATGTCCTGACCTTGGCTGTTCGTAGGAAGTAAGAATTCGTAGTCGTAGTCAACAAATAAATTGTTCGTCGAATCAATCGCTGTGGACATCCAGCATCCCTTCGTGGTGCAGACTTGGGTAATCGGACCGGCTACCGTAGCCCATGCCGTATCTTCACCTGAACCAGCGAAGTTTTCAACTAATTCCCATGCTGTGAATGCGTTGTCTGTGCTGAATGTGCTATCTCCAAAGTTGATGTATTCAACGGTCGCTTCTTCAGAAATAGAAGAGGAATCATTTTTAGCACTTTGGCATGAAAATAGGGCGAAGGCAGTAAAGGTGGCAATGATGATGCGTTTCATGTATGTGAATCTTAGGTTAAATGACTTAAATATGCTGATGCGGCATTCACTATACCACATTAGCAAGGACAAATTTAGTACATTTGTACACCTAAAAATAGAAGCGCATGAAAATAGAATTGGCCACCAAAAGTCGTCTAGGCGACATTGATTTTGCAAACCTTCCTTTCGGTAAGCATTTGTCGGATCACATGTTGGTATGTCACTTCAAAAATGGGCAATGGCAAGAACCTGAGATTCGTCCTTACGGTCAGCTAGAATTTTCATACGGTTTGCACGCCCTACACTACGGTCAAGCAGCCTTCGAAGGCATGAAGGCCTACCGCAAGAAGGATGGGTCCATTAGTATGTTCCGACCACTGGACAACTTCGCTCGTTTGAACAAAAGCGCGGAGCGATTGATGATGCCTCAAATCCCTGAGGAAATCTTCATGAACGGTCTAAAAAAGTTACTCGAGATTGACGAAAAATGGGTTCCTAGCGCGGACGACCATAGTTTGTATATCCGTCCTTTCATGTTTGCCTCCTCAGAATTCATTGCAGCACGTCAAAGTGATGATTACACCTTTTGTATTCTGACTTCGCCAGTAGGACCTTACTACAGTGGTACCGTGAAGGTGAAAATTGAACAAGAATATACACGTGCAACGGGTGGTGGTATTGGTTATACTAAGGCAGCCGGTAATTACGGTGGTGCATTCTATCCAACTGCTCAAGCCATTAAAGAAGGGTACAATCAGGTGGTTTGGACAGACCATAAAGACCATAAATTCATAGAGGAGAGTGGAACCATGAACCTAATGTTGTTGGTTGGTGACACGTTCTTAACGCCTCCATTAACCGATCGTATTCTTGCTGGAGTCACTCGTCGTTCTATCATTACTTTGGTAAAAGAGCGTGGTTGGAACATTGAGGAGCGTCCGATCAGTGTTGATGAGATTGTTGAGGCTGCCCGCACTGGTAATTTGAAAGAAGCCTTTGGTATGGGAACTGCGGCTGTTGTGAGCCAGATTGATACCATTGGTCATCAAGGAACCAACTATAGCATTCCTGCACCTAAAGATGGTCGTGCGATGGAGATTAAAAAGATGTTGAATGATATCCGCCTAGGATTGGTTGAGGATACCCACAACTGGATGATGGATATCGAAATTGCGCAACCTGCGTAATTCTTCCAAAAGAGAATAGAAAAAGGCCGCTTCAAGCGGCCTTTTTTATTTGATGTAAGGAGTGAGGAACGACACTAGGGCTGCAGTATCTAGACCGACAACACTGTTGTAATTGCCTTTTATTTCGCTTATGAATCCCTGTCCAATCCATTCTTGAATGCCGTAGGCGCCGGCCTTATCAAAAGGACTGTACGTATTAATGTAATGGTTAATAGCCCATTCGGGAATGTGGTTAAACGTCACCTCCACGACGCTTGAGGTACTTTGAATAGCAGGATTTGCGGATGGATCAATTACTGAAAGTCCACTCACCACTACATGTGTTTTGCCGCTCAATGATTGAATCATGTCAAAGGCTTCCTCATAGTTTGAGGCCTTTCCGTAGCGACGATTTTCAAGCCAAACCTCGGTGTCGCTTGTTATGCCTAGCTCATCTGCTGCTAGTAAGGGCAATAATGCATTTGCTTTCAGTTCAGAAACAAAGATTGCGGTTTCAATGGCGTTGAGTTCGCTCGGCGCTGTTTCGTCAACGTCCAATGGAAGAGTTCTAAAGTCCAGTTCTAGGTCTTTTAGAAACTGCGCGCGTCGAGGGCTTTGGGAGCCAAGAACAAGTTTTTTGGAGAGATTCATTACCAAGTTCGGTCTTCTGGGCGTCCCCATTTACCGTGAATTTTAAGCAATTGTTCCAATACATCACGTACACATCCCTGACCTCCAAGTACGGGACTTACGTAATCTGCAATGGCTTTAATTTCCGGTGCAGCATCTTGGGGACAGCACGCGAGACCACAGCGTTGCATGACGTCGTAGTCCGGCAAGTCGTCGCCCATAAACAGGATTTCTTCGTCGCTGAGGTCATAGCACATTTTCAAGTCTTCGTACGCATCCATCTTATGAGAGGCACGCATGTAAATATCCTTGATGCCTACCCCTTGAAGGCGTTCTTTGACATCTGGGGAAGTTCCACCGGTAATAATGGCCATACGGATGCCATTGCGCACTGCGAGCTGGAGCGCATAGCCGTCCTTGCTATGCATTTTACGCACTGGCTCCGATCCAGGAATCAGGAGTATTTCGCCGTTGGTAAGGACGCCATCAACGTCCAATACAACTGTGGTGATGTTGGCAAACTTCTCTTTATAATTCATCGGTTATGCGTGTTATGAATGCTGTCGCTCAACAATTGGTAAAGCGCCTTTAGTTGGTCATCTTCGATTTTTGAAAGGTGTGCTGCGATGGTGCTTTCGTCGCCGCGTATTGCGGGCCCCGTTTGTGCATTAATTGGACCCAACTGAATGGCCTTTTCAGGTCCTTGACGCATTATTGCGTACAGCGTTTCTACAGGAACCCCATTTTTTTGAGCATGTTCGAAAGCCAAGCTGTATAGATGATTGGTGAAATTGTTAACCATTACAGCACTAACGTGGAGTTGGTTGCGTCCGGTACTCGAAACTTCAAAAATTTGATCAGTTAAAAATGCAGCCAATTCCTTGAGTAAGCTCAGGTCTTCAGCGCTATTTGCCTCGATTAAAATTGGAATTTTGGACCAATTCACATCTGCCTCTTTCGAAAAACTGTACAAGGGATAGAATACACCAGACCGATTATTGTCCTGCATCGGCACTGCGCCAGCGGTGTGCACTACGAGTTTGTTCTCAGGTAGTTGTTCGCAAACCCGAGCAACGCTATCGTCGGGCACACAAACCATTATAACTTCACAAGCCTCAGGAACTTTTAAGTCCCGCCCAACGGAGTGAACTGTTGCGATGCCTTTCAATGCCTTCTGCAGGTGATGGCCAACGTTTCCGCTGCCTACAATAGCGATATGAAGGCCAGCCTTCATTTATGCTTTGTTTCGTTTAGATCGCTGAGCGATGGCAATTCCCGTTCCTACCGCCATTAAAATTGAGCCCAACCACAATAGATTAATCCATGGGAACACTTCAGCTTTAACAAGGATGAAAGGAACTTCCGCTTCAGTATGTTCGCTCGCTACGATGACCGGTTTATTGGTTTCGTAGTTGATACGGTCGAAGCTGAACTTAAGCCCGAGCTCTTTGATTTCGGCATCAACGTGTTGTGCTTGATCACCTTGAACAGCGTAAATAGGCATGACTTTGTAACTGCTGTCCTCAAGGGTCGTTATCGTAAGCCCCGCACCCAATACAATGTAATCTGGCCCGCCCGTCGCCGTTGGTGCATCGACAACTAGGGTATCTAAGGTAAGCTGGTATTTTCCGTACAAGAAGTGTGAATCGCCAATATTGAGCTCAAGGTCAAATTGGTTTTTCCACTCGTCCGTACCACGCTCCTCCTCGGTACGAAGATCGGCATAGGTTACGTGTGTATAGATGTCTCGAGTAAGCATGTGACGTGTGCTCGGCTCGGCTACATTTCCCATGCGTTCGTTAAGCTGTATGCGTGGGCTGAGGTCAAAGGTAGGCTGAAGTTTTCCGTCGATTTCCTCAAAAAACTCAAGGTTGTAGTTCACGTAATATCCTTCTTCGGTTTGGTCTGACCAAGTGGCCCAATACGGTCCCATTTGCACGGTGTCGCCCAGGGAAATCAGAAGGTTCTCATTTGCCGGGAAATCTTCGTGAATGAACGTTTTGTTTTGTGAGATGATGTCTTTATTCGCATTGCTGACGAGCGCACCAGCTACTAAAAGACCAAAGCCTAAATGTGCCACTGCGGAACCCGCAAAATTCCAGCGACCTTTTCCCCAACGTATCCAAAACTCAAGGTTGGCAACGATTGCGTAATAACTGGTCCAAAGCAAAGTAATGTACATTGGATTCCACATTTCCAGCGCCCAACTGCTGAGGGCGGTAAGGAGGGTGGTTACCACTAGGGTCAAAATTTGACGCGAGAAGAACAGTTTTGTAGAGGTTTGGCGGTATGAAAGGAATTGCCCCGCTCCAATCAGCAAAGTAATGATGATCGCGAAGGGAACTTGGATTGCGTTGTAATGGGTGATGGGGTCATTGAGCACCTTGTTTTCATCGTACAAATGCACCAGGCCTTCAGGTCCAAAGAGTTTATTGAATACCGGGTATGAAGTGCTTAAGGTGATTTGAAGTCCGCTGATGAGCAAGACGAGCGCCCCAATAAACATCCAGAACTCGCGGCTGTCCATGCGATCCTCTTTT
>CAYNLA010000005.1:0-20538 GCA_964397915.1 uncultured Polaribacter sp. | reverse complement strand
AGTAGAGCACCAGCAAAAACGTGATAATCAGTAAGAACATCACAGAAGGCATGACCCCGCCCTTGTTTTTCTGAATGAGCAGAAGGTGGGTTCCTGCGGCCATGGTTAGCCAAGGCACTAATGAGGTATTTTCCACGGGATCCCACGCCCAGAAGCCACCAAAGCTCAAAGCTTCATAAGCCCAAGCGCCGCCCATTAGAATTCCTACACCTAAGATGCCTACGGAAAAGACACTCCATAGAAGTGCACTATTGATCCACGTTTTGTAGTCTTTGCGAAGCAGCCCCGCAATGGCATAGCTAAAGGGAACAAGGGTAGAGGCAAATCCCAAGAAGAGTGTTGGTGGGTGAATGGTCATCCAGTAGTTCTGAAGCAATGGGTTCAAGCCAGAGCCGTCCATGAAATTTGGGAATCTTGTCAGGTAGTCCGCGAACTGGGTCCATGGCAAGCCTAGATTTTCTTTGAGTTCACGTACTAGGTTAAATGGACTATATCCCAATTGAAAATCACCAATCCAAATGCCCAAGATCATACTGACAAGAAACGCCTGCACTGCTGCAAATACGCCCACTACAGGGCCTTCAAATGACTTTGCTGTGTAGGTTAGTATCCAACCTAAAATGGCATTCCAGAACATCCAGAGAAGGAAAGAGCCCTCTTGGCCCTCCCAAAATGCGGAGAACAAATAACGAGGAGGAAGGTCTAAAGAAGTGTGTTTCCAAACATAGTCGAACTCAAAGTAGTGGTTCGCCATGATGAAGAATAACGTGCCGATAAGACCAAAGAGGGTTACGGCATGGATTCTAAATGCCAAGCGCCCCAATGTTTTCCATTGTTCTCCCTTCGAATAATAAGCAAAGGTTGAGAGCAATGCAAAAACAAAAGAAAAGGCCGTCAATCCTCTTCCGAGTTCAGCGGCCCAAATGTGTTCTCCAACGTAGTTCATAGGGGGTTATTTGTAAATCTTGTCCGAATCCACTTCGTTTTGTTCGTTGTATTTAGACGGACATTTCATGAGGATATCAGTGGCCACAAACGCACTGTCTGTGGCGTATCCGGTCATGGTGATTTCTTCTGAGCGTTCAAAATCTTGCGGTTTTGGCTGATTATAAACCACAAGACTTTCGTTACCTTTTTTGTCCTTAGCCATGAACTTTAAGGTTACCGTTCGTGGGTCAAAATCCAGCGGTGTCTCGAGGTTTAAATATCCAATAACCGTGGTGATTTCACCCTCCTTATTGGCCGCATCAGCGAAACTGCTGTATGTAGCGCTATTCCCAAGCTTCACAAGGGTATAACCGATAAGGACCGCAATAGCGATTATAATGGCAATCTGGTTATTTTTCATTTTCAATCTTGGTGATTTTACGATCCAATTGGAATAAGTATGCAGCCAACCCAACAAATATGATTCCAATGACAGCAATGACTACATAAATCTTCCCTTCGCTGTACATGGTGTTCTCTTGTTGTGCCCAGCCCATTGCGGGTAAAGCGAATGCCAAAAGTGTTGTTAGTTTTCTCATGATTGTAAAACTCTTAATCTATAACGCAAGGAGGCGATCCAAGTTCCCACTAAAATCCATCCTAAGACAGCTGGATAGAAAACCGCTCGCAATCTATTGTCGAGGTCATAGCTATTAAAACCGGGATTACCGCCATTCCCTGGATGAAGACTGTCGGTCATTCTAGGCAGGATCCCAATGAAAACAATCATCATCACAAAGGCAAAGATGTTGTAAACGGCAGCAACGCGGGCGCGCTTGCGTTCGTCGTCAATACTGTTTCGAAGAACAAAGTATGCGAGGTAAATCAAAATCGTAATCGCAGTGCCATTTAGTTTTGGGTCGTTCGTCCACCATGCACCCCAAGTGAATTTTGCCCAAACCATACCGGTGAAAAGCCCCATGAAAGAGAAGAACATGCCGGTCTCTGCTAAGGAAATGCTTCGCGTGTCTTTGCTCAAAGAATCGGTCCCTAAAAAACGGATCGCATTCCAGAAACTCGCGGCCATCATAGCGACCATGGCAAACCACATGCTCACATGGTAAAAGAGGTTGCGAATGCTTTGTTCGATAATTGGAAGATCGGGGATTTCAGTGAGCAGCCCGTAGACCAAACTGTAGGCGACCAAAACCAATCCGAGAATCTTGTAGATGCGTCCTTTCATTCCTTTTATTAATCTTGCCAAAGATACGGAAAGAGGAGGTAGGCAAGAAGCCCAATTCCCATATCTAATGCGGCTAATGCGCCAATTAAATTCGTTGCGTCTGCAAGTTCCACGCCTACAATGGCTTGGAGGTTTAAGGCGCTTGTTAACTGCAATACTGGAAACAACAATGGGATGGCGAGAATCGCACTTAACGTAGCATTTCCTTTCGTGCGTTGAGCAATGCCACTGGTCAGGGTTAAAACCACGCTGAAGCCTATTGATCCGAGGATTAAGCCGATGAGAAAAAGTCCGGTCGAATAGACGGGATTTCCAAAAAACACAGTAAAAAGTAACCAAGCTGCGCCACTTAAGGTCATCATGTATAAGCTGTTGAATAGTAGTTTGGCAATGATGGTCTGCTTCGCAGTAGCGATATTCTGGTAATAGAAAAAGTATTGATCACTCTCGTATTCGAAGCTTCGCGAAGACAATTGGACCGTACCAAAGAAAACAACCACCCATAGCAATGTATTCCAAACAGCATCAGAGGTATTATTGCCGGTAAGCAAATAAATCAAATACGTCACACCAAGGAGGTACAAGCCTAGGGAGAAGAGCACATTGCTGTTGCGAACCTCTTGGCGATAAAACCTGGCCAGTAAGTGCATTGTTTTCTGCATAAAGCAAAATTACATCAAACTATTCCTAGACCTTTGATGTTTATTAGAAAAACCCTAGACATGAAGAAAATATTCGCCTTATTCATTTTCACCGCCTTGGTAGCGTGTGGTCAATCAGAAACTCAAACCCAATCAAAAACTATTGCGATGATGGATACTCCAACCTCTTTTTATGATTTAGAAGCCAAAACCATTGACGGCAAGTCTTTTAAATTCAGTGAGTTACGCGGCAAGCGCGTTTTGATCGTTAATACAGCGTCGAAATGTGGCTACACCCCACAGTACGAGGATTTGGAGAAATTACACAGAACCTATGGGGGTGATTCTTTCGTTATTTTAGGTTTTCCATCCAACGATTTTGGTTGGCAAGAACCAGGCTCAGAACAAGAAATCGCATCCTTTTGCTCAAGCAAATACGATGTGACATTCCAAATGATGTCTAAAGTGAAAACTGGTGCCAATAAAGGTGACGAAGTTTACCAATGGTTGTGCAATGCAGAACTTAACGGAGTGAGTGATGCAAAAGTTAGTTGGAATTTCAACAAGTTTTTGGTGGATGAAAATGGTCAATGGGTAGCACATTTTCCATCATCTACGGGTCCAATGAGCATGGAAATCACGAACTTTGCCTCAGGAAAATAGTCATATGAAGTTAGACATATTGGCTTTTGGCGCACATCCGGATGATGTTGAGCTTGGAGCTGGAGGTATTTTGGCGACACATGCAATGCGTGGTCAAAAGGTAGGTATTGTCGACTTAACACGAGGAGAAATGGGTACCCGAGGTACACCAGAAATTCGTGATGAGGAAGCAAAAAATGCATCGGAGATTTTAGGATGCGTGATTAGAGAGAATCTAGGCATGCCAGATGGTATGATTTCATTTGATCATGATGCGCAACTTCAGGTAGCTCGATTGATAAGAAAATACCAACCCGAGGTTGTACTCATGAATGCTCCCACGGATCGTCATCCCGATCATGGAAGGGCATCAACATTGGTTGAAGAAGCTTGCTTCATTAGCGGATTACACAAGATTGAACTCTTTGATGGTGCAAAGGCCTTGGATCCATGGCGTCCAAAACAGATGTATAAATACCTTCAATTTTATAATTTAAATCCCGATTTGATTGTCGATATCAGTAAAGGATTTGAGTTAAAATTAGCAAGTATTAAAGCACATACGAGTCAATTCTATGATCCTAATTCTACGGAGCCAGAGACGGTAATTGCTAGTAAAGGATTTCTAGATTCTGTAATAGCGCGTGCGCAAGATTGGGGAAGAATTATTGGAGCTGAATACGCTGAACCATTGATAACAGTGCGTCAGGTAGGAGTGGAAGACTTAATGTCACTTAGGTGATGTTTCGTTTGAGATTCATAAAAAAGTTTAAATTTTTCGTGCTATTTTTGGTGCGCTTATTTAATCAAAACACACATTTTTATGAAACCAAAGGCACTAGTGGATCACATCCGCGAAAACCAAAACAACAACAAGACTCTAAAGTCGTTGTTTGCGTCTCAGTTCTTGGGTAAATTTTCTGAAGATGAGTTGGCAGGTTTAAAGCGTTCTATCGAGAAAGAAATTACGCGTCGTCAGCAATCCGTTGTTGATGAAAAAATCGCCTTCTTGCAATCATTAGGTTACAAGATTGAGAAGTAACATTACCGACCAAACCATAAATAAAAACCCGCGCCATTGGCGCGGGTTTTTTTGTGCATTTTTTTTCTGACAGATTAATCTCTACTGCTCAATAAAGAGATGTAGTATGCCAGCTGTGCCATTGATGCGAGTGCCGCTACGAGGTATGTTCGTGCTGCCCAGCTTAGGGCATCTGCAGCTTTTTCATGTTCTGTAGTATTGATCGTGCCAGTTGATGTTAGCCAAGCAAGCGCTCTGTTAGACGCATCATATTCCACAGGCAAGGTGACCAAGGTAAACGCTGTGATGGCAGATTGAGATACAATCAGTACCCAAATGATGGTATCAAAGCTGAATAAATTTAAAAGCCCGAAACCTAGGAACATTGACCACATCACGATGTTCATGATTTTTCCGCTTGCATTTGCGAGAGGAACCAATTGCGAACGCATATCTAGCCATTTGTAGCCAACGGCATGTTGGACTGCATGACCGACCTCATGGGCTGCTACAGCCGCCGCGCTTACGCTACGTCCACTGTATACTTCAGGGCTGAGGTTTACGGTTTTATCAATCGGGTTGTAGTGGTCGGTAAGCTTTCCTGCCACACTCTGAATACGTACATCTGTGATGTTGTGATCGTCCAACATCTTTTGTGCAATCTCAGCACCGCTTAACCCATTACTGAGCGCTTCCTGCGAGTATTTTTTGAATTTCGACTTTAATCGGGCCTGGACTACGAAGCCTAAAACCACGAAAAGTATAATAAGTACGAACATATTAGTGTTATAAAGTTGTTTGCAATCAAAGAAACAAAATTTATGCCGACCCAACGAGAAATGTAACTTTGACAGATACCGATAAAAAGCATGACAAAACGCCCATTAATTCTAGTTACAAACGACGATAGTATAATAGCCCCTGGCATACGAACCTTGGTGTCCATAGCCAATGAATTCGGCGATGTGTATGTGGTTGCACCGGATGGCCCCCAGAGCGGTAAAGGCCATGCGATAACCTTAGACCAGAGTTTGCGCTGCACCGAGGTCGCCAGTGATGGGCCTCAAAAGGAGTTTAAAACAAGCGGTACCCCGGCGGATTGTATTAAGCTCGCCATTAACGTGGTGCTGCCTAGAAGGCCAGATTTGATTTTAAGTGGCATCAACCACGGCTCAAACGCATCGGTAAATGTAATCTACTCAGGAACCATGAGTGCTGCGGTTGAAGGTGCCTTGGAGCGTATACACAGCATTGGCTTCAGCTTGGATGAATTTCCCTGGTCTGCCTCGATGGAGGCTGCCAAGCCTTATGTACGTAAACTGATTGCAAATGTCCTCGATAATGGGTTGCCAAGTGGTGTATGCCTGAATGTGAATATTCCAGCAAATGATAAGTTGCCGTACAAGGGAATTCGGGTTTGCCGTCAAGCCATCGGGAATTGGGTGGAGGAGTTTGATTCTAGGATTGATCCTTATGGAAGACCTTATTATTGGTTAACGGGTAAGTACGAACTTTATGATCAGGGCTCAGATACTGATATTGCTGCATTAAAGGAAGGTTATATCAGTGTGGTTCCTGTTAGCGTTGACCTTACTGCCCACGAATCTATTGCAACCCTAAACCAATGGAATTTTGAAACTGAGTAAAAAAATAGACTTAATTATCGGCTTCATTGTCGGTATTGGGGCTCCCATCTTTGCTATGGCTATCGCCCTCGAGACCTTTCCTGTGCTTCAACAAGTTGGGGATGTGGCCAACCCTGCATGGCGGCTCATCGTAATGCGCGCCATCAGTTTTGGTGTCATAATCAACGCTGCATTGTTTTTTATTGCAATCAATTTTGGCCGAGATGCCGTTTCAAAAGGAATCTTAATTTCTTGCATTCCAAGTGTAATAGCGGTCGTTTATTTTCAATTCATTCTATAAATGAAGGTCTATTGGATTGCAGGCGAGCCCTCAGGAGATGTACAAGCGGCTTCGGTCGCTGAAGCACTTTTTGCTCGTGAAAAATCCATAGAACAACGCGCGTGGGGTGGTCCCCAGCTTGAGGCTGCAGGTGTGGTGTTGGACCGAGATATATGCTCAGAACCCTTTATGGGTTTTGTGGAAGTCTTGTTGCGTGCAAGGACCATTTCGAAACGCTTTTCGGATTGTAAAAAAGACATTTTAGCCTTTGCGCCTGATGTTTTGGTCTTGGTTGATTATCCTGGTTTCAACTTGCGCATGGCGGCTTGGGCCAAGTCGCAAGGAATTCGTGTTTCATACTTCATTCCACCGAAGATTTGGGCATGGAAAGAAGGACGTCTTGAAAAACTTCGTCAGCATTGCGACGCTATTTACAGCATATTGCCATTCGAGTTCGAATGGTACAAAGCGCGGGGCGTTTCGATCACCTATGTAGGAAATCCATTGGCTTTTAAATACAAGGGACGTATTGCTTACGGCAATGATTTTGTGGCACTTCTACCAGGCTCGCGAAAGCAAGAGATACAGCGTCATTTGCCGATTTTCTACGATTTTGCGCGGTTGCATCCTTCGGTTTTATTCAAGGTGATTCGTCCCGCTTTAACGGAGAAATTTTGGCCGGCTTTGGCCCCGCCAGAGAATGTGCAGGTATATACCGGGGCGATAGAAAAAGGGCTTCAGGGTGCCATGTTCGCCGCAACTTGTAGCGGTACTGCGTCCCTCGAAGTAGCCTTGCTAAAAGTTCCTCAAGCCGTGGTTTATAAGGCAAATGCCTTGTCATTGCGAATTGCAAAGTTCTTTGTCAAAGTAAAGTACTTCTCGTTGCCAAATCTTATTCTCGATCGTGGGGCTATCACGGAACTGCTGCAGGATGAAGTAAGTCCAATTCGATTGTCCCAGCTTTTCACCGAAGCGAATGAAAGTTCAGGAAAATTGGAATATTACGATGAACTTATCGCTACCATGAACGACCATGATCCGGGCGATAAAACTGCGTTGGAACTATTGGACCTAGTATCTTCGCTGCGATGAAAAAAATTCTGATTTTCTGTTTACTAGGCTTTTCGAGCCTCAAGGCGCAGGCCATTCTTGAGGAAACCCGTCTCAGTGGTCCCCGAGTATTCTTGTTCGCAGAAGATTTCTACTCAAGAGCACAGATCAAGGTAAAGCAAGGTTCGTATCTGTTAGAAGCTTACAATAAAGACAGTACCTATACCAAAGCATTTGGTCCAGACGATGTTCACCCCTTGTATACGTTCCGCGCAGAATTAATTTTTAATCGGGCGGAGTGCGATTCCATTGTAATCACGAGTCAGGACACGATTCTCATTCGTGTTTTACGAGGTAAGAATTGGACCGAACAGCGTCCGTATATCGGTAAGCTAATTCTTCGAAATAACCTCATATATCTCGATGCCATTGCGAGGACGTCTATGGAGGATTATATCGCTGGGGTGGTAGAAGCCGAAGGTGGTTTGGCAGGAAGAGGAAGCTACCTGCAAGCCCAGGCAGTTTTGGCGCGAACTTGGTTGATGACCAATGAGAAGAAACACATCAAGGACGGATATCATGTGAAGGACGATCAAAGTTCACAAGCTTTTAAAGGAGTTGCTCACGGTTCCCATGCTGACCAAGTGATGGATGCCGTTCTTAGTGTTCAGGATACCGTCGCCTTACATAACGGAAAACCGATCATAGGCTTCTATCATAGTAATTCGGGTGGTCAAACGGCCTTGCCAAATGAAGTGTGGTCCCAGTCGTTGCCTTACTGCCGAAAGGTTGTCGATCCTTTTTCGTTGAAAGGATCGAAATTGAATTGGACGACCACCCACAGTTGGGAACAATGGACGGGATATTGGAATGTGGAAGGGGTGAATTGGACCCGAGCGCAATGGCAGGAATTCTTTTCGAAGCTCGATTCAGATCGGAAGAGTCATTGGACCATCGGTGAAAAATCCTTTAAGCTTGAAACAGTGCGAAGGGCCTTCAAATGGCGCAGTACCTATGTTCAAGGAGAAATTACTGAGGCTGGTGTTCGGATTACGGGGCTTGGCTTTGGACATGGGGTTGGCATGGCACAGCAAGGTGCGATGCATATGGCGGCCTCCGGATTTACATGGAAAGAAATCCTTGATTTCTACTTCAAGGATTTGGACTACGACCTGGTGGAAAACCTATAGTTCTTCACATTTTTTGCTTTCTAACAGATTGGGCACCAACTTCTTGGTATGCCCGTATATCCTACTTTTATAATTATTACGGCTTTTGCCCTCCGCAGTACTTACGCCATCGATTTAAGTTTGGTCGTTGGGTTCTTGCTGCTACAGTCTTGGCGCTCTTGCTCTGTAGACTTAGCGCGCCTTGCTTTCCTAGTTATCGCGTGTGTTCTCCTTCCAAAATTTGAGCAGTGGCGCAACTTTTATCCCGTGCAGGTGCCACGTTTATTAATGCACTCAGGTCAGTTGTTTGAGCATTGGTTGTCGAATAGAATTGCATCCATCTCCGCAGGGGAATTGCGGGCCTTTTTATTGGCAGTCTTGTTGGGTGATAAAAGCAAGCTATCGCCCAACGTACAATGGGCTTTTGGATTGTTGGGAATTCGTCACATGCTTGCTGTTAGTGGATTTCATGTGGGGATTTGGACCGCTTTGGCGGCTCCATTATTTCATTGGTTTCGGAGATTTTGGCAGAAAGGATTGATTTTGGCAATGCTCCTTGGTTTCCTTCTCATTTATACACAAAGTGTGGGAGCGGGTCCCTCTGTAATAAGGGCTGTGGGTTCTTTTGCTTTAGCTCGAATAGCAGGGGTTCGATTGTTTCAGTGTTCCCCAATGCATTGGCCCATGTTAATGGTCATTGTGGCTTATTTTATGAATCCGGCTATCGGAGCTTCGCTCGGGTTCCAGCTAAGCTATGCGGCGGTTTTTGGAATTTTATTGTCCTTGCGAAAATCACCTTGGGCACAATTCATTCAAGCGTACAGTCTTGAGAAGAAGCCTAAGGCGCCGGCGTGGTTGGTAACCGTTCAAATTTCCCTTGCTGCCTGGACCGCGACATTGCCTATTGTCCAATATCACTTTGGAGGTGCTTCCCCGTATTTCTTGGTAGGGAACCTTTGCATCGTTCCCGTTTACATGTTTTTTATTTGGACGGGCTTGGTAGCTGCTTTTTTAGGGCCAATATTGCCGCAATCGGTCCTGGTATACTGGAACAATAGTTTTGAAATAATGAATGATTGGGTCTTGCTTCAAACCCAGTTATTGATTCATTAGAGCGGTCAATCGCTCCTCAATCGCTTTACTTGGTACGCGTTCAAAGGTCCCATTGTAAAACAAGTGAATGCTCCCGGTTTCCTCACTGATAGAGATTGCTAATGCATCGGTACGTTCAGCAATACCGGCAGCAGCGCGATGTCTCAATCCAAACTGGGATGGTAGCTCACTACTTTCGCTCAAGGGAAGGATGGCGCCAGCCGCCACGACATTATTGCCTGAGACGATGGTCGCTCCGTCGTGGAGTGGAGCGTTTTTGAAGAATATACTTTCAAGCAAAATCCGGCTAAGGTTCGCTTCGAGTTGATGTCCTGTGCCTGCGAAAGATCCCAGAGGGTCTTTGCGCTCTAAGACCAACAATGCACCAGTTTTGCTCTCAGCCAGCTGTTCGGACGCATTTGCAATGGCTTCAATGCTCATTTGATTGGTTTGCTCGGCCTTTCCAATTTTGAATAGTCCTCGCCAACCTTGTCGACGCGTAAAGGTGGCAGAACCTACAACCAAGAGGAATTTCCGAATCTCTTGTTGGAAAACGATTACAAGGATGATCAACCCAACCCCCATGAAGGACCCAAGTATTTCACTTAAGAGGTGCATTTCCAATACTTGGACCAAACTGTACAGCAGGTAAATGGCAACCATTCCTATAAGAATGCGTATCGCTGCAGTGCCGCGAAGCAGTCTATAGACTTGGTACAGCAAGAATGCTGCGAGGACAATATCTAATGCATCAAGTACACCAAAATTTAGCGCTCCCATGGTTGTATTAATTGTGGAATACCATCCGGGTAAAGGTGGTTGAACAAGGTAATAGTTTCTACCGCTTCTTTGACATCATGAACACGGAGGATTTGCGTCCCGCCCATCAGAGCAGCCATATGAAGTGCAGTGGTGCCATTTAGGCTTTCATCAGCGCTACTTCCCAAAGCCTTATAAATCATGCTTTTCCTAGAGATCCCGGTGAGAATCGGCCTGCCCAACAACTGAAACGCTTGTAACTCGCGCAATAGTTGATAGTTATGCGCTAAGGTCTTTCCGAACCCAAAACCAACATCCACGATCGTATCGTGAATGCCCATAGCATGCAATTCGGGAAGTTTTTTTGAGAAGAACTTGATGAGGTCTTGCGTTACATGAGTGTAGGTAGGATTGTCTTGCATGGACTGAGGGGTCCCTTGCATGTGCATCATGATATAAGGACAACGATGTGCGGCTACCACCGCATACATACTTTCATCCATTAAGCCGCCACTGATATCATTGATCATGTGCGCTCCAGCATTCAACGCTTTCTCCGCCACTTCGCTGCGGAAGGTATCAATGGAAATGAGGATATCAGGATGGTCTTTTAGTAGGTTTTGGACCGCCGGCAATACAACAGATAAACGATTCCACTCATCGCTAGGACTTACATGGTCGGCACCTGGACGCGAGCTATATGCCCCTAGATCAAGGATGCGAGCTCCTTGCTCAATCATTTTCAAGGCCTGCTGAACCGCGGAATCAGCAGTGTCTATGCGGCTTTCCGCATAAAATGAATCGGGCGTGCAATTGATGATTCCCATTACCCAGGGTGTGGATATCGTGTGAATTGTCCCTTGAACGTTCAGCAGAAACTCAGGCATTGTTCTTGTATCTTCGTTGATAACGCAAAGTTAAGTAATGAATACAGCTGACCAATTCGATGCCGTCCTAGGAAAATGCCACGGCTTATTTGAGAAAAAAGGGAAAGATTATGGAACGGCATGGCGCATATTAAGGCTGCCCTCTTTGACCGATCAAATTTTCATCAAAGCCCAGCGCCTGCGCAGCATTGAGGAAAAGGGTACGCAGCTTGTTGATGACCCTTTGGAAGGTGAATTCATCGGTATCTTGAACTACAGTATTATGGCCCTCATACAACTCGAACAAGGAGTTGCGGAGCAGCCGGATATGAGTTGGGAAGAGGCAAGTGCGGCATATTTAGCCAAAGCGAACGAAGCAAAAGAATTGATGATGCGCAAGAACCATGATTATGGGGAAGCGTGGCGCGATATGCGTATTTCAAGCTTTACCGATCTAATCATCCAAAAACTTTTGCGCGTCAAGCAAATAGAAGACAATCAGGGAAAGACGTTGGTTAGTGAAGGTTTAGAAGCCAACTATCTAGATATGGTGAACTACAGCGTATTTGCGCTCATCATGTTCATGGAACGAACAAATTCATAAACGATGATTAAGAAAATCCTCATTCCTATTGTCCAATTCATTGTGGGTGGTCTTTTCATCTTCTCCGGCTTGGTAAAGATGAATGATCCGGTAGGCTTCTCATTTAAGTTAGAGGAATATTTCAGCGAGCCCGTATTGAACATTCCTTTCTTGGAGCCGCTTGCCCTTCCATTGGCCATATTGTTGGTCATTGTGGAAGTACTCTTGGGTGCCGATTTACTAATGGGCATTAAGCGTCGCTGGACCATGGTGCTGCTCACCGGAATGATTGGTTTTTTCACCTTTTTAACTTTTTGGAGTGCCTATTTCAACCAAGTAACGGATTGTGGTTGCTTTGGCGATGCCATACCCCTTACCCCGTGGGAGAGTTTTTACAAAGATGTGGTCTTGAGCGTGCTCATTGCGATTCTGTGGTGGGGTGAACGCGCCCAGGTTAATTTCTTCCCAAAATCCATCTTGAAATTCCTAGCACCCGCAATTCTTCTGGGGTGCATCGCCTTTACCTACCACGTAATGAATCACCTGCCGGTGAAGGATTTTCGTCCGTACGCGGTGGGCGAGAGCATCATTGAGGGGATGAAACCGGCGGAGGAATTGGGCTTGGAGCCTCCGCAATACGAAGTAATCTACACGATGCAAAATGCAGGGGGAGAACAAGTTGAAATCAGTTCCACCCAATACGTGGATGAGAAATGGTGGGAGAAGAAAGATTGGGAATTGCAATCGGACTTGAGTAAAACCATAAAAGTGAGTGAGGGATACGAGCCACCAGTGCATGATTTTAGCATCATGTCCGATTACGGTGATATAACCGATAGTATTCTCGCCTTGGAAGAAGTATGGCTTTTGGTTGCATATAACGTCAAGAAAACTCATGCGGAAGGCTGGACAAAAGTTGCACCCAAGCTGGACCAATTGGCCCAAGATGGTACGCCTCACATAGTACTGAGTGCGTCAATGCCAGAACAGCTGGCCTCATTTGGCCTAAAGCCAGAGACGCCCTTTGCATTTACCGACGAGACGACTTTGAAGACTATGGTGCGTTCCAACCCCGGATGGGTGGTGCTCCAGCGCGGTACAGTCATTGCTAAATTCCACTATAACGATACTCCAAATTGATCAGATTCATAGTACAAAAAACTGCATTGGCGTTGCTCACCCTTTGGGGCGTAGCGACCTTGGTTTTTTTACTATTCACTTTGGTTCCTGGAGATCCAGCCCAAATGATGTTGGGCAAACGGGATGATCCGGAGGCCCTCGCAGCGGTTAGGGTAAAGTACGGATTAGATCAGCCCGTTTCGGTTCAATATGTGCGTTATCTCAAGCGTATTTCACCCATTGGATTCGAGGACGGGACCTTGTTCAAAGTGCCCGACTTTGGGGAGAGCTACCAAAGGCAAGGTCAGCGTGTCACCAAATTAATAGGGCAGACCTTTCCCAACACAGCGGTCTTGGCCTTTAGCGCTATTGTATTTGCATTGTTGGTGGGGGGAGCTGCAGGTACATTTGTGGCCTACAGAAGTGGGTCGAGGCTGGATCGATTTTTGGTTGCTTTCAGTGCCATTGGGATGAGCCTGCCTTCGTTTTTTACTGCAGTACTTTTTGCGTGGGTTTTCGCCTTTCTCCTTGGGCCGTGGACAGGATTGAATCTAACGGGTTCGCTTTACGCCGTGGATGATTATACAGGCGAACGATACCTGCAGCTTAAAAATCTTGTTCTGCCGGCACTCACGCTTGGAATTCGACCCATTGGCGTCGTTTTGCAGCTAACGCGGAACAGCGTCTTGGAAATCGGGAAAAAGGACTTTGTTCGCACGGCACGAGCCAAAGGGTTACCCGAGTTTAAAGTTCTTTGGAAGCACATCCTCCCGGTAGCTTCAAATCCAATCATTACGACGGTCAGTGGATGGTTTGCATCGTTGCTTGCTGGAGCGGTATTCGTCGAGATAATTTTCGGATGGAATGGCATGGGAAAATTGCTTGTAGAAGCATTAAATACTCGAGATTTGCCAATTACTATGGGCTGTGTGATGGTCATCTCTGCCATATTCGTTGTACTGACGACTTTGGTAGATGTTTTATATGCCATTTTGGACCCAAGGATACGTGCAGAATTATTTTAGAAACACAACAACATCAATAATATCATGAGAAGAAAGATTGTAGCAGGAAACTGGAAAATGAACACCACGTATAATGAGGCTATGGACTTGGTAGCTGAATTGAAAGCTTCTTTGACCGAAGAGGTAGTGGGAGAAACGGGTGTGATCATTACGCCACCATCACTCTTTTTGAGCGATGTAGTCAATGAGTTGGTGGATAATCCATTCATTGCCGTTGCTGCACAGAATTGCCATGAGAAAGATAGCGGGGCATATACAGGTGAAATATCAGCACCAATGCTGGCTTCATTGGACTTGGATGCTGTCATTATTGGTCACAGCGAGCGTCGCGAATACTTCGGGGAAACCAATGCAAATTGCAATGCGAAAATTAGTCAAGCGCTGAACAACGAATTGGCCGCTATTTACTGTATCGGTGAAACACTAGACGAGCGCAAGAGTGGCAAATACATGGACGTAATCCTTCAACAATGTGCCGAAGGATTGGAAGGATTCATTGATCAAGATATGGACAACATCATATTGGCGTACGAGCCAGTTTGGGCCATTGGTACAGGAGAAACTGCATCACCGGAACAGGCACAAGAGGTACATGCGGGCATACGCGCTTGGTTGGTGGAGCGTTTCGGTTCACAAACAGCGGAGGATGTTACTATTCTTTATGGTGGTTCATGCAAGCCAGGAAATGCTGCTGAACTTTTCAGCCAACCAGATATTGATGGTGGTTTGATTGGTGGCGCGTCATTGAGCGCAGATGATTTCACAGCGATTATTGAAGCCAGAACAAAAGCCTAATGTCAAATACCCCTGTTTACATTGAGCTCACTGCAAAGGTCCAGCCCTTAGAGCCGTTCCGTGATATCTTCATCGCACAACTCGGAGCCCTTGGCTTCGATACGTTTACCGATACGGATGAAGGATTTCAGGCTTACATGCTGAAGGCGCACTTTAATTCCGAAGAAGCTAAAGAAGCCCTAGTGTGGGATGGGGTAGAGGTTTCCTATGTCCTCAAAGAAATTGAGCAGGTAAATTGGAACGCGGAGTGGGAGAAAAATTTTGATCCTATCGATGTGGACGGTCGCGTATTCATACATGCGCCATTCCATGCGCCGAAATCGGGTTATGAACACCAGATGCTCATTGAGCCAAAGATGTCATTTGGGACTGGACACCACCAGACCACCCACATGATGATTCAATGGACGTTGGAATTGGATACTCAAGGTAAACGTATCCTTGATATGGGCTGTGGTACTGGAATCTTAGGGATTTTGGCGGGCATGCGAGGAGCGAAGCATGTTCACGGTATTGATATCGATACCTGGTGTGTTGAGAATACACTCGAGAATGCCTCACGCAATGGTATAGCAATGAGTTGCGATCTAGGTGGTGCTGAGGTTATTAACGGTCAATATGATTTGATCTATGCAAACATCAATTTGAATGTTTTGCTGGCCGATATGGATGCCTATGCAAATGCGCTTGTCGAAGGTGGAACCATCTTGTTTAGTGGGTTCTATGAGGAAAATGTACCTGCCTTGTGCGAACGTGCAGAGGCAGCGGGCTTAACCTTTGTCGGAACCAAATCCCGCGATCAGTGGCGCAGCGTAAAAATGATTAAGTAATGCGAAGAATTGGACTGCTATTAGCGCTTCTCTTTAGCCTTGGGTTACATGCCCAAAAGGTGGTCCGTTTTTCTTCATTAGACTTTTTTCAAGAGGAATTTTTCGAGCTCGTCGAACTGCGCAAGGAACAAAAGACGGTATTTCAAGATAGCTTGTTGCCCAACGCGGTATACGCAGCGGATGAGTTTCCCGATCAGTGGATTGATTTGAGCAATCAGCTGATTAAAAAACGCTTGGTACAGCCCGATGTTTGGGAAGAACTGATCCGTTTGACTTCTGATATTTCAGTAGGTGAGGCTTACGGTGCTGCCCAGCAGATGGTTGAACACTTGTTCATGTATGCCAAGCGCAATCCGTCTACTAAGATTCGTGATTACATACATCAGCATTATCTAAACTATAGTAAACACATCTTCAGTGATGCCAACGATTTTGTTTGGAGCGCTCCATATGCGATGTGGGCATTCAACTTTGATGAAGGGGCGCCTGTATACAGCTTCGAAACAGAGGATTTATACGGATACTACCGCGATGATAGCACCCAAATTATTGGGGCTACCTTCAAGTACTTTCCCGAAGAAAAAAGAATTGATGGCCAAGGAGGCACCGTATTTTGGACGCGTGTAAGTATTCCGGAAGATGAATGCTATGCGGAATTGGGCCATTGGGAATTGCCCGTAGATAAAGGGGGATTCGTAGCAAAGGCAACGTTGCATGCTTATGATCTATACCCTGAGCCTATCAAAGGTTCGTTGGAGGACCGATTGACGGGTACGCGTCAAAAGCGCTATCCTGAATTCACGAGCGAACGCAATGATTACTTGCTCGAAAATATTTACCCCGATGTACACTTCAAAGGTGGGCTAGGGGTTCGAGGTGCGCAATTCTACGGTAACTCTCCAGATAGTACACTCGGCGCATTGGTATTTACCTACAAAGAAGATACTGTGATCACCCTGCGCGGAACACGTTTCGGTTTTCAAGATTCGCTCATTGCTTCCAAGCGCGTAGAAGTGACCGCACACCTCGGAGAAGATAGCATCTACCACCCGTATTGTGAGATGCGCTTTGACCCGCGTTCTGGACAGTTGCGAATTCTGCGCTATAAGACCGGTTTGGGTTTGAGTTCGTGGGTTGATTCATACCATGCAATGGAGGTGAACGTGGACCAATTGGTCTATAATCAAGGCACGCCTATGCTCAACTTCAGGAACCTCAACCTAGGTTCCATGCAAGCTGCGGTATTTGAGAGTAAGCAATTCTTCCGCATTACGCGTATGGAGGAAATTGCCGGGTTGCAGCAGACACATCCATTGATGAACTTGCGCGATGCAGCCTACGGTTACGGATATGAAGATGTCCCTATGAAGGAGCTCATTTACGCCCTTCGCATGCCTGTAGATCAGGGCGAAAAGTTTCTGTATGAAATGGCCATTCAAGGCTTTGTCACCTTTGATGTAGATAAGCAGACCATTTCCCTCACCGACCGATTATTTGAATACTTACTCAATTGGGAAGGAAAGCGCGATTATGATGTAATCCAGTTCGTCTCGCGTGTAGCTGAAGGAAACAATGCACAGGTTAGTCTATTGAACTATCAGATGGACATTGCTGGAATTGGAATGATTGCCGTGAGTGATTCACAGCAGGTAAACCTCTTTCCCAAAGGCGGTCTAATCACGGTGAACGAGGGCATGAACTTCAACTTTGATGGACGTATCAATGCGGGTCTTTTCAGTTACTGGGGAGCCAAATATGCCTTCAATTATGACAATTTTATGATTGATATGCCGCAGATTGACAGTATGCGGTTTAAGGTGAAAGAATTCAATCCCCCTATCGGTGAGCGCCCTGCGTTAGTCAACGTACAGACCGTTTTGTCAGACCTTCAGGGTCGACTCCTTATTGATCAAAGTGACAACAAGAGTTCAAAGGAGTATTACCCAGAGTACCCCATCTTCCAAGCTTTAAATAACTCCTATGTGTACTACGACCATCCGAGAATACACGATGGCGTTTACACCAGAGATGGCTTTTATATGGCGGTTGAGCCCTTTACAATAGATTCACTTGATAACGCAACGACGGATGGATTGCTCTTTGATGCTACCTTCCATAGTGCGGATATCTTCCCCGTATTCCCGCAACCACTCCAGGTCATGCCGGACTATTCATTGGGTTTTCAAACTCAAATGCCGCCTACTCCAGCATATAAAGGATCAGGCACTTACGAAGGCAGCTTAGCGCTCTCTAATGAAGGATTGCATGCTACTGGAAGCATAACGTACATCCAAAGCCATCTGGTCTCTCAAGACATCTTATTCTTCCCTCAACAAGCCTCTGGGGGTGCGACCACCTTTGGTATTACCGAGAACAATACTGGCGGTGGCTACCCAAGTGTTCAAGGGACCTACAACCCATTCCTATGGCTTCCATATGAAGATGAACTGCACGTAGAATCTCGTGCTACACCATTCGATATGTACGGCTCGCCTGAAGTTGTGGCTGAAGGAAAGCTACGTTATGGAGGTAAAGGTCTATTTGGAATCGGGGAGTTACGCTATGGTACTGCCAAGCATAACAGTGAGGTCGAGGGGTACCAGTTCTTTAATCGTTCATTCACCTCTGCAGCACAAGATTTCAGGGTAAAGACCAGACTTGATGATGAGCAATGGGCTTTCCAGATGCTTGATGCTACGTGTGATGTGAATTTTGATAAGCAACTTGGCATCTTCGATAAGTTGAATCCATATTCAACCATTGAGTTCCCTGCGAACCAGTACATGGCCTACATGGATCACGCGGAATGGAAGATGGATAAGGCGACGGTGGATATTAAACACAATACCGATAATTCGGCCTACATGGTCAGTACGCACCCATTGCAGGACAGTTTGGATTTCACCGCAGGCTTTGCACGCTTTGCCCTGGCGCCGAGCATCCTTGAAGCGTTTGATGTGCCGGAAATAGATGTGGCCGATTCCCGTATACTCCCAGACAGTGGATACGTGGTCATCCGCATGAACGCCGAGATGGATCCTCTTGAGAATGCGCGAATCACAGCCGATAGGTTCACTGAATTACATGCCTTTTATGAAAGTGTGGTTCGTATTCGCGGCAAGTACCGGTATACGGCACACGGTATGTACGATTTCAAAGATGAAGAAGGCAATACTTGGCCAATACCTTTTGAAAGTATCAAACCGGATACTTCTGGTATAACTGTTGGGATTGCAAATATTGCGGAAGAAGATGAATTTTTCTTAAGCCCATACTTTGGTTATCGAGGAAAAATTACGCTCCGAGCAGATCAAATTCCAATGTTCTATTTGGGCTCCATCAAGCTTCAAAACGATTGTAAAAACCTACAGAGCATGTGGTACGATATCGCTTCATATATCGACCCTGCAGATATCGTTATCGAATTACCAGAAAACGACCCAACAAGCCTTGCCGATAATACCTTCAACGGAATTTACATCTCCCAAGACAGTTTAGGTGGGCACAGTAACTTCTTATCTAAATATGCTGACCGCAAGGATATTGAAGTCATTAGTGCGAATGGAGTTCTTTTTTACGACCATGAGGAGCAAGGTTATGTAATCACTACGGTTGAAAAACTTCAAGATTATACGACCCCAGATCCGTATTTGATTTTCCATAACTATGACTGTGATTTATTCGGAACAGGTCGACTTAACTTCTTGAGTAAAACAGGGCTTGTAGAAAATCAGTTGGCCGGTTCGGCCCGCCACGATTTGAATGAGGATGAGGTTACTGTAGATGCGGTCTGGACCATCGATGCACCTTTAGACAAAGACCAGTGGGAAACCGTCGCTCAACTCTTCGGTGATTTCTCTGGTACCTCGCGCAGTGATGACCTGAGCTATACTGAAGGCATTTATGCGTTGATGGGCGCTAAGGATGGAGGTAAGTTTTTAGAAGATCTTCCGGATCATGAGGCAGAGGGGAAATTTCCAAAAGAAATGCGTAAATCACTTGTTTTGAGTCAGGTTGAAATGCGATATAGTGGGAAATACAAGAGTTTCCAAGGCAACGGTGAAGCCATCATTCAAAACATTTATAATGTACCTGTATTTGCAAAAGTGGATTGCCTTGTTGAGGTGAAAGAGCGAAGCAGAGGTGGCGAATTCACGCTTTACTTGGACAATGGGACAGACTATTTATTCATCACATACAAAGGAAATCTCATGAGCATTCGTTCTTCGGATGATACTTTTAATGATGCAATATTGGCTAAGGATACAAAAGACCGAAGCGTTGCTGCGAAAGGCGACCAACCGTCCTTCTCCTATAACCTTGCAGGCAAGGGAAAAATCATGCTGCTAAAGCGTAGATTCGGCATCGAGGAATAGGTGGAATAATTTTTGCTGTCTGACTGTGAGCATTGGACCTTTTCCAATACATTTGAAGCAATGAGTACCCAAGAACAATTAAAAGTCGAACAACAAACAGTCCTTCAACAGGAGCGATCGTTGGTGTTGTTTAATGACCACGAAAACTC
The DNA here is from genome assembly GCA_964397915.1 of uncultured Polaribacter sp. Taxonomy (GTDB): domain Bacteria; phylum Bacteroidota; class Bacteroidia; order Flavobacteriales; family Schleiferiaceae; genus UBA10364. Next base: position 346 of record CAYNLA010000005.1, on the reverse strand, counting down.
TTTTGATTTCGTTATTGATGTTCTTTGTGCTGTGTGTGAACATTCTGAAGAACAAGCAGAACAATGTGCTTGGATCACACACTATAAAGGCAAGTGTCAGGTACTTACGGGCGAGATTGAAGAACTCACTCACAAGGCAACTTTGATGAGTGATGTCGGCCTTACCGTAGAGGTTCAATAACGCCACAAACTTTCCCTTAAAAAATCACCAAAGGGACTTTTGCAATTAACTTTTTGGTCTATATTTGCCACCCCATACGGGACAAGGCTGGCTGCGTAGCTCAACTGGATAGAGCATCTGACTACGGATCAGAAGGTTTGGGGTTCGAATCCCTACGCGGTCACA
>CAYNLA010000004.1:37305-50078 GCA_964397915.1 uncultured Polaribacter sp. | reverse complement strand
ACATGTTGGTGGGTGCTACGGCTTTGGGTTATCCAAATTATTGGTCCTCTGGCGGAGCGCTTCGTTTTGATCCGATGCGTTCGCATTTCGAGGTTCCGAACGAGGAGATCATTCTTGGGACCTTGTTTGTCTTTCCAAAGGATGCTGAATCGCGTGCTGATGAAGTAGTAGGTGGAAAGCTACGTGATAAAGGGAAAACCCAAGAAACATGGGCAAAGAAGGTCTGATTTCCTTGGTATCCCCCTCCATGAGCCGTACTTTTGGAAAAGATGGTTTTCCACAAGTACAAAACAATTTTCGTTCATATTCCCAAAGCCGCAGGGCAAAGCGTTGAGGCGTATTTTCTAGCGCTGGAAGGGCTAAAATGGAGTGAACGACTTCCTCTGCTTTTAACACCTAATGATGCGCCCAACATAGGTCCTCCGCGTCTGGCGCATTTACAACTTCAAGAATACCTTGATAACCTATATGTGAGCGATGAGCTCTATGAAGATTACTTCAAGTTTGGGTTCGTGCGCAATCCATGGTCTCGGGCGGTATCCTTCTACAAGTTTCATGGCCACCATCATTTGATGAGTTTCGAGAAATTCGTGAATAAAGCCTTACCAAAGCTTATCAAAACAGAAGGCTGGTTTTACGGCCCACAGTACGATTTCTTTTACCGCGAGGGAAAGAATGAGGCGGACTTCATTGGCCGATTCGAAACAATCCAAAAGGACTTCGAATACGTATGTGGTAAATTGGACATTCCGTTCACCGGGCTCCCACATCGCAACAAAAGTGTGGAGAAAGGTGGAGTAGCTGGATTAAAAAGATTTGGCAATAGATTCTTACACCGTCCCCAAACCTTGCCAGCACTGTTGTTTAAAAAAGGGGATACCATAAAGAGCAAAAATTTTCGGGACTATTATACTCCGGAATTGATTGAAAAAGTCCGCGTGCTTTATCCAAAAGATGTTGAAGCATTCAATTATTCGTTCGAATAAAGGTCCTCAGAAATTTGCTTATGAAGCGCTTGCTCGTCCATGCCTTCTAAACTGATGAGTACTGGAATACCTTTTTTAGGATATAAGGTTAAGATTTGACCTACAGGCTTATCTATCAGCAAATGGTACCGTGCGTTGTCCGGTCCCTTGTATTTCCCCTTAGCCACTTTTCCTGTGGAAATCCCGTGTGATCTTAGCGTGATTTCAGGCAATTCTTCTCGCAACGCTACAGAGTCTAAATCGCTCACATTCAGAGTTATACTGTACGGACCTTCTATGGATAGTTGTCTTTCTTCATACGACCATGTACTCTCTTTATCTGACCAAATAAATAAGCCAATTACAAAAGCCAATGTGAGACTGAGTACGACGAGTCCGAGGGTAGTATTGTTTTTTGTTGCATCGCTGAGCCCTTCGTTGAACCTTCTCGAAGTCCAAAAAAACCACCCATATGCAACGATGGGGGTGATCCCTAGATGGTAGCCAACCCAATCGGAATCTATTAAATGAAATACAACCGATAAGGCCGTATAAATAATTCCAAACCAGATATGAAATGTCTTAAATGCCTTCAAGTACTCGACGATGGGAAATTTCTCCTGGTCTTCGCGGTTCATGGTATTATAACCACTGAGGATGTATTTCGCATTATTGGGCGTGATGATAAAACCCATGCTAAAAAACAATAATCCAAGACCTATGGAGACGTAAATCATCAGTGTGATATATGTTATGATTAACTGATTTGAAAAGTAGCAATTTTGCGCTTATTACTCCGCCATGAAGCACTACTTTTCATTCATGTTCGCTGTGGTTCTGGGATTGAACGCACAGGCACAACACCACGCACATGATGTGGAACCAGATCCACACCATCACCGTCATCCACTGCGCTTGGCCTTACTTATAGGTCATGGAATGGTACCCGAAGTAGGGGGTGAAGGTGTGTTCTTTGTTCCCACCTGGGGAATGGATGTAGATTACCATATCAATGATCATTGGTCGCTTGGATGGCACAGTGATGTGGAATTGGAAAATTATTTGATCGAGAATGCTGATGGCGAAACAATTGAGCTAATTACTCCAATGGTTTCTACGCTCGACTTGTTCTACCGATTATCGCATAATGTCTTGCTGGGTGTAGGTCCCGGTATCACAGTGGAAAATGGTGAAATGAAAACCCTATTGCGGGTGGGTATTGAAGGCGAGGTTCCTATGAACGACCGATGGGAGTGGACGCCGACGTTGTATCTGGATCAGCGCATTGACGGCCACCAGGTATGGACCTTTGCTGTAGGAGTAGCACACTACTTGTAGTTATCGCTTCTCGCGTTTACTCTCAAATTCTAACAAAAGATCACGGAGTCGAGCAGCCTCAATGAAATCCATCGATTTCGCAGCGATTTCCATGGCTTTTCGAGTTTCTCGAATACGTTTTTCAAGGTCTTCCGGGCTTGAATAGTTCACCGCTTCTTCAGAGGCTTTGACGGCTGCCATACCCTCGTTGTACTTGGCACCCTTATTTACGGCACTCGATTTAGCAATAATCTCGGCACGAGAAGTGCGCAGAGCGGTGGGCACAAGTCCGTTCGCTTTATTGAATTCATCTTGCTTTTCTCTCCTTCGCGAGGTTTCATCTATCGTGCGCTTCATGCTGTCGGTCATCTTATCTGCATATAAAATGGCCATGCCGTTAACGTTCCGAGCTGCACGACCGATGGTCTGAACTAAAGAACGAGTGCTTCGAAGGAATCCTTCTTTGTCGGCATCCATAATGGCAACAAGGCTTACTTCTGGAAAGTCAAGACCTTCTCGCAAAAGGTTGACACCAATGAGTACGTCAAATGTTCCTAAACGAAGATCACGCATGATTTCAACACGCTCTAACGTATCTACATCGCTATGAATGTATCTGCATCGAATGTCGTAGCGCGTGAAATATTTAGCCAGTTCCTCTGCCATCCTTTTAGTCAAGGTTGTTACCAACACCCGTTCATCTCTTTCAACGCGCAATCGGATTTCATCCATTAAGTCATCCACCTGGTTTTCGCATGGTCGTACCTCCACAATAGGGTCTAAAAGCCCGGTAGGACGGATCACTTGCTCGGCAAATACGCCACCGGTAAGTTCCAATTCAAATTCAGCAGGTGTCGCACTGACAAATAAGGCCTGACCTCTGATTTGCTCGAACTCTTCGAATTTTAATGGACGGTTATCCATTGCAGCCGGTAGGCGAAAACCGTATTCAACGAGATTTTCTTTGCGTGAACGGTCTCCTCCGTACATGGCGCGTACCTGTGGAATAGTCACGTGGCTTTCGTCGACCACGAGTAAAAAGTCATCAGGGAAATAATCGAGCAAACAGAAAGGCCGCACCCCAGGTGCCCGACCATCGAGGTATCGACTGTAGTTTTCAATCCCTGAGCAATAGCCCAATTCACGTATCATTTCTAAGTCGAAGTTGGTTCGTTCTTCCAAACGTTTGGCCTCTAGTGGGCGACTTACACTTTTGAAATGATCCACTTGAGTCATCAAATCATCCTGGATTTGGTGGATGGCATTTTGTAATTGGTCCTTCTCTGTAACGAAGAGGTTCGCGGGAAATAATCGCATTTCATCCATCATTTCAATCCGCTGATTACTTACTGGATCGATGTGTTCTATGCTTTCAATATCATCTTCCCAGCCAAAGTTGATACGGTAATAGGTTTCAGCATACGCAGGGAAAACATCCACAGTATCTCCTTTAACCCTGAAGCTTCCGCGTTTGAACTCTGCAGCGGTTCTTGCGTATAATGCATTTACAAAAGCATGGAGTAGGGCTTGGCGTGAAATCTTCTGACCAACATTAATATGCACCACAGAGCTATTAAAAGCCTCCGGATTTCCCATCCCGTACAAACAACTTACAGAGGCAACGACTACAACATCTCTGCGACCGCTTAATAAGGAAGAAGTGGTGCTTAGGCGTAGTTTTTCAATTTCATCATTGATACTCAGATCCTTTTCTATGTATAATCCTGAGGATGGTACGTAGGCTTCAGGTTGGTAGTAGTCGTAGTAACTGACGAAATATTCCACAGCGTTTTCAGGGAAAAATTCTTTCATCTCCCCATAGAGCTGTGCGGCAAGGGTTTTGTTATGGCACAGAATCAGGGTAGGGCGCTGTGTCTCCTTGATGACATTAGCGACGGTAAATGTCTTACCGGATCCGGTCACCCCGAGCAGCACTTGATCACGTTCACCATTATCTAAACCTTCTACCAAATCTTTGATGGCAGTAGGCTGATCGCCCATTGGTTCGAATGGAGCGACTAGGTTGAATTTCATACCTAATTATTTCAAAAGCGAATTGAAGACTTTTCGCAAGGTGGTATAATGCGCAACTTTTGCTTTTTGTGATTCAATTTTTTCCATGGCCGCATCCAAAAGAGGGTTTCCTTTCGATGAGGAGAAGAAGGCAATGTTATTTTCAAGTTGATGCAATTCCTTTTTAGCAGAATCTGCTTGCTCTCTAAGCCAATTGCGTTGACGGTAGAGCCCGTCTTGATCGTCGGCCTCGACGAGTGCTTTAACTTTCGTTTCAAACAGAGCGGCCTCAACAGCCTCCGCGCTTAAACCTAAAGGTGCTAATTTGTCATTTAAGGCCTGATCAAAACTTTGATCCAAACCTTTCTTGCCTCCCATGCCAATTGCTCCCCATTCCTGACTTAATGCAATCGCATCTTCCAGACTTGAAACCTTTGCTTTTTTCACTTTGGCAATGAGATCTTCTTTGGCTTGTTGTACTGCATTGCTTTGTTTCTCTTGCGCTTTGCGTTGACCGTGCATGCGGTCAAAGAAATGGTTACACGCTGCTCGGAATGCTTCCCACAATTTGTCGCCTTCTTTTTTCGGGACATAGCCTGATTTTTTCCAATCGGCTTGAGCTTTTTTAAGTGCTTTAGAAGCTTCGCCAAAATCTTCACTGTCTTTCAAACTTTCCGCCAGGTCTACAAGCGCTTGTTTCTTCTCAAGATTTACTTTGTGTGCCTGCTTTTCTTCTTTGTAGAATGCGTTTTTTAAACGATTGAAGTTGCGTTGCGCCTCCTTGTAATCTTCCCATACTGCCGCATTTTCCGCACTTTTCACAAAGCCGATCTTTTTAAATTCGGCACGAAGGGTTTCTAATTCCTTACTGGCTTTTTGCCATCCGCTGTGCTTCGTTGGTAATTCCGTTGTTAGGGACTTAATCTTATCAACTACCGTTTGTTTTGCAGCTATTTTTTCTTCATTGATGGCTTTGATTTCTTCATTGAAGGAATCGCGCATTTCATGAATTTTTGAAGTAACCGCCTTGAATCTATCCCATAGCTCATCTTTCTTTTCACGCGGGACAGGACCAATGCGCTTCCATTTGCTATGGGCTTGTTGAAGCGTTTTGAAAATTTGTGGACTCGGTCCTTGGCTGAGGGATGCTTCTAAAGTTTCACAAAGAGCGATTTTCTCTTGAAGATTATTCTGATAGTCGATCTCAATGAGGTCGTACGCCATTCTTAGATAGTCAAAGAAATTATCAACGTGGTGGTTGTAATTTGCCCATACGTTGCGCGCATCAGCCTTTGGGACAAGCCCCGTAGCGTTCCAGCGTTCACGCAAATTCTTGAAGGTGTCGTATTTCTGCTTTGCACTTCCTTCAAGCATAGGAAGGCTCTTTATTTGCTCTATGATATCCAGCTTTGTCGCCAAGTTGGTTCCCAACTCTTCTTCAAGCTGGCTGTAATGCTTGCGTAATTTATCGCGGTATTCCCCGTAAATCGTACCCAACTGTTTGCGTTGGGGCTGATCGAATTGAAAATCAATAATGTTGCCTCCTTCTTCCAAGAAGGTCGCTTTGGCGGCATCGCGCTCGGCATTTAATTCTTGTAGTATTCTTGAGCGTCCGCTCTCTACTATTCCTTTTATGCGCTCTGCACCGTGTTCTTTTACATGCGTTTCGATGATTTCAAGGCATTGTTCAACAGAAAGCGCGTCAAAATCCGGTATGATGAGCTTCCGCTCTTTGGGAGTTTCGTGATCTTCTTCAGCTTCTACAGCCTTAACTTCCTCCTCATCATGTTGCTCGGTTGCGTTATCACCGTCAGTTACAACAGGCTCATCTTGTTGAATCTCTTGAACCTCTTGATTATTGCTTTCAACAGGCTGTTGTCCTTCTTCTTGCGGTGTTTTTTCTTCCTGACTCATCATCTACAAAGTTTTGTAGTAAGCGGCATGGAATAATTGCCATGCTTTTTTCGCTTGCTCGGTTAACATTATTGTTCCACCCAAGGTGGTGGCACCCAATTCTTTCCCCTTTAACATTAATGGGGTACACTTAGGTTCATAATTCATATCAAATATGGCGAATTCCTTGGTTAAAATGGCCATAGGTAGCGGTAAATAATCCCCGGGAAACTTGGGCCCACCAACAGGTGTACAGTTGATCCACCATTTATAATGGGTAGCTTCTCTCGCTGTGAGGGTATTGTAATTGGGTTCGGTTCGTCGTCCAATAATCTTGTGCGAAATCCCCATTTGTTTTAAAACGAAGGCAGCCGCTTTGGAAGCACCACCCGTTCCAAAAACTAAAGCAGGTTGTGGAGTGCCAAGTAGGTTTAAACTTTTCCTGATTCCATCGACATCTGTGTTGTAGCCAACAAGTCGTCCGTTTTCAATAACCACGGTGTTAATGGCGCCAATAGCTTCTGCGTAAGGATCAATCTCATCCACCCAAGTAAGCGCAACTGTTTTGTATGGAATGGTAATATTTACCCCATGAAAGCGGTCCTCGAAAAATAATGCTCTGAATTCTGATCGATCCAGGTTAGCGCGTTCTAAGAGCGTATAGGACCCTCGAACTTCATGCTCTGCCATGAATCCTTCATGTAAGGCAGGACTCAAGCTGTGTTTGATGGGATGTCCTACGAGGCCCAATTTTATCATGCTGCGTGGTCTTTCTTTTGCTTTCCTGCCCACTCTAACGCGAAAACTACTGCAGCTCCAGCCAATGCTAAAATCAGCGCGATGGGCCAATCGGACCCTGGAACCATATTTTCAGTGATCAAAGGAACGTATTCTTCTTTTTCGGTTCCCTCATGTTTGATATAGTATTCTACGACCCACTTCCATGGCCAAAGCTTGTTAAGTGACCCAAGTAGAAAACCTGTCAATAAGGCGATGGCAACGTTGTAGTAGTTTTCGAAGATCCATTTCAATAGCTTGGTGAATGCGATAAGCCCAGCCACCGCGCCAACACCAACATATGCAATGATCAAAAGGTTACGATCGCTGACGGCGCCAAGAACGGTCGCATAGGCACCTAAAAGTAATAAGATGAAACTTCCACTAATACCAGGTAGAATCATTGCGCAAATGGCCAATGCGCCACAGAGAATGAGGTAAAGCGGGTGCTCTGTTCCTCCGACCGCAGGAAGGGTAGTAACCCAGAAGGCAATTGCGCTCCCTATTACAAAAGCAACAATATCCTTGCGCTGCCAACCTTTGACGTTCTTGCCAACACTGAAAATACTCGCGAAAACGAGGCCGAAGAAGAAACTCCAAATGGCAGTAGGATGGTGTTCAAGTGCGTAATCTAGGACTGAGGCGAGGGAAAGTACACTCGTGAAAATACCCGCAAATAGCACGGCTAAAAAGGTACCGCCGATGTGTTCCCATAATGCTTTGAATTCACCCTTAAAAAGTAATTTAAGTGCGTGCGCATCGAATCGGCTAAGATTCCCAATTAGTGTCTCGTAAATGTTAGTTATGAACGCAATGGTTCCTCCGCTAACGCCTGGTACAACATCTGCTGCTCCCATGGCCATGCCTTTGAGAAACAAGCTGAGGTATTTCTGCATTGTTGAATTATTTCAGTTCCGCTAAAATAGAGGCTACAATGGGGATTTCGAGTAAATCCGGGAAGTATTCCGCGAATAATGTGCGCAATTCATCACGGTTTAGATGCAAGTCATCTAAGACCGCTTTTGCACTAACCATATCATCCGAGGCAAAAAGGTAACCTGCGAGGACTAATCGAAATTGAAGCACCTCAGGGAATCGGTCTACGGCATCGTATAAAATCGCAATGGCCTGATCCAAGTGGTCCAATTCAATAAGGCACTCGACAAAGTCCAATACATCTTCTGAACCGTAGGCTTCATCTAACCACACTTTCTTGTAGTCTCTGATAGCTTCTTCGTAGCGCTCAAGTTCCATAAAAGTCATGGCGCGCTCCAAATGAACATCGTCCATGTCGGGCTCGAGGGCGATGGCCTGATCAAACTGGCGCAAAGCCTCATTTAAGCTTCCCAATTCCGCTTCAAGCATACCAATTCTAAAATGGACGTATCCACTTGGTAAGTCTTCGTTAACGCTTTGCTTGTATGCGGTTAAGGCGTTGATGTATTCTTCTTTGCGTTCATAGATGCGGCCCATCTCGAAATGTCCAGCATGGAAAGATTCATCGGCTGTAATGGCCCATTGGAACATTTCCAATGCCTTGCTTTCATTATCAAGTCGCAAATAGAACGCACCGAGTTGGTACCATAAAAGGGGGTTGTAGGGCTCACGCTCCGTTAAACTCTGGAAGATTGCAATCGCACGGTCATATTCATTGGTGAAATCTAAACACATGGCCAATTGGTATATGGCACCTTCGTCTAATTCTTCCTCTTCCATACGGCACCATTGAACCAACGTATTAATGGCGCGAGGATAATCACCCTGACTCAAATAGGTATCTGCAATCATCTGAAGGACTTCGATGGGGTCCTCCGCGTTTTCTAAAGCTTCGTCCAATAATTGCAACCCTTTCTCAGTGGCACCACGGTGCATAAGGATGGTTGCTCGAGCAATAAGGAGTTCCGTAGAACGCATGTTCAGTCCTTCTAAGTGGTTCAATTTTGCTTCTGCCCGGGTATAGTCTTTCATCGCAATGTCGAGCTGTACCTCTTTTATTTTAAAGGTAAAAGCCAGTGGATGAATGTTTTGGGCAACGTCCAATGCGGTTTTAGTCTGCTCAAAAGAGCCCGTGTCGAGGTAGTAATCTAGAATAAGTTCTAAATCCTCGACATCGAAGTAGGGTTCTTTGCCCTGGCGCAAGGCCTCTTCGAATGCATTGACTAATGTTAAGGTCTCTTGATCCTCAAATCGCATAGTAGAAAGATAGCGACATTGTTCGCCGTTAGGAAGGCTGTCGGGGGTTCATAAGCATGAAGTTTTCACACTGTTATTAACAAGTGAGCAAATCCGATGCCACTTCTTTGCAGCCGGTCAAAGTTGCAGTTATCTTAGCGCTCAATCAATGAAAACCCTATGACTCTCATTAAATCCATCTCTGGAATCCGTGGCACCATTGGAGGTACCCAAGGAGATAATCTAACCCCAATCGATGCTGTAAAGTTCGCAGCAGGATACGGCGCATGGTTGAAACAACGCCATGCAGATTGTACTGTTGTTATTGGTCGTGATGCCCGTCCCTCTGGACCGATGCTTGAGCAATTGGTCATCAGTACACTTCAAGGGTTGGGAATTCATGTGATCAATGCAGGGTTGAGCACAACACCCACCGTAGAGATGTTGGTGCCCAGATTCAATGCTGCCGGCGGTATTATTCTAACCGCTTCGCACAACCCAGAGCAATGGAATGCACTTAAACTTCTCAATGAAAAGGGGGAGTTTGTCTCAGGAGATGATGGCGCTGCCATTCTTTCGCTTGCAGAAGGCGCCGACCTTGAATTTGCTGAGGTACATGCACTAGGTACCACTACACCTTGTGAGGACGGCATGCAGTGGCACATTGATGAAGTATTGGCTTTAGATTCAGTGGACGTGTCTGCTGTCAAGGCAGCCGGATTTAACGTCGCGATTGATGCCGTCCACAGTTCTGGAAGTATTGCCATTCCTATGCTCTTAGATAAAATGGGAGTAACTTATACGAACCTGTATCCCGAACCACACGGCCGATTCCCACACAATCCCGAGCCGCTCGAAAAACATTTAAGTGAGATTTTAGATGTGGTTAAAAACGGCAGCTTTGATCTTGGTATCGTCGTTGATCCCGATGTGGACCGATTAGCCTTTGTCGATGAAAAAGGCGCCATGTTTGGCGAGGAATACACGCTGGTTTTGGTTGCAGACTACCTTTTGTCGCTACAATCTGGACATGTTGTGAGTAATATGAGTTCTTCCAAAGCCCTTCGCGACCTCGCAGAAGCAAAAGGCAGCACCTACACCAGTTCTGCGGTTGGTGAGGTTAATGTTGTTAATGAAATGAAAGCACAGAATGCCGTGCTCGGTGGTGAGGGCAATGGAGGGATTATTTTACCTGAGTTGCACTACGGACGGGATGCGCTGGTCGGTATTGCTTTGGCGTTGACGCATTTGGCAAAATCGGACAAAACCATGAGTGAACTTCGCGCTGGATACCCGCAGTATTTCATGGCGAAACAGAAAATAGAATTGACCCCTGATCTCGATGTAGATGGCATCTTGGCAACCATTGCAGGGCGCTATAAAAACGAAGAGGTAAGTACTATAGATGGGGTGAAGATCACTTGGTCAGACCGTTGGGTACACCTTAGAAAGTCGAACACCGAACCCATTGTTCGTATTTACACGGAGGCACCTAGCACCGATGAAGCGACTTCTTTGGGTGAGGAGTTTATGGACATTATCAAAGAATTGGCCTAAGCACTATCTTTGAGCAACCTAATTACAACAGCATGGAAGTAGTTTTCTTGGATAACGCAGCCACCACACCCTTAGAACCACGGGTGAAGGATGAAATGGTGCGTATGATGGAGAATTTTGGAAACCCCTCGAGCACTCACGTCAGCGGTCGCGGAGCTAAAGTCGAAGTCGAGGTCGTACGGAAGCGTATCGCTCAAAAACTTGGGGCAGAGCCCGGTGAGATTTTCTTTACTTCTGGTGGCACTGAAGCAGACAATATGGCGCTCTTCTGCAGCGTTCGTGATCTGGGAGTAAAGCGGATCATCAGCACAGCTATAGAACACCATGCCGTAGGTCATCCAATAGAATTTATGGAACAACGCGGTGAAGTAGAAGCCGCGTATCTCAACGTGAACGAACATGGTGATATTGACTTGGCTGAACTAGAAGCATTGCTTCAAAATGGTCCCAAGACTTTAGTTAGCCTCATGTTTGCAAATAACGAAATAGGCAACTTAAATCCCGTTGCCGAAATCAGTGCGTTGTGCAAGAAATATGATGCTTTATTCCATTCCGATACTGTTCAAGCTATGGGCCACTTGCCGATAAGCGTGAAGGAGGTAGCCTACGATTTCTTAACCTGTTCAGCCCATAAGATTCATGGGCCGAAAGGGATAGGATTTGCTTATGTGCGCAGTGGACTAAAAATCAAACCACTCATTCAAGGCGGTGCTCAGGAGCGCAATTTGCGTGCGGGAACCGAGAACACCATCGGTATCGTTGCCCTTGGTAAGGCCTTTGAGATTGCCACCAATGAAATGGCCGAAGACCAGAAAAAAGTGGAGGCACTCAAGCAAAAAGTCATTGATGGCGTAAAACGATTGGTACCTGATGCCAAGTTCTTTGGACGGAGTGCTGAGCTTGATAAAAGCTTGTATACCGTTTTGAGTATCGCTTTCCCAAAGACGGAAAACGACATGTTAACCTTTTCGTTTGATATGAAAGGGATTAACGTCAGTGGCGGGAGTGCGTGTACTTCAGGCTCAAACCAAGGCAGCCATGTTATTCGAGCTTTAGGCCCATGGACAGCGGATTACCAGCCTGTTCGTGTTTCCTTCAGTAAATTCAATACCGAAGACTGCGTCGATAAATTTTTGGGCGTTCTCGAGGAGCTTTACGCTACCGCTTAGTAGATTATGGTGACGGTTCCCATTCGAACCTCATCGCCTCCAGTGAATCTATAGGTGTAAACATCCTGTGGAAGCGGTTTGCCTTTGAACGTGCCGTCCCAGAATTCATGAAAAGGATCTTCGCTTCGGAAGACTTCATTTCCCCAGCTGTCGAAAATGCTGAAGACGGGATCTTCTAGACAACTGTTCCCGTAGATTTCGAATAGTTCATTGTCTTTATCACCGTTCGGAGTGAAGGCACTAGGAATCCATACGCGGCCATCGATTCGGATGATATCTGCAAGGAAATCAAAAACATAGCTTCGGTTACAAAGCGTGTCTGTGATGGTAAGGTAGACTTCTTCTAAACCGCTTTCGGGGTAGCGGAATGATGGTACCATCCCGGAATCTTTATTTCCTGCAAAGTTCCACTCAAAGAGCATCGTACTATCTACATTTTGGTAGAAAACATCAACACCGCCATAGCGGCAGCTATCCGTTGTTATGCTAACGGTGGGCAGATTGGCGTCATCGTCAAACTCAATGAGGAAATTTTGTACTGCGCTTACGTCACAGAAACTGTCTTTTGCGGTAACCGTAGCAGTATAGGTTGCAAACGCGGGGTAGGCGTGGGTGATATTTCGCGAGGTAGTGGTTAAGTTTTGACCATCACCAAAATCCCATTCGTAGAAGTCGGCATCTTGGAGTTGTTCAACAAAGTTCACTTCGCGCATCAAATCACAACTTACGTAATCCGCAATCCAATCCGTCACGGGGAAATTCGCTGTGTCGTGCACGATCTCAATGTAGGTGGTGTCGTAGCTGTCACAAATGGTGTCAATGGCCACAAGCATGACGTTGTAGGTTCCCAAGTTTGGGAAGGTTACCACGGGATCCTTAATGTTTGAAGTATCCCCTTGGTCAAAGTCCC
>CAYNLA010000004.1:14412-37205 GCA_964397915.1 uncultured Polaribacter sp. | reverse complement strand
GCGTTTACACTGTTGTTGTCCAACTTGAGCGTGAGCTCGTAACAGTTCGTATCAATAAGGTAGTTCAGGTCAATCTCTGCTTTTGCTTCAATGCCGGTTTCAAAGTCCAATTTGATTACGCCAAGGTTACAGTTACTGCTGTTATTAGTCTCTGAAAACGCCCCAGGTGTCGTAGGGAGGTCGTCGTTTCCGCCACAACCGGCGCATACGGCTTGGTAGATTCTGCCGCGTTCATCAAACCTACTGGTGCCTCCATCCACGTGTTCAGAAGATGTTGATCCACCGAAGTAACTACCGTATTTAAAGGATCCAAAGTTTTTTGTGAGTACCATGAAATAGAAATCCGAACCGTTGGTCGAACTCTGCAATGCGTCCGTGCTGACGGGCAATTGTTCTACTGTGGTGTTCCGGAATCCATTATTTGTTACTCCGCCCCAGCCCGAAAGGAGAATGTTCAAACAGTCGTCGACGTTAAAGGCTGTAGGAACCAGATTTAGCACGCCTGAAGGGGAGCCAAAAGCCGTCGAAGCCGAGCTGCTGGTCAAATCATTGCTCAGTTTGTGAATGAATTGTTTTCGATACTGTGGCGTTCCCCAGGCCCCTGTTGATATAGCATAGTTTCCTAAGGTTTGTCCAAAAGCGTAGACATTACCAAGTTTGTCTACATCTAAAATGAAGCTCTGGTCATAGGCATTGGTTCCAATGTAGGTGCTTTGGAGTAACGAACCAGATGAAGCGTTGAACTTCGCTATGTAGCCGTCGGTAGAACCGCCATATGAGCTTTTGTAACCTCCAGTAGTCGATGGGAGATTTCCACCTTCCGTTCCACCAGTAACAAAGACCGCTCCGTTGTGATATTTTAAGCTGTAGCCGGCATCGTTGGACGTACTTCCGTAATAATTGCTCCATTGAATGGCGGTAGCCGTTGCATTCAACTTCATGACTATAGCATCTTGTCCGCCAGCTTTTGAGCATGTGCTACAGTTCGTAGAGGGGAAGTTGGTACTGTTGGTGGATGCCGTGATGTAAATGTTGTCGCTTTGATCAACCACCACTTCGCCACGTGCCGCATCACCATAATTCTCAATCATCTCTGTATTTAAACCGTCATTCCCTGTTCCGCCTAAATAGGTTGAACTTAATACCCCTGTTCCTGTCGTATTGAAACGGGTTATAAAGATGTCCGATTTTTTAAACTCATAGCCATTAATCTGAACAGACGTCCCGCCTGCATTGCTGCTTTGAATTGGATTTTGGGTAGGGAAGTTGCTACTCCCTGTGGTGCCCATCACAATAAGTTGACCACTGCTGTTTACAACCATACTGTGGGGATGGTCTGGGGCCGTTCCTCCAAGGTAAGTTGCGTAAAGCATCGTTGAACCCTGAGGCTCAAAAACAGTGATGGTCACATCTGGATTGAATCCGAGACTGATGCCAGGTGGGTCATTGTATGTTGTTTGGAACGCTCCAGTAGAAGCCACGTAGCCTGTAGCAAAGGCAACTCCCGCACCGTAAAGTCGGCCTTGGTCGTCGTAGGTAGCAGAGAAGCCCCAATTATCTGTTAGTGAACCGCTAAACGAGGTGAAAATGAGCTGTGGGTCAATAACCAATGAGTCTAAGTTCTTTGCGATGGATTCCGACTTGAAACCGATGGTTCCGTTTTTCAAGGTGTACCAAATTCCGAAATCCACGCGCTCCCCATCTTTCCAACCCCAAGCGACCGGAATACTTTCCATGAATTCGCCCACGCTCGTTTCTACAATCAAAGCACCTTCCTCATTTAGGGAAATTCCTGTTGCCCCCTCGTATTGCCATTTAATTTGACTCAGTGTACTCGGATTTCTTAAGTGCCAATCGTATTTCAGTCTTCCGCCGGCAGTATAGAAAACGACCTTGGACTGGTCATATAAGTTTTGATAAGCGATTTTACTATGAGGATAGATGCCGCCTTTCCAATGGCTGGAATCGGACCCGATGAAGTAGTTGTGGTAGTATTCCAATGGAGCCATTCCTGTCCCCTTAACGGGATTTGCATTCAGCCATTTCAACCGGACTGCATGGGTTCGTAATGGATCAATCGGTAGGCTCAATCCTGCTTCATGCATGGCGTGGCCTCGAAAATCTTCTACTTGATGCGCATCCCTCAAGACCATTTGAATGGCGCCCTGTTCAAAAAAAAGTGCACCGTACTTAAGTGGAGCCTTGTATTGGAAATCACCATCCCATTGGCCTTCATTTGGAACAAAAACGGCCTCCTGTGCCCCCGCCGTGAAGGAGAGGAGCAGTCCGATAATTCCAAAGAATAGCCTGCGTTTCATCATTACTAAGGTACGATTCAAAAAGCATGCCTCAATCTAGACGGCGTGCCAGTATCATTTGTTTTTGAGCGCCCATCTTCATTGCAAAAATTTTAAGTTCCCGTCCTTCCTTAACCTTCAGTTTTTTTCTAATGGTATCGGGGTGTTCAGGGAAGCCAATCCGTTCAACAGCGGCATGCTCAACCCGCGTTTTTAATTTATAAGGTTTCGCTACTTCTATAACCTCATAACGCACATACAGTTCGCTTGGTACGGGCTCTTGATCAATAGTGTACAAATTGCCGGTGACCATTTTTTTAGCCCCCATAATACCGCCTAGCAATCCCACATGTCCTTCACTCTTAGAAAGGGCCGGTCCGGGTTGAATCAAAAACTTAGCAGTGTTTGTTGCAAGTTCCAATTGAAAGTGATCTGAGGTTTCAACGCGATGTTGGACCGATGTTGTTTTTTCATCGGACGCTAAAACTATAATTTCAATGGATGGAGGACCGGTGTGACCTTTTTGTTGAAGACACAATAGTTCCTTGCATTCGCCCTGATATTCAACTACATAGATCAACGCGCAAGCTTGGAGTTGTTTGAGTTCTTCCAAGGACGCCATTGGACTATGCTTCGAGAGTAACGTATGGGCGCATTCAAGCCAAAGACTCTGTAATGAAGGGAGATGGGGCACTGTATCATCAATGCTATGGGCCTTGTTGCCGTTGGCTCGGCGGTCGGGATCAACATAGATGGTCAGCGCTTCGGCAGATATTTTATGTTCCTTTTTCCATTGTTCCAATTCCTTCATCAACTCCTCTGCCGGTGCATTTGAAATATTCACATCGGGTAGATTGTGCTTAAGCAACTGCGCCAATTCCTCATTTAATTCATTCGCCCAATGCTTCTGAACTCCCATACGCGTACTTAACGCATAGCTATCAACGCCCATACCGGCGCAAAGATCAATGGAATAGGGGGTTCGAACGAGACTTGCTTTGAATGTTGCTGTGGCCCAACTGCTGCTTTGTTCTAGGGGAAGTCCAGTAGGGAAAATCCATTTGTTCATTAAAAGCGGTCCAAATTTCTTTGCGTATTTACGCCTAGCGTCAATTTGACTTATCCAGCTAAAATAGGGGCGTTCAAGACCATACTTTAGCCGTAAATCCTGAATAGATTTTGAGTAATGTGCATCAATCCAAATCCACGATTTATGATCGTCGAAATCTTCAGGATGCACCTGTTGGTTAAGTTGTGACATGCTTAGCTACCTTGGTTCAGCTCGTCACGTACCGTATTAATTACCACACGAATGATACTGTACGCAGGTACCGCGAAAATCATTCCTACAATGCCTAAAAGCGTTCCTGCAATGGAAATTACAATGAATATCTCAAGAGGGTGCGCACCAACACTATTCGAGAAAATAAAGGGTTGGAAAACGATGTTGTCTAATAATTGGACCACCGCGAACAGCCCGACCAATAAGTAAAGTCCTTGCACCAAATTTGGGTCAATGGTTGGGTCCGCCGCGCCAAGTGCATAGAGCTGTCCCATACTTAACAAGATGCCCAAGGTTGCTCCAATAATTGGACCTACGTAGGGTACGAGGTTAAAAATTGCTGCTGTTAAGGCGAGCACAATCGCACCTTCCACTCCAATCAAGGTCATGCCAATGGACAGCAAGGTGAAAATTGCCGTAATCTGTAGGAGAATACCGAAGCTGTAGCGCGTTACGATTCGTTTAATTTGTGGAACAATTTTATCCACTTTTCTGTGGTGTTTCGGAGGTGTGATGTAATCAATAAAAGTATGCGCCAGTTCTTGTTCACGAATTAAAAAGAAACTGATGAAGGCTATGGAAAACAAGCCTATGATCACATTCCCAACAGAACCTAAAACACCTTGAACCGCGCCGGAGATCGCTTCAACGCTTGCAAAATGTTGCAGGCTCTGGTTAATTTTCTGCAGTTCAGCTTGGCTATCTATTCCCAAGTTTGCAAGAAGATTGGAGAATTGTTTCATCTCTTGTTCCAAAGAAGAGATCAACTTGTCGTAACGGATTTGACGTAGAAAGGAAAATTCTTCTAAAACCAAAGGAACAAACCAAGAAATGAGAAAGAAAAAGATTGCGCCAATCGCGAGCATGGTAAGTGCAGCACTTCCCGTGGGCCCTATGTATGTACCAAAAGGGCTTTTGTCGTGAATTAATTTAAACAAAGGACGTCCTAAGACACTGATATACAGTGCTATTAAAGCATATGCGACTACTCCTTGAATTAAGAATAAAACATATACCCCAAGGGCTAGCCCTAGGAGTTGGAGCGCTGCTTTTGCTATGGGTTGCAGTTGGAAATCTTTCATGGCTGACTATTTCTAGTTAGGGCCCAATGTACCAAGTTTGCGCCCATTTTCAATGCATTTTCCCTCACCTCCTGTTGATCGTTATGAACTTCAGGATCCTCCCAACCGTCTCCGAGATCCGTCTCTATGGTGAGGACGCAAACTAATTCATCCTCAATGAAGTACCCCAACGCCGAAGGAGGTGCGTTGTCATGTTCGTGAATTTTAGGCAGACCATCCGGGAACGAAAAGGGCCCTGAGAAAATGGGATGGTCGGTAGGAAGCTGTTGTGGCGTTTGGTTTGGGAATATTTTTAATAGTTCAGCCTTGGCAAATTCTGCCATGCCATAGTTATCATCGATGTGAAGGAAGCCTCCGCGTTCTAGAAAATTTCTAATTGCATTTACTTCGGAAGGCTCAAAGTAAATGCGGCCATGCCCGGTTGCATGTAGAAATGAAATTGCAGATTTATCCAAGTCAATTGGTTCAACTTCACTTTCGTGCAGTGCGACAGGCATTTCGAGTTCGTCAATGCAAAAATTTGTTAGGTTTTTTAACGCAGTGGGATTCGCATACCAATCTCCTCCACCGTCATATTTCAATAGGCCTAATACTTGGCTTTGACTCGTCGTAGCCAAGAGCAATGCCCATATTAAAAAGTAAATTTTCTGCATAGGATAAAAATACATAGAATTCCTTGGTTCATTGAACACTTACATTGACTCATTGTTATTTTTGCGGTATGAAAGTTGTGGTATAATTGTACTATGAAAAAAATGCTTCAAAGGTTGATTGTTTTTGGTGCGCTTTTTGTGTTCCAATCGGCTTATGCACAGTGTGTTAAGTCAACCCCGTATACAGAGGATTTTGAGGGAAACAATTGGGTGTCGCAATCCAACTGGAATAATAGCGGTTCAATTCCAACTTGTTGGACTCGTTTACAAACTAGCAACAACTATTTATGGATGGCAGGACCGCCGTCTTTAACATCATTAAATTCTGGTCCAGCTAATGACCATAGTCCCGGCAATGGTGGAGGCTATGCAGTGGCAGAGGGATGGTTCACGGGGTCGATTACGACCAATGCCACCGTTACACATTTAGTTACGCCTCCGATTGATTTATCTAGCGATACTTTACCTCGTTTGATTTATTATTACCACATGTACGGGTCAGACATTGATTTACTCGATGTTCGTGTACGAAAACTGGGTACAAATACATGGACGCAGTTGCATACTATAAATTCCACAACAGCTGCCAACCAGTTCACCTCTAGTAATTCTGCTTGGCGTAAAAAGGTGGAAAGTTTGAGTAGTTGGGCAGGGGATACCATACAAATTAGATTTTCTGCAAAACGCGATGCCGGGGTTTCTTGGTGGACGAACTCAAGAGTAAGTATTGACGATATCTCAGTGGAAGAAACACCTTCTTGTGATCAGCCTTATTCCACTACGACTTCGAGTGTATTGGCAACATCAGCTCAAATCAATTGGGGATCTTTGAATACTTCTCCTTTGGGTTATCAAATCCAATACAAACAAGGAAATACCGTGCCTACCGGAGGGACCATTATTTCCACAACCGCGAAGCCGGCTTCAATTTCGGGTCTAAATTCGAATACAACTTATTCTGCTCGAGTGCGAGAAATCTGCTCTGTTGGTGATACGTCTTCTTGGTCCAACTTCACTGTTTTCACAACGCAATGTTCTTTTTATACGGCACCATTCACAGAAGATTTTGAGGCCAATTCTTGGGATCCTTCTTCGAACTGGAGCATTCAAGGAGATCTAGACCAGTGCTGGCTTGATCAAGGCTCAAGCACTCAGTTTTGGACTCCTGGGCCGCCAGCATTTAATTGGACGCAGACGGGCCCTTCCGGCGATCACACCACTGGCTCTGGACAGTACATGCACAATCAAGTTACTTCGACATTTGTATCCGGTACCAATCCGCGATTAATCTCACCATGGATTGACCTCGATACGCTTACGGATCCACAGCTAAGTTTCTGGTACCACGGGTATGGAATTAGCATGGGTGATTTTGACGTTTACCTTCAACCACTGGGAGGGTCATGGACAGCGCTGTGGGATACTTCAGGTTCTACCCATGGTAGTCAAAGTGCTGCTTGGACAGAGAAGATACTTTCTCTGAACAGTTATGCGGGAGATACGGTCCGGATCCGATTTGATTACACCAACAGCAGTAATTCATTCTACACACAATTTGCCATTGATGACGTTCAAATAGATCGTGCACCTAGCTGTCCGAAGCCAAGCAATACTGCGGTGACTGGAGTAGGTGTAATGGTAGCCCAATTGGATTGGAGCTCTGGTGGTGCTTCAAATTATCAAATTAAATACCGCGAAGTAGGGACATCTACTTGGAGCTGGACCACATCCAATACGAGCAGTGTAGGAATCCCAATGCTTTCACCTCAAACCACTTATGAATGGGTGGTGCGCGATTCTTGTGGTCAAGGAGATGTGAGCGATTGGGTAACAGGACCTCGATTTACCACCAATTGCACGTATTACACGGCACCGTTTACCGAAACCTTTTCGAACTCAAACAAATGGGTAGGCCCAGGGTGGCCCGATCAGAATGGCGACATAGATGATTGTTGGCAACGCTCAGACAGTACCGATTATTTCTGGACGGGAGGAGGTACGGTTGCGCATTATTTTAACACCGGTCCATCGGGTGACCACACCTCCGGGAATGGGGGTTACGTTTTTGCTAGGAGTGGTACTCCATTTACCTCAACTGCTGATACAGATTTGAAGACGCCGTTTATTGATTTAGACACACTCCAAAGCCCACAGTTGACCTTTTGGTACCATATGTTTGGTGATCAAATCGACAAGCTGCGAGTTTTTATTAAGCCCCTGAGTGGAACGGCATCTCTTTTAACAACTATTAGTGGTCAACAACAAACTTCTGCATCCGCGAATTGGCAAAAAGCGACGGTGAATTTGGCTTCATTCCAAGGCGATACCATTCAGCTTGTATTTAGAGCAATGAAGACAGGAACTGCGGCAACCTTTCGTGCGGCAATATCTCTAGACGATATTAAAATTGATGAGCCTACAACTTGTCCCACTCCGACATTAGCGGCGAATAATATTACCTATAACAGCGCTGATATTTCTTGGAATGGGTATGCTGCAACTTCAGCACTTGAATATGGCGTGACGGGATATACGCTCGGAAATGGCACCCGGGTTCAGGCGACGAATCAGGCCTATGGTTTGACAGGTTTACAACCTGGGACGTCGTATACCGTTTGGGTTAAAGACACCTGTACTGCGACTCTAACAAGTGCATGGGAGGATATTACGTTCACAACGTTGCCCTGTCCTGCCATCACAGCAACGGGCTCAGTAACCGTCAACGGACAGTCGGTACAGGCCACGAACGCAACAGTCGCACCGGACTCCGTACTATGGTATTGGGGAGATGGCGGTTCAGATACTGGCGCTACGGCTCAGCATACCTATGGCCCAATCTTTGGAACGTTTAATATTTATCAGGTTGTGTTCAATGAATGTGGTTCGTCCGATTCATTGTTACACAGCGTGGATGTATGTGATACCATGTCCATTTCTACGGGCTATACCGTTAACGGTCTCTCCGTTACCTTCAATACAACGGGTTCTCAAGGAACAGGATTATCCTATGCATGGGACTTTGGGGACGGAAATTCGGGTACGGGTAGTTCAAGCACAAACAACTATTCTAGTGCGGGTAGCTATACCATAGTCTGCACTGCCACTTCATATTGCGGCGAGGTACTTACCGATACGTTGATTATTGAGATTTGCGCGCCAGTGAATCTTAGTTTCAATGAAACGGCCTCTGGAAATAACTTCAGTTTTAGTGCGACGCCGTCAAATCTTGTAAGTTATAGTTGGGACTTTGGTGATAGTTTCTCCGGTTCCGGTGCAAACGTCAACCATACCTATTTATCGAATGGTACATATACCGTTGTACTTACTGCAACGGACTCATGTGGAAACCAGCATACCTATTCAAAAGATGTGGCGACTTGCACCGCTCCTCAAGGCGATTTTAGTTTCAATATCGTTTCAACTGGCGGTAATGGTATGGTTGTCAACTTCTTTGCCACAGCAACGGATGCAACCGCATACCATTGGTATTGGGGGGATGGTACCAATTCAAAAGGCAATACACCGAATGCACAACATACCTATGGCGTGATTACTCTGAATTACACTGTAAATCTCTTCTTGATCAATGATTGTGGAGACTCAACCTTGATTACCCATAGTTTGTACGAGGCGGGAATTTCGGATCTCGGCTTAAATGCCAGTATTTATCCAAACCCAACACAAGGTTTGGTGAATGTGGTCTTTGAGCAATCGGTTACGGGGACCTTACGTTGCTACAATGCAATAGGGGTGCAGGTCTATTCAAATGTCATGAATCAGGAACGCACCTTGCAGCTGGATTTAACGGCGCTGCCGAGCGGAACGTATTGGTTGCATTTTGAGGGTGAGGAATCAACCTGGACGCAAAGCATTATTAAACCTTAAGCTCAAAGCCGACGTACCTTATATTTGTGGTCCATCACACTTAGCGTGAACGTATCACAACTATGAAGAAATTGACCAAAATCCTCGTTGCCAACAGAGGCGAAATCGCCTTGCGAATCATGCGTAGTGCCCGTGAAATGGGCATTAAGACCGTTGCCATTTATTCTGAAGTTGATCGTCGGGCGCCACATGTGTTGTTCGCTGATGAAGCCGTATGTATAGGCCCTGCGCCTTCCTCCGAGAGTTATCTAAAAGGAGCCGAAATCGTGCGTATCGCAAAAGAATTAGGCGTTGACGGTATACACCCAGGTTATGGTTTCCTTTCTGAGAACGCAGGATTCGCAACGCTTGTTGAAGCCGCAGGAATTACATTCATAGGTCCGCGTCAGCATGCCATAGAGATTATGGGCGATAAGCTCAGTGCGAAGGATGCAGTGAAGGATTTTGATGTGCCGCTGGTTCCAGGATCAGAAGGTGAGGTTCAAGATCCTGCGGAGGCTTTAAAGATAGCGGAAGAAATAGGCTTTCCTGTGATGATTAAGGCTAGCGCTGGAGGTGGTGGTAAAGGAATGCGCATAGTTCAAGGTCCTGAAGAATTTGAAAGTCAGATGCAACGCGCCATTAGTGAAGCAACCAATAGCTTTGGAAATGGCGCTGTGTTTGTAGAGAAATATGTTCAAAATCCACGTCACATCGAGATACAGGTTTTGGCGGATGAGCATGGCAATGTCGTGCATTTGTTCGAGCGTGAATGTTCTATTCAACGCCGACATCAAAAAGTAATTGAAGAGGCACCATCTGTGGTGCTAACACCTGAATTGCGCGATGCAATGGGTACCGCAGCGGTTAATGTAGCCAAAGCATGTAATTATCGAGGTGCGGGTACGGTAGAATTCATCTTTGAACCAGGAGGTAAATTTTATTTCTTGGAGATGAATACGCGCCTTCAAGTAGAACATCCCGTAACAGAGCAAATCACGGGTGTTGATTTGGTCAAGGCGCAGATTCGAGTTGCCCAAGGTGAAAAATTGTGGTTCACTCAAGAAGACCTTAAAATTCAAGGGCATGCCTTGGAGGTACGAGTATATGCCGAAAATGCAGCTGAGAATTTTATGCCAGCCACAGGAACGCTTCGTGAATACAAAAGACCACAAGGCTTAGGAGTTCGTGTGGACGATGGACTAGAGGAAGGAATGGAGGTAAGCATCTACTATGATCCAATGATTGCAAAGTTGATCACCTTTGGTGCCGATCGAACGGAAGCAATTGCTAGAATGAAGCGCGCCATCAGTGAGTATCGCATTTCTGGGGTTCAAACGACGTTGGACTTTGCAAGCTTTGTGATGGATCACGATGCCTTCGTAGGAGGCGATTTCGATACGCACTTTGTTGCGAATTACTTCACTCCAGATCAACTAGAAGCCAAGGATACGAAACTCGAAGAGGTAGGCGCTATGGCATTGGCAAGTTTGTTGCAAGAGCAAAAGAGCACACAAAAGGTTCAAAAGAATGGCAATACAAGCCGCTGGAAGGCGAATCGCTCTTAGCGCATACGCACTCTTATTCTCCGTATTACTTCATGCTCAGGTCGATACCCTGAGTAAGTCTTTGCGCCCTGATGGGCCTTTGATGGGCCAATTGGTCATTGATGGCGATACCATTCCCTGGACCGTATTGGATGAAATATTGTTTGTTCCAGAGCCAACGCTGAATGATTTTCAAGCGAGACGTCAGTATTATATGCTGATGAAAAAGGTGAAGCGCGTTTATCCATATGTTCGTGAGGCGGCCTTACGCATGGACAGTGTGAACATGAAACTTGAAGGGCTTGAGGGGCGACGGAAGCGCAACAAATACGTCAAGGAATATCAAAAATACCTTGAGGAACGCTTTGAGCCAGAACTTCGTAAACTGACGCGAAGTGAAGGCCAGATTTTAAGTAAACTCATTTATCGGGAGACGGGTACCAGTGTTTATGAGATCATCAAGACCTACAGGAATGGGTTCTCAGCAAGATTTTGGTCGCTGACGGCCTGGTGGTATGATATTGATCTAAAGAAACCGTACGATCCGGAAAATGACCCTGAGGATAAGCTCATCGAGAATATTTTGATACGAAAGTTTATCTCTGGAGAGCTCGTCCCTGCGAGGCAAGATGAGCAAGATCTCTATCAGTAGCGAGTTGGCGATGTCATTAATCTGTACTGCGGTATAAGTTTGCGCGCATTTTCCTAAATTCCCTACCTCGTAATACCCTCATTTTGAAACTCGAAAAGGCATTGGCAATTCTCGGTATGGACCGGCTTCCGCAAGATGAGGCTGAGCTGAATGCTGTATACCGAGATCTTGCCAAGAAATTGCACCCGGATGCAGGTGGTAGTGAAGAGGCTTTTCAAGAGTTGGGTGAAGCCGTGGATTATTTGAAACGTGCATTACTTCTCTTAAATCAGCGGGTCCAAACCAAAACACGCACCGAGGATGCCTTGGCGCAGAAAAGGGCCATTCTCAGAGAGCAAATGTTGCGCCGTAGGGCAGAGGAAGACCGGATTCGAAACCAGCAGGCTACTCGATGGATTATAGGTTTGGTGGTGGTCATGGCTATTGTTGGGATTTGGTTCTTGCTACAGCCACGTATTAATCGCTGGATGATCGAAAGGAATCGGACCGAAACCATGGCAAAGGTGGTGCGTTTGGACAATGAACGGACCTATACCATTGCATGGGAATTCAATGGACAGGTGTATGAAAAAGATATCAATGGCCGATTCATTGATGGTGCTTGGATTGTAGGGCCAGCAGGGATGCCAATGCTGCCTGGAGCGGAGTTCATTGTAGCGTTTAATAAAGAGAATCCAAACTTTTATGAGCCGCTTGACCAATACATTCATCATGAAACGGCCGAGTTGTATTTTACACTACTGCGCCCCCAATTGGCAGAAAAATTCGGTCTGAATGAAAATGATCCAGATATCGTTTGCTTGTTTTGGGGAATTCTCGATGAATATGGGGTTGAAGGTCTGGCACATGTCCAATTCTCGAATGTTCCAATGCGCCGGAATTGGTCCCACAATGAACGCACGTTCCAAACGCTAATCTCTACAGAACGGTTCCAGGAATTGTACAGAAGTTGTGTGCTTCATTAGTACGAGAACCCGCATTATGCGGTATTTTTGTCTTGAAGAAATCGACAACACCCACGTATGAAACCCTCTTTAGCAAAAGGAACAAGAGATTTTTCAGCCATTGAAGTTCAAAAACGTCAATACATTATGAATGTATTGCGCGAGGAATTTGAAGTACGTGGGTACGACCCCATCGAGACGCCTTCGTTCGAAAATCTAGAAACGCTCACTGGTAAGTACGGTGAGGAAGGGGACCGATTGATCTTTAAAATCCTTCGTTCGGGCGACTTCACGTCAAAAATTGATGAGGGCGCTTGGGCCAATAAAGATCCAAAAGCGTTAGGAGCGAAGGTTGCTGATAAAGCGTTGCGCTATGACTTGACCGTTCCTTTTGCGCGCTATGTTGTACAACACCAAAATGAGATTGCTTTCCCGTTCAAGCGTTATCAAATGCAACCGGTATGGCGTGCTGATCGCCCACAAAAGGGAAGGTTCCGCGAGTTCTACCAGTGCGATGCTGATGTGGTTGGCTCGGACAGCTTGTGGCAAGAGGTTGAGCTCATTCACTTGTATGATGCTGCCTTCACACGACTAGGACTAGGGGCTACGATTAAGGTGAATAATAGAAAAATTCTTGCGGGTATGGCCGAAGTCTTAGGCATTGCCGACGATTTTATATCGTTTACAGTGGCCATAGATAAGCTCGATAAAGTTGGGGCTTCAGGCGTACTTGACGAGATGACCAAACAAGGCATCGGTGCTGAGGCGGTCGCAACTTTCGGACAGTGGCTCGAGGCGGGACTCACGCTTGAAGCGCTAGCGGCACTTTTGCAAGACTCTGAGGAAGGAAAGAAAGGATTGGAAGAGATGAATTTTGTCTTGTCCAATGCTGTGGATGGCCTCCAAGATTCGAAAGTTGAATTTGACTTTACGTTGGCACGCGGATTAAACTATTACACCGGAACCATCTTTGAAGTTGCAGCCGATGGGGTTGCCATGGGAAGTGTAGGCGGCGGCGGACGCTATGCTGATTTGACTGCTATTTTCGGGTTGAAGAATACCTCTGGCGTTGGGATTAGCTTTGGTCTAGATCGTATCTACCTTTGTTTAGAGGAGCTTGATTTATTCCCCGATGCAGTGGCTGGTAAGGCTTCTATTTTGTTCGCAAACTTTGGTGATTCCGAGGCTGCCTCGGCCTATGGTTGGGTTCAAAAATTGGTGGCTAAAGGAATTCGTGCAGAGCTCTATCCAGATGCAGCTAAATTGAAAAAGCAGTTCGACTTCGCAGATAAAAAGCAGATTCCTTTTATGGCAATGGTGGGCACGAATGAGTTGGCCGCTGATGCTATTCCGGTGAAAAATTTAGCCACTGGTGCTCAAGAGGTCAAAAACCTCGAGGAAATCATTGCATTGGTACGCGGTTAATCACGAGCAATTGCTGCCCACAGTTCAGGTGAATTATGCTCAGGTTTCATGAGCACACTTCTTACGACTACTACGTTTTCTTGATCCCATTCTATTTTCCAAGGACACTGCTTTGGTGAAAGCTTGAATAGGGCCAAGTGAATGTCTTCAGCGGCCTTTGCTTCGAAAAATGCTCTATTCTTAGCGCTGATTTCTGATGCTAAGGCTCCCGATTTGCTGAAAATACAAATGTCCATCGCGGGTTCTAACGCCCAATAATCCTGCTGGATTAGTGTCGCGGTAAGACCCTTTGCAGCGTGAAGGCTGTGATCCAAGCGATTAGACATCGCTCCACCCGAGATCAATGGGAACTTTTGGAGGGTCGCCCAAAGTGCAGCGGCCGAGGCGCCGGGACGCGAACATTCTAAAGTAATCTCGCCTAAGTGTAATTCATTGGACGTAAAGTACGTATATGGACTGTCGTGCTTGTAGTATTTACCTTCTGCGGGGTTTTTTAAAAGCACCGCGCCACAACCATAGGGTTGCAAGCCATGTTTGTGCGGGTCGACCACAATGGAATCGGCCAGGCCTATGGCTTGGAAGGCGGCATTGTCTTGGTCGTTGGGAAGGTTGCAAAGTTTGAAGTATCCGCCGTACGCAGCATCGACGTGTACTCTGGCACCGAATGTTTGAGCGAGGGAAATGATTTTATCCAATGGGTCTACCGCTCCAATGCCCGTTGTCCCTAGAGTAGCCACAATGGTTGCTTTGCGACCCGATTCTTCGAGCGCGGCCAATTGGTCCGCCAGATCATTTAATTCCATCCTGCCACTTTCGTCCGCCTGAACTGTCCCAAAATCCATTCCAAGGACTTCACTCATGCGTTCATGGGTGTAATGTGCTTGGGCGTTCGCCAATACTTTGGTGGTTGGGTTGGCTTGTCGAGCGACCCAAAGTGCTTCAAGATTCGCTACGGTCCCCCCAGAAGTAAGATGACCCAGCGGTGCGGTATAGCCCATCATATCGCCCAGGGCTTTAATGCATTCCAGCTCGAGGGCTGAAGTTGCTCGACCGCCATCAAGTGCGTGGTTATTAGGATTGATGAAACTGGTCATCCAATGCGCTGCTTGCGCCAAATGATGAGGGGGCTTGATCATTTGGCCGGCGTAGTTTGCCTTTGCATATGGGTAGTTGTCCTGCAATCGTTCCGCCAACTCCTTTAAGATGCGCTGGTCCTCACTATCGAGGATGAGTTGTGGGAATTTCAGGTCTTTAAGTGCGTTCCAATCCATGGTCGGAATTTACATCAATCCAACCAAGTATTCACATAGCTGCCCTCTGGATCGTAGCGTTCGGCTTGGAATTGTGTGTTGAACTTTCGAAACGGGCGAGGGTCATTGCCAACACCGGCTATATAAAGCCAATTGCCATAGTTTGAGGCTGGATCGTGGTCAATAAGCTGTGCTTCGAACCATGCCGCGCCGTAGCGCCAATCAAGGTGCAGGTCGTGCACGAAGTATGAGGCAACGTTTTGGCGGCCACGATTGCTCATGAATCCAGTTTCTGCAAGCTCTTTCATATTGGCATCTACAAGTGAATCACCAGTTGTACCATCGGTCCATTTTTGAAAATGCTTTTCGCGGTAATTCTTTCGCGGTTTGCTAGGTTGAAGACCACCCTGTAAAAAGATATCACGTCCATGCTTGCGAGCAATCCATTGGAAGTATTCACGCCATAGCAATTCGAAGTAGAGCCAATATGTACTCTCATTTGAGGTCACTTGATGTTCAAATCGCTTTATTTCGGCATAGATCTCGCGAGCAGAAATACAACCCAGGGCGAGGAATGCAGAGAACTTGGAGCTGTAATCCGAACCAAGCATGCCATTTCGCGTCTCTTTATACGTCGTTATGTATTCCTCGTTCCAGAGGTAATGATCTAATCGGTCCCAAGCGCTAGTAACCCCGCCATGGAAGGGGTGGGCACTATTGTTAGGAATGGTGAATTCTGAAGTAGGTTCCCAATGACAATCCAGCTCTATACTCGAGATGCTCGGTGCAGGGAGTGCCCGTGCAGGCTCAGAATATTTTTCAATTTTCTTGCGAAAAGGGGTGAACGATTGAGGTAAATCAGCCAAATCAAAAGGCAATTGATTTTGGTCGAATAACGTGCGTTCTTCCTTCCAAAAAGTTTTAATGTTTCGCGCTACGGACCAAGAATCAATGGCATGGCATTCTTGCTGCTCATTAAAAGAAGGCTCATCAGGACCTATAATGGCACTAACATTCCAACGAGTTGCTAAGTTTTGGATTCGTTCGACATTGGTGCCAGTCGTTGTATCAACGTACAGGGTGCTGCCGTCCAATTCTAGCGTATTTTTCAACCACAGAATACTTTCATCGAAGAACCTGTGTTTTGCCTTGCCCCAAGCAAAGGATCCTTTGGGGTGTTCCGTATGTGTAGTGGGGTAAAGAAATACAGGAATAACCTGTTCATAGTGCTGATAAGCGTAATGAACGGGAAGGTTGTCGCTGGTACGCAAGTTATTTCGAAACCAAAGCAAGCAAGTCTTCATGGTTAAAGGGTGTTGAGGTTGTTTAGAATCCAGCTGGCACGTTCTTGAATTTCTCCTTTCGCCTCCGGTGTCATCTTATTCAATGTTCTATAAACCATTCCAATACGTGGATTGTTCCCCAATTTATCGGAATGACGCATATAAAAGTCCCAATACAATGTGTTAAAGGGGCAACTATTCGCCTCAGTCTTGGTTTTGCGGTCGTATTTGCAACTGCCACAATAATCGCTCATTTTGTGTATGTAGTTGGCAGAACTGACATAGGGTTTCGTTGCAATCCATCCGCCGTCTGCAAATTGGCTCATCCCCCGGGTGTTAGTGATTTCCACCCATTCAAAAGCATCAATGTAGATTCCCAAGTACCATAGGTCTACCTCACTCGGGTCAATACCTGAGAGGAGTGCGAAGTTTCCCGTGATCATCAGGCGTTGAATGTGATGTGCATAGGCATGAGAGAGGCTTTGACCAATGGTTTGCTTCATGCATTCCATATGCGTCTCCCCGGTCCAGAACCATTCTGGAAGTTTACGATCGTGTTCGAAATAGTTTAATGTTCCAAATTCAGGCATCCGCATCCAATAGGCTCCACGCATGAATTCACGCCAACCAATAATTTGACGAATGAAACCTTCGGCAGCGCTGATGCTTACTTCAGGCCGATTGCGATAGGCCAGTTCTACTTGCTGACAGACCCATAATGGATCAATCATTTTGGTATTTAAAGCAAACGATATTCTGCTATGGTACATGGCCCATTGATTGCGTGCCATGGCATCTTGGAAATCACCAAAATAGGGTAGGTCATGCTCCAGCCAATAGTAAAAGATCGATTTCGCTTGGTCTGTATTTGTAGGCCAATAAAAGTATTTTGGGTCGCCGATGGAGCCAATGGTTTTTACCCCCGCTGCTTCAATATCTTTTAGCACATCAGTCACATCGGTCTCAGGGAAGAACCGGGGAGGAACTTGGTGGTTCTTGGGGAGGGACTTTCGGTTGGATGCATCAAAGTTCCATTTACCTCCAACGGGTTGTTGCCCTTCCATAAGAATGCCGGTTTCCTTGCGCATGCGACGGTAAAAGGACTCCATCAACAACGACTTTTTACCAGAGAACTGCTGTTTAAAGCCTCCAGTAGTACTGATGAAGTGCTCGGAGGAAACAAAACTCATTGTAACCCCCTGATTACTGAGTTCGTTTAGATGTTCCTTTACCCGCCATTCGTCGGGTTCTTGGCATTGTACAACCGTAATATTTAAATTTTCAGTGAGTGCTTTTAGATTCTCTCCCAAGGAGGGGCGACTCGCAGTGATTTTCTTGTAATGAACGTTGTGTCCCTTATCGCGTAGATTCGCAGCAAATTGGCGCATAGCTTCGAAAATCCCAGCCACTTTTTGTATGTGGTGTGGCGCATAGCTTGCCTCATCCATGCATTCAAAGAAGGCATAGGTAATGCTTGGATCAACGTTGGAATACCACGTATGTTTTGGATTGAGTTGGTCGCCGAGAATAAGACGAATCATGGGGTAGATTTTTAGAACTAACCCCATGTAAAGTGGAAAGTTCAGGCAAAAAAAAAGGAGCCAATTTCTTGGCTCCGTACCCCTAACCTAATTCAAAGTTGCCTTTGAATAGTTCTAATATAGAATAAGATTTTAGCACATTCCTAACGTCCTGGGCATTTTGATTCAAAATTCTCAATCGACACACTAAAATTGAGTATATACACTTATAATGTGAAGCCGTATGTACCGATTGAAACTATAAATACACCTTAAAAGAGTCCATCACCTTGTCTAAACAACGTTGATTTCCCAGCGAAAACGAATCCATAGGGCAGGGCATTTGAAGTTCTAGAAACAACCCATTGGTTAAAGTATCCTTCAAAATCAATTTATGTGCGATGATGTAAGGAAACGGCTCCTGTTCGTAATAGCCGTAATTCACCAGCCATGTATCTACAGTATCCTTTTTTAAGGTCTTCCAACTGTCTCTTCGGGCAAATTGCAGGTCAATAAACTCCTGCGCTTGTGTTTGTTCTTTCACAGAAACGTATGAACCTACCCGTTTGAACGGATGTACCTTGAGAAGTATACTTGCCGAGCTATCATCCGTGAATCGCGCAGCTTCGTAGTAATTGAAATTCTGTTTGCCAAACTCGGGCATTCTCACTTGCCAATCGTAGCTGAGCTGGAAGGAGAAGTCAATAACGGGTAAGGCATAGTATTGCGCTTGCTCGAAATTGAAGGTGTATTTTGCATCGAGGTTACAACTTTCTGAATCTTTTGATGTTCCACAAGCTGTGAGGACAGCAACTAGCAATATAGATTTTATCTTCGCATTCATAATATTCTTCACATGATCCTAGAAAGTATTCTTCATGAGCACTCACCGGTCCCTTCAAAAGTAATGAAGGACCTCATTGCCGGAGGAACTTTTCTGGAATCAATTGCCAAAGCTCCCTACCATTGGGAAAGCTTTGCCGACCAAGCCCAAGCACAGCAGCAATATTCGTCCGAAACAAGGGAGGTGGTTGCCAACGCATTTGAACGTCAAAATCCCGGTCTTAGTGCTTCCGAGGAAGCATCGTTATTGGCGTTTCGCGATGGTGCACTTACGGTAACGACAGGTCATCAGTTAATGGTTTGTGGAGGCACAGTTTTTTTTGAGGCCAAGGTGTTGGGGGCCGTTGCGTTGGCTAGAGCTGCTTCGAAAGAATTAGGTCAGGACGTAGTTCCGGTATTTTGGATGGCGAGTGAAGATCATGATTTTGAGGAGATTGCCTCTTTTCGAATAGGCGAGTACGAGTTCACTTGGAAACAACCTGATGCAAAAGGTCCGGTGGGGTATTTGCCTACCCAAGATTTAGCGAACCAATTATCCTCATGGCTCGCACAAGTTCCGTTGAACGAAGCGCAGAAAAAATTGGTCCAACCGAGACTTAAAGCGTATCGCGAGGGTAAAAATCTTGCAGAAGCAACGCGTCAATGGGTGCGACAGTGGGCCGAAGGATTGGGGCTCCTCGTCTTGGACGGTCAGGACTTGGCACTAAAAGGCCAAGCTGCTCCACTTTGGAACGCCGAGATGGACGGTCAGTTCTCCAAGCTCATTCAAGCACAGACAGATGCTCTTGTGGCAGCGGGCTACAAGGCCCAGGTATTTCCTCGTGAGATCAATCTATTCGATCTGCGCGATGGCGATCGACAACGCTTCGAACAACCCGACCAGGAGTGCCCATATTTCTACGTGAGTCCCAATGCGTTATTGCGTCCCCTATACCAGGAGTGGCTTTTGCCAAATCTTGCCTATGTGGGGGGTGGTGGAGAGTTGGCCTATTGGTTGCAGTTGGGTAGTGCTTTTGAGAAATTGGGGCGTCCAATGCCTTTGCTGTATTTGCGGAATAGCTTCTTAATTCAGGATACCAAGCTTACCAAAGACCTCCAAAAACTTGATCTTTCGTTAGTCGAGCTACTTTCAACGAATGGAGAAGTATTAAAACAAGATCTATTGGGTAAGAACACCGTGCTGCAGGCTGAAGGAGAATCGCTTCAAGCGCCACTAATTGAAGCCATTGGACAATGGAATGCGTCTCTATTGCAGCATTATCCTGAACTTCATCAACACGCTGCAGCCTTAAAGGTTAAGATGGAGAAATTGGCCCAACGGACTTCAGAAACGAGATATCGCGTACAGAAACGTCGTCACAAAGAACTTATGTCGAGCGTTGATCGCGCAATGAATGCCATTTATCCAGGAGGAGTATTCTGGGAACGTCGCGCTTCCTATATCGATTTAGTAGGAATCCTAGGGCAGGATCCTAGGGATGCTATGGTTGAAAAGATGTCAACAATAAAGGCGGGAACACTCGTTATACACACAAATTTTTAGTGGTATTTTTGCACCATGCAAGAAACCATTTTGATCCTCGACTTTGGTTCACAATACACGCAACTTATTGCGCGTCGTGTTCGTGAACTTAACGTTTACTGTGAAATTCATCCGTTCAACAACCCGCCTGCCATTACAGAAGATATAAAGGGAGTTATTTTAAGTGGCTCTCCTTATAGCACATTGCAGGAAGATGCGCCTCAGATTGACTTGAGCGCAATCAAAGGAAAGTTGCCTTTATTGGGTGTGTGCTATGGAGCACAATACATGGCATTGATTGGCGGAGGGAAAGTAGCCCCTAGTGAAATTCGTGAATATGGCCGCGCTAATCTCAGCGAGGTAGATGCAACGTCTCCATTGTTCCAAGGTGTTGGCGGTGGCTCACAAGTGTGGATGAGCCACGGTGATACCATTATGGAACTTCCTGCAGATTTCGAGGTTATTGCCTCTACGCATGATGTTCGAGTGGCAGGATACAAGGTTAAAGACGAATCGACTTTTGGTATTCAGTTTCACCCGGAAGTTTACCATAGTACGGACGGTACTCAGTTACTGAAGAATTTCTTGTACGATGTTGTAGGAGTAAGTGGCGATTGGACACCTGCCCATTTTGTAGATGAAACGGTAGCGCAGCTCAAGGACCAATTGGGCAACGACAAAGTTGTCTTAGGCCTATCAGGAGGTGTAGATAGCTCTGTAGCAGCAATGCTGTTGCACAAAGCCATTGGAGCAAATCTGTATTGCATTTTTGTAAACAACGGATTGCTCCGAAAAGACGAGTTTACTCAAGTATTGAAGCAATACGAAGGAATGGGGCTCAATGTAAAAGGTGTTGATGCCTCAGATCGCTTCTTAGATGCTCTTGCAGGAATTGAAGAGCCAGAAGCTAAGCGCAAGGCAATTGGTCGCGTATTTATTGAAGTATTCGATGATGAGGCGCATATGATTGAAGATGTGGTTTGGTTAGCACAAGGCACCATTTATCCGGATATCATAGAGAGTATCAGTGTAAAAGGTCCTTCGGCCACGATTAAGTCCCACCATAATGTTGGTGGCTTGCCAGATTTCATGAAACTCAAAGTGGTTGAGCCGCTCAAGACATTGTTTAAGGATGAAGTACGTCGCGTAGGAGCTTCAATGGGAATGAGCCACGAATTATTAGGACGTCATCCGTTCCCGGGTCCAGGTTTAGCAATTCGAATCTTAGGAGATATCACTGCAGAGAAAGTCAGAATTCTTCAAGAAGTTGACCATATTTTCATCAATGGTTTGAAAACAGAAGGCCTTTACGATAAAGTTTGGCAAGCTGGTTGCATACTATTACCAGTGAACTCGGTTGGCGTAATGGGAGACGAACGTACTTATGAAAAAGTGGTAGCCCTTCGTGCTGTTGAAAGTACAGATGGTATGACCGCAGACTGGGTACATCTGCCATACGAGTTCTTAGCGAAAGTGAGCAATCAAATTATTAATAAGGTGAAAGGAGTGAACCGTGTAGTTTATGACATCAGCTCCAAACCGCCTGCCACCATTGAATGGGAATAAAAAAGGTACTCCATATTGCAACATTGCTGCTGAGTTTTACGCTTAGTGCACAATCCGTTGTAGAACATACTGTTGAAAAAGGGAATACATTGTATTCACTCTCTAAGCAGTATGGCGTAAGTATCGAAGCCATTCAAGAGGCAAACCCAGAATTGCAAGGCACGGCGCTTTCCCTAGGGCAAATTCTCGTTATCCCTAGTTCGGAAGAAACATCACAACCTACTCAAGAACGAAAGGTACCACCACCGCCGCCACCAGTTTCTTCCGAGGAATATGAAATGTACAGGGTGAAGAAAGGGGATACCCCAGCATCTTTAGCGCAGGCCTGGGGTTATAAGACAATGCGGGCCTTCTACCGACTTAACCCCGATGCTCGCACCTCATGGAAAAAGGGAATGATTCTGATCAAACCTATTGGTGTTCCTATTGAGCCGACAGATTCATTATCGGTTGTTGCGCCAATAGATTCCGAAATTTTAGCGCTAGATTCTTCAAAGAATGTCGTGCGTGTTGTCGGCTTATTGCCATTTTTCCACGTTGACTATATCAATGAAACACCACTGGCTAAACGGAGTTCCGTGGCGATGAGTTTTCGTCAAGGTATGGAGCTAGCGGCTGCCAATATTTCCGATTCAACCTTCAGGATAGATTTGAGTTTCCTTGATACGTACAATCAACGGGATTCATTGGCTGCGGCACTCGCGACTATTAATGCAGATTCTATCGATTTAATCATAGGTCCAGTGTATTCTAAGCGTGTTATGGAAATGGCATCCTTTACGCATCCAGCCAAAGTGGTAAGCCCGCTCAGTAAGAATGAAGCCATTAACACCTTAGCCATTCAAAACGCTGTTGTTGCTGAGCAATTTCAGTGGCAAGCTATTGTTAACGTGATAGATGAGCGCAGGAATCAAAATGCGGCGTTAGCACCGGTCTCAAATGGTCTAAAGCCGCATCGAACGCTTATCATTGCTCAAAGCAATGCAAAGACTGAATCTGCCTTGAGCGGCATGTTCTCTGTCTTTATTGATCCATTGGTGATTAAAGCAACTGAGAAATGGAA
>CAYNLA010000004.1:0-14312 GCA_964397915.1 uncultured Polaribacter sp. | reverse complement strand
AAACTTTTGGTCATGAGCCGGATGAATATGCTTTTAAAGGATATGATATTTTGAATTTCCATGTTCAAAGCTTGCGTTTTGACACAAAATCGTATCGAGGTACCGTATTGGGATTCGAGATTAATGAAGGTTTAAAAAACGGATATACTGAACTCAGAAAATTCGAAGACCTTACTTGGAAACCAATTGTTGAATAAGAGAACAACTTGGACAAATTTGGGTTAATTACATAAGTTAAAAACCCCTTATGGCCTTAAATAAATCTCTTTCCGTTGGCGATTCTATCCCTGCATTTACCTTGAATGATCAAAACGGTAATCCAGTGAGTTCTTCAGATTACAAAGGAAAGCCTTTAGTGATCTTCTTTTATCCTAAAGACCATACTCCTGGATGTACGGCTGAGGTTTGCTCATTCCGTGATTACGAAAATGAATTTCAATCCGTAGGGGCCCAAGTCATCGGTATTAATAGTGGGTCTGTTGGAGAGCACAAAGGTTTTTCCGATAAATACGGCGTAACCTATCCTTTGCTAAGTGATCCTGGGCACGCAGTACGAAAGTCTTTTGGAGCTCCAGGGTTATTATTCAATACGGTCGCGAATAGAATAACATATGTCACTGATGAAAACCATAAAGTGGCGTATATTTTCAGAAGTTTAATACGTGCAAACGATCACGTGAGTGAGAGTTTGGAATTTTTAAAAAGTTTAACTCATGAATCCCGTTGAGATTACCGTCATGCTGATCACTTTCGTCGTAATGGAAGGCGTTGCATGGGCAGCACATAAATACTTGATGCATGGTTTCCTTTGGTTCTTACACGACGACCACCACACCAAAACTCCAGGTGCATTAGAGAAAAACGATACATTCTTTTTGATTTTCGCTATACCGTCGTGGCTATGCATCATGTTGGGGCTGTTCAATGGTAATGGCATCAGTGTTGCAATAGGTGCGGGAATTGCATTGTACGGTCTCGCTTATGCACTCGTTCATGAACTCTTTATTCATCAACGTCTGCCTTTATTGAAAAAGTCGCGCTTCATTTATTGGGAAGCGGTTCGATTAGCACATAAAATGCACCACCGTCACCTAGGAAAGGAGGATGGCGAAAACTTTGGAATGCTTTGGGTACATCCAAAATACATTCGTCAAGTGCGTGCGATGCGCAGTAAAGCCTAAGAGCCGTGTTAGAAACAAAATGGTTATACCTATTACTCAACCTCTTTACCGTGAGCGTTCCATTGATTCGAAGTTTCGAGCCTAGAATCGCTTATTACAAGAGTTTTGGCTCACTTGGAAAGGCAATGCTTATTTGGAGCGGTTTCTTTCTCATTTGGGATATTTGGTATACCGATCTTGGAGTTTGGGGATTTACCTCCGATTACCTCTCAGGCATTCAACTTTTTGGTTTGCCACTCGGTGAATACCTCTTCTTCGTAACCGTTCCTTTTGCGTGTGTGTTTATCTATAAGTGTATGGAGTTGTTCTTTCCGGATGGCTTAATGAGCCCAAAGGTAGCGGCCAAGATTAGTCAACTTCTAATCCCATTCTCACTTGTTGTAGGCATCATGTCATTGGATAAGCTCTACACGGCTGCTACGTTCATTTTACTAGGAGTGGCATTGATCTATGTAGCATGGATTGCCAAGAGTCACTGGTTGCCACGTTTTTATGAGAGCTATATCATTGCTTTGTTGCCATTTTTTCTCAAAAATGGGATACTCACCGGTTCTTTCTTAGAAAGTCAAGTGGTATGGTACAACAATGAAGAAAACCTTGGAATACGACTCGGTACAATTCCTTTCGAGGACGTCTTTTATGGGATGCTCTTGATCTTGGGAATTGTGTATTTCTATGAAAAATTTGAGGCGACCCGTTTGAGCCGCCTCAATGATTGATTTAATCGACAAGCAAAGTAGAATCGGGAATTGCAGACGAGGCTTCCACGTGTACTTCGGTTGCTTTGGTTTCTACGAAATTTTTCAAGTTCTGTAGACCTGCTTCAAAATCGGGACCAACCCACTTGTCCATTTGGGCTCCTATAAAACGACCAAAAAAGCCCATCTCACCACTCAACCCCCAGGTCACCAGCGTAGAGCCATCTTCGTTCGATTCAAAGGTCCACGAGCCATTGCTTTCGCCTTGACCGTCAAAATGAATTTCAGTTTTCATAGAGCGTCCAGGAGTGTATTCTAAGATAGACATGTTACCACCGCCCATAGCTTCGCTTGTCCAACTGTAATTGCCACCGACTCCTTGAAAAGAATCGCCAAGTTCGTAGGTCATTGTTGAATCCATTTGAAACCAAACGCTCCAATGGGGCCAGGTACTAAAATCTGATACTGCAGCACTAATGGATTCTGGTGCTACATCCATTGATAGCGAACGCTTTACCTCAAAGTTCGATGGGAGCGTAGCATTCCAAATGATAAAGGCACCGCCTAGTATGGCGATGATAATCAATAGTGTTTTAACAATTTTCATGGGTATGGATTTAGGATAGATGTCAAAGATATACCTTTAATCAAATTTTGAAAATCCCGCCAATATGGATGTTCTTCTAAGTGCCGAAGGCCTTTTGTCATTACTCACCTTGACCTTTCTTGAAATTGTCTTAGGTATCGATAATATAATTTTTATTTCGCTGGTATCTAATGATTTAGAACCGAGTCAACAGCCACTTGCTCGACGCATGGGTTTATTGTTGGCGTTGGCTTTTAGGGTGCTGATGTTACTCGGGATTACTTGGCTCATAGGATTAACGGCGCCAATTTTTAACATAGGAGACCATCCGGTTAGCGGGAGAGATGCCATCCTCTTCTTTGGTGGCTTATTCCTGCTTGGAAAGTCTTCTACTGAGATTTTTAAGAAAACGGAAGGAAAAGGACACGGTACCCATTCTTCAAAGGCAAAATCTTTGGTGGGGGTTATTGTTCAAATTGGTTTGTTAGATATCGTTTTCAGTTTTGATTCCGTTTTAACAGCAATTGGTATGACCCATGACCTTTTGATCATGGTCATAGCGGTAATAATCTCCATGTTAATTATGCTGATTTTTGCAAAGCCAATTGCTGACTTCATCGAGCGCCATGTAAGCCTACAAATTCTTGCATTGAGCTTCTTGATTATGATTGGTACTGTTTTGATTGCAGAAAGTGCTCATGTAGAAATTCCCAAGCCATACGTTTACAGTTCTGTGGGCTTTGCGTTGATCGTTCAACTACTCAGTATTCGGGCAGCAGAGCGCTCGAAGACTACTGGTAACGACCAATAAGGCGGTAATAATCCTTGAGTACGGCCAAGTTTGCTTTTTCGTTGCTTTGCGTCCCGTAGAGCAATAAAGAATCTTGTCCATCTAAAATGAATGCTCTGTTGTAAGCCAGCGCATTTTCAAAGATCCATGCCGCAAATTCATAGTGTGCGTTATAATCCATCTTATCAAGGTAGATCAAGGCAATAGAATCATTGAGAGCTACACGAACCGTATCATGAAAATAGTTTCTTCGGTTAGGTTCAGCGATAATAAACGCCTGGTCCGTGCGCCAAGCGTTAATAATCGTAAAGTTTATTAAAGGCTGAGTCGTATCCCGCGTGCACTTCAGGTAGCGGTGGGCCTTAACACCTTGTTTCGTCAATGCTTCGCTTTCTTCCGTTCTATATTGATGAATACGGGTGTTATTGAAAAAGATTTCATCACTTTCGCGCACGCTGAATGAAGGCGTTTCTTGCCAGTCAACCAGTTTCTGTTCATAGGGCCATAGGATGCTTAACAGCAACATCGCAGTGAAGAAAATGAGGGCTATGCGGTAAAGTTTCTTTTCCATTCGAGTACAACAATCGAGCGCGTCTGTTGTTTACTATTTACCCTTAACAAAAACCGTGATATTTATGAATACCCATCCCCAAAAAATTGCTGTAATTGGTTCTGGTGTCGCCGGGTTGAGCGCAGCGGTTCGTCTGGCGGTTGCAGGCAACCAAGTCGTTGTGTACGAACAGAATGCCTACACAGGGGGAAAGGTGACTGCTTTTGAACGCGATGGTTTTCGCTTTGATATGGGCCCCTCATTGTTTACGTTGCCCCACCTTGTTGATGAATTATTTGAGTTGGCTGGAAAGACTCCTCGCGACTATTTTAATTATCATACGCACGACGAGGTATGTCGTTATTTCTGGGAAGATGGAACGAAATTGACGCTCTATCCCTCGGTTGAGCGCAATGTGGCTGAAGTTCGCAAAGTCTTCGGTGAATCTTCTGCCTCGCGCGTTTCCGATTATTTTGAACGTGCCAAGAAAAAGTATGATTTAACTGCGCCGTTTTTTTTAGAAAATAGCCTCCACAAGTCCAAAACATATCTAAAATCCGAAGTCCTTAAAGTACTGCAGGAGATTCCAAGCCTTGGTCTATTTACGACTTTAGACCAAGAGAATAAGAGGTGCTTTAAAGAACCAAAACTGGTACAGCTTTTCAATAGATATGCCACCTACAATGGCTCTTCACCCTTCCAGACGCCAGGTATCATGCAGATGATTACCCACCTCGAGCATGGCTTAGGTACCCATTTCCCAGTTGGAGGCATGCATGAGATTTCTCAAAGTATAACTCGATTAGCCATTGACTTAGGTGTCGAATTCAAGTTGAACTCGAGGGTCGATGAAATTTTGGTTGAAAGGGGACAAGTAAGGGGAATATCAGTAAACGGAAAGATTGAGATTTTCAATCGGGTGGTCTGCAATTCGGATATTAAACATGTTTACAAAAATCTGCTAGCAGCACCTGTCAAACGACCAAAAAAGACTTTGGCACAAGAGCCAAGTTCGAGCGCTTTAATATTTTATTGGGGCTTGAGTGAGAAATTTGAGCAATTGGATCTTCATAATATCATTTTCAGTGAGGATTATGAACGTGAATTTGAGCGCATTCAGCATAATGGTCCATTTTGGGAAGATCCAACCGTGTATATCCATATATCGAATCGACTTGAAAAATCTGATGCTCCTGATGGCAAAGATTCGTGGTTTGTAATGGTGAACGTACCGTATGACCAAGGTCAGGACTGGGAGGCGATCATTCAGAAAACTAGGAAATCGGTTCTCACTCGCATTTCCAAGACGTTAAAATGTTCGATAGAATCGCTCATTGAGGTGGAGGAATGGCTCACACCGGTTGATATCGAACAAAGGACATCGAGCGTAGGAGGTGCATTGTATGGAACAAGCTCCAATGACCGTATGGCTGCATTTCTTCGTCACTCAAATAAAAGCAGCTCCGTAAAAGGGTTGTACTTTTGCGGTGGTTCAGCGCATCCTGGAGGAGGGGTTCCTCTGTGTTTGTTGAGTGGGAAAATCACTGCTGAATGGTTAAATGAGGACACAAAGCATGCAAAAACTCATTGATTTATCGAGACTTTACGGGCAGTGGGTGCTTATTTTCTTTCATGCCATAGGACTCTTTCTGCTCGGTAGTGCGTGGCGTCATGATTTAGTCTTCTTAACCCCTTATAATCTATTGCTCCTGCTGGGTATTTTTCTGCTCTCAAGTGAGCGTCCCCAACAAAAAGTCATTTATGCAATCCCTGTAGCTTTGGGCTTTGTCATAGAGGTCATAGGCACAAATACAGGATGGCCGTTTGGTTCCTACACATACGGAACTGCGTTGGGCCCCCGATTCATGGAGACACCATTGATGATAGGCGTTTTATGGTGGGTATTGATTCGCGCATGGTATGATCTGGCGGGAAGATGGACTTCCAACCCATGGTTCCGGTCTGTGATAACGGGAGCGGGGATGGTTAGCATGGACTTACTCATAGAACCCGTCGCTATAGAATTAGGCTTCTGGGCATGGGAAGGCACACGCGTACCGCTATCCAATTACATTGCTTGGTTTGTGTTGGCGACCGCTTTTGCTCGTATCACGGCAGCAGGGGATACCCGAAATCCAATGAGCCCATGGGTTATTGGTGTGTTGGGAGTGTTCTTCGCGGTGCTATGTGTAATCTATGCATAAAAAAAGCCCCCGCATTGCGAGGGCTTGGCTAGCTCAGGGGTACGAGCCTAGCGGTCTTTCAATCGTTTAAGTTCGAGCTCGAGTTCCTCCAACTTACGTTCGATGTCCTCTTCAAGCGCTTCTAATTCTTCGTCGATATTATCTTGGATTTCATCTTCAAGCTCTTCCGCGCGGTAATATATTATTTCAGGACAATCCTCACAGGATAGACCTTTAGATGTCATGGTCCAAGTTCGTCCAAGCATTTCTCCATCCCACATGTTTTGGAGGTTTTTAACATCGTACATGATGTTCTCAATACTAGGGTCTAAGTAAACACTAGAACCAATAGGTAGGAAGAGGGTTATTTTCAGGTTTTGTGCGCGCCACATGGCCGATTTAGGCACGTTGAAATACTCACTCAGCTGCAATTCTTCCTCGTTCTGCACATATGGAAAATCATAGTTTTGGGCGCGCTGACGTGCTTCTGAATGACTGCTCCCGCGAGCCGTATGACGAAGTTCGAGGCTCGCCTCATTACTAGAAGTTGGTTGAATATTGAATCGAATGTTTTCAATTCTCAAAACTTCATCGTCAAC
The DNA here is from genome assembly GCA_964397915.1 of uncultured Polaribacter sp. Taxonomy (GTDB): domain Bacteria; phylum Bacteroidota; class Bacteroidia; order Flavobacteriales; family Schleiferiaceae; genus UBA10364. Next base: position 7,725 of record CAYNLA010000004.1, on the reverse strand, counting down.
CTCGAAAAAGAACCCAGAGTTTTCCTCCAAAAATTCAGCTTTGATGTCAAAGTGCGTTCCAGAAAGTGTATTTCGCTCTGTATCGGTAGCACTCTCTTTAAAGTCAGTAACAATGGAACCTGCTGAGACGAAAATTAATAGCAAACCCATTATAAAACTTGCGATACCTGAAAAGGAGAGGAGGCGTGAGTTGTTAATCTCTTTACCCAATACCTTAGCGATGAAAACAACTAAAGCAAACAAGGGCATTAGTAGGGTAAGAACTGTCCCAAATCGAAGTGCAATAAGTCTCCAGCCGTTGCCAAAAATGGCTTCTGTACCGCTCATGCCTAAGACATGACCATTAATGTTGATGAAATCAAAGTTGGTAAAGCTCCAGGTGCTGCCAAAAATGCCGAGTAATGCGATTAGAAGACTGAATGCGATTAATGCTCCAATGATTGCTATAATTACCCCTAAGAATCGGAAAATGAATGAGAAGATGCTACCAATAGTATTCGTTACAAATTCAAAAAAACCGGTAAGTCCTGATTTAATCTTTTTGCTGCTTTCTTTTGACTGGGCGCCAAACTTATCGAATACCTTTTCGATGCTCTCAAGGGTGACTGGCTCACCGCGCATTTGAAGTTTTTGTGCCGTAGTTTTTGCTTCTGGAATGGCCGCCCAAAGAATGATGTAGGTAAAAAAGCCAATTCCCGTGAAGAAGAATAGAATCAAGAAGATGATACGGATCCAGACGACATCCGTGTTGAAATAGGCCGCAATACCGCTACAAACCCCGCCAATTACTTTTTCGTCAGGGTTTCGAAAGAATCGCTTATCCTTCGCTTTACTTGTGAATGGTTCATTCTCTATATCATCATTGTCCGAGAAGTCTTCGGGTTTGCCCAAGGTGGAGATGATAAATTCCACGTCCGATTCATTGATTACTTGGCGCTTGGCTTCTTTTAGACGCATGCCGAAGATTTCTGCAATGCGCGCTTCGATATCTGCTATAATCTCTGCGCCACTTTCTTGGTGCTCAAGACCACTTTTTACGGCTTTTAAATAGTTATTAAAAACCAAGTATGCATTTTCATCAAGATGGAAGATGATACCGCCGAGGTTGATGTTTATAGTTTTATTCATGGGGGTTATTTTGATGTGGTGATGTGTTCTACTGCTTTTTGTAAGGCGTCCCAAGTAGATTTAAGTTCGAGTTGGAACGATTTACCTTGAGGGCTCAATGAGTAATATTTCCGCGGTGGGCCCGAGGTGCTTTCTTCCCAACGGTATTCTAAAAGGCCCGCATTCTTCAGCCGCGTCAACAGCGGATATAATGTCCCTTCGACTACGATCAGCTCAGCATTTTTGAGGTGTTCGATGATGTCCGAAGCGTAGGCATCTCCGTTGCTAAGAATACCAAGGATACAGTATTCGAGTACCCCTTTACGCATTTGCGCTTTAGTATTCTCAATTTTCATCTAGTGTCTTGCTTAAAGTGAAATCGCCGTAAAACGTGATTAAAATTGTGTTAGAATCTTCACGTACCAAGAAATGGGCTTCATCGAAATGAGTGCGTTTACCACGGATGTAAATGAAGTGTTCATCGCCATCATCGTCGTCGATAACAATGCGCTTGTACCCGGCACGGTCAAGGAATTTCTCCCATTCTTGGGTTACTTCTTTTATGTAACGCTCATCAGCTACTCGAAGCCATTGAACGCGCTTAATTTCTCCGTTTAAAGTCCGTTCGAGATCGCCATTAGCGAAGTCTATGTCTAATGGTAGGGCGCTTAAAAGTGAACCGCCAAAACTAAAGCCACCAACATAGGGCTTAGGCTCGTATTCTTCGTAAAGTTCGTCCGCTAAGCCCTTTGGCTGGGCAAAAACTCCTAACGGAAGGAGTAAAAGGATAAGGATATTTCTTTTCATGAGGTTGAATTATAGTACAAAGGTATGTGAAAAATATAGTACTATGCAATACCAAGTACTATAAAAATGATTTTTCATAGGTGCGCATAGCTGCTCAAGGGGTGGCAGTCGAAAAACTTCGAGCATAAAAAACCCGCGCAGGGCGCGGGTTAGAAGTGTTTATGGAATATGCGGAATTAAATGCCGCCTTTCACATATGACCAGCCTTGTTCTTGTTTTTCCATAACCTCGCCAATGCCCATTGGGACAAAATCGAACTCTTCCATAATGGCTTCGCGAGGAATATCGCGGCCTTTCAAAGTGTTCTCACAAGCCATGAAAATGATGCCGCGTTCCTTCAAAGCGAGAAGTTCTTCGCGGTATTCCGAGCGTTCCTTGTGCAGAAGATCGAGCCCAGGACCGTGACAAACGACTTCGATCGTGATCTCTTCACCGTAGCCATTTTTGAGGTTGTTCAGCTGCTTTATTAATCCGTTTTGCACTTTAGGATTGTTGTCGACCATTTGTACAACGAGCTTATGCGGGGTGTTTTGGGCAATGACCTTCATAGGGGTGAATGAGACCATGCTCAAAGCGAAGAGTAGGAGCGTGCGGAAAATAGATTTCATAGTGAAGTGTATTTTATGAGCGTAAAGTTCGCAAAAGGAATCGGACCCTAGTGGAACCTACATCACAGTTTACGAGCCTTCAATGAATAGACCAGTGGGAATAGGCCTTCGCGCCCCTTGATTTGATAACGGCCCGGAGCAGGAGAAGTTGCCTCAAACAAGGCATAGGGGGACCAATTATGCTCTCCAAAGAAAATAAAGTCGCGTTCGGGGTGTTCCGCAATCGGTAATACGATATCGCTAATACTGTGGTTCCACGTATAGTTTTTCATTCGCTTGGCCTCAGGAGATGCATAGCTGCCTTCGCGTTCTTCTACGATCACTCCTGTATTGAAGTAGGGGTAGGCGATGTTTTCAAACTTATCGTCCAAAATCCATAACACGGGGTGGAAATCGGCCACAATCAGTTCACCACCAGATTTGAGGTAGGAAAACGCGGCGTCCATCCAAGGTCTTACATCTGGATGCCATCCTAGTACACCATACGAGGCGAAAACCACATCGAATTCGCCCACGAGTTCTGGTTGAACCTCACAAGCATCTGCGCAAATCCAATGTGCATTAATACCGCATTCAGCCGCGAGTTTCTCCGCTTGTTCAATGGCAACAGGACTAAAATCCAAGCCCCAAATTTCCTGTGCACCTAAGGTCTGCAATGAAAGAGTATCCTGTCCAAAATGACATTGCATGTGCAGCACTTTTTTACCCGTAAGGTTGGGCAGTAGGTCGCGCTCGATGGAGTGCAATGTCATGGGGTTCTTGAGAAATGCTTTCGCATCGTAAAACTTGGATTGAGGATGAAGCGAAGCCCAATGATTCCACAATGCCAAGTTTGCTACTTTATGTTCTTCTGTGATTTTTGCCATCATCGTCCGTATTTCTCCAAGGCCTCCTGTCGTTCTTTTTCGCGCTCATATTCCTCATAACAGCTGAGGAGTGAGACTAGAAATTGGTAATCATTGAAGGTGCGAATCTCCGTCTCAGAGTACTTGCAATAGAACATAAAAGCCTCCATTTCAGCCTTTGGAATGCCCGTTAATTCTTCAATTATCTCTCGATTAGTTCCTTCTTCCAACTTTCGCCGGTAATAATCTTCTCGTTGTAATTCTCGGAGTGCCTGGAGTTGCCTTGGACGCTTACCGAAGCTGTAATATAGGAGGTCCAATGGATTGGCAAGGGTAGGAGCCACGGCTTGTGGTGTGCGAATATCTTTATTTGCTGGTACTCGAGGCGCTCCCCTAGGCATGGTTCTGGGATTATTCGAGGTAATTGCATAGATGCTCACTTCGTCGAGCAGGTAATTTCTTGGTATAAGCCGTATTTCCTGTTCATCCTTGATTACGGCGAGTAATGCACTATCGATCGCGAGATAGTAAAATTGGTATCCCACATTCGAAACAATTAGGGTATCGCCCTTGGAAACGGGTATTTCAAAATATCCGATTCCATTCGAGACGGTCCCGAAATACGTCTTGTTGTTTACCACGTAAGAATTTGGTAGCGCAAAAGATGAGTCTCGGTCTACAATCGTCCCTTTCAATACGTAACTTTGGGCGTGTGCTTGTGGAAGGCACATTCCCAAAAGGAACAAACAAACAATTACAAACTTTTTATAATACACAGTTCTCATGTCAGACGACGGTCAAAAGGTCATTTTTTCGATGTCAAAGGTGAGCAAGATCTTACCTCACAACAATAAGGCCATACTCAAGGACATCTACCTTTCATTTTTCTATGGAGCCAAAATAGGCATCTTAGGTTTAAACGGTTCGGGTAAATCCACACTTTTAAAAATCATTGCTGGCGTAGAAAAGAGCTACCAGGGGGATGTCGTTTTTGCACACGGCTATACTGTTGGGTATTTGGAGCAAGAACCGCAGCTAGAAGCAGGTAAGACGGTAATGGATATTGTTAAAGAAGGGGCTGCTGAAACCGTGGCTGTACTCGAGGAATACAATAGCATTAACGACCAATTTGGATTGCCAGAAGTCTACGAGAATCCAGATAAAATGGACGCGTTGATGGCGCGCCAAGCGGAGCTTCAAGATAAAATTGATGCGACCAATGCATGGGAATTGGACACCATGCTTACTCGCGCAATGGACGCATTAAACTGCCCACCTGCAGATCAACTCGTTGATCACCTATCGGGTGGGGAAGCACGTCGTGTAGCGCTCTGTCGTCTGCTTATTCAAACCCCTGATGTATTGCTTCTGGATGAGCCAACCAACCACTTGGACGCGGAAAGTATTCTGTGGTTGGAGCAACACCTTCAACAGTACAAGGGAACGGTAATAGCCGTAACCCACGACCGCTACTTCCTCGATAATGTTGCCGGATGGATCTTGGAATTGGACCGAGGGGAGGGCATTCCTTGGAAAGGAAATTACAGCTCATGGTTGGATCAGAAGACGACTCGTTTGGCTCAAGAAGAAAAGCAAGCCTCAAAGCGACGTAAAACATTGGAGCGAGAACTAGAATGGGTTCGCATGAATCCAAAAGGACGTCAGAGCAAGAGCAAGGCACGTTTGAATAACTACGAATCCATGCTTGCACAGGAGGATAAAGAGAAAGAGAGCAAATTAGAGATTTTCATCCCTGCCGGTCCTCGCTTGGGTACCAATGTGATTAATGCCAAAAACGTGCGCAAAGCATTTGGTGAGAAGTTACTCTATGAGGATTTGAATTTTACGCTACCGCCAGCAGGAATCGTTGGTATTGTAGGTCCCAATGGTGCGGGTAAGACCACCATTTTCAAAATGATCATGGACCAACTGCAGCCGGATGCTGGTAATTTCGAAGTAGGGGATACCGTTAAGATTTCCTATGTAGATCAAAGCCACGAAAAACTGAATCCGGAGAAAACAATTTTTGAAGTCATCGGTGATGGGACAGAGGAAGTTATGCTTGGAAATCAGCGCACCAATGCGCGCGCTTATTTGAGCAGGTTCAACTTTGCTGGAGGCGATCAAGGAAAAAAAGTGGGTGTACTTTCTGGGGGTGAACGCAACCGATTACACCTTGCTATGGCATTAAAAGAAGGGGGTAATGTATTACTTCTAGATGAGCCTACCAATGACCTTGATGTCAATACATTACGTGCTCTAGAAGAAGCCCTTGATAACTTTGCGGGATGTGCAGTTATTATCTCTCACGATCGCTGGTTCTTGGACCGAGTTTGTACGCATATTTTGGCGTTCGAAGGAGAGTCTCAAGTCTATGCTTTTGAAGGTTCTTTCTCAGAATACGAGGAGAATAAGTTAAAACGATTGGGTCGAAGTGAACCAACGCGTTTCAAATACAAGAAACTGATGAAGAACGACTAAAAGAGTCGCTCTGAAAAAAATGAGGAAGCCCGCAAACACCATGCGGGCTTCTTTGTTATCTTAACGAACCTATCAAAGAAAAACCCGATGAGAATAAACCGTTCTGATGCTCAGCAAGAAACGCTCGAGCTTATTCGCCAAACTGCACAAGATTTTGCCGAAACACGCATAAAACCCCATGTAATGGAATGGGATGAAGCGCAACATTTCCCAGTGGACCTTTTTAAAGAAATGGGCCAATTAGGCTTTATGGGTGTGCTTGTTCCTGAGCAGTATGGAGGAGCAGGACTGGGTTACCAAGAATACATTACTATTATCGATGAAATTGCACAAGTCTGTGGTTCCATTGGACTTTCTGTTGCCGCACACAACAGCCTCTGTACGGGGCACATTCTTCAATTTGGCACAGAGGAGCAAAAGCAACGCTGGCTACCCAAATTGGCTACTGCTGAATGGATTGGCGCTTGGGGCCTAACCGAAACGGGCACTGGTTCTGATGCTGGAGGCATGGACACTACAGCCGTTCTCGACGGGGATCATTGGGTTTTAAATGGTTCGAAAAACTGGATCACTCACGCTATTTCTTCGGAAATCGCAGTCGTCATGGCGCGTACCGGTGAAAAAGGCGATAGCCACGGTATGAGCGCTTTTGTTATCGAAAAAGGTACTCCTGGTTTCACTGCGGGGAACAAGGAAAATAAATTGGGCATGCGTGCCTCGGAAACAGCTGCACTCTATTTCGATAACTGTCGTATACCAAAGGAAAATATTCTCGGGAATAAAGGTGAGGGGTTCATTCAAGCCATGAAAATCCTCGACGGTGGTCGTATTTCGATCGCCGCCTTAAGCATCGGAATTGCTAAAGGTGCTAAAGCTGCTGCTGTGGCCTATGCAGACGAGCGCCAACAGTTCGGGAAGAAAATCCGTCAATTCCAGGGCGTGAGTTTTAAACTTGCGGACATGGCGACGAAGATCTACGGGGCTGAGCTTATGACAAGACATGCTGCTGCCTTGAAAGAAGAAGGCAAACCAATGACGCAAGAAAGTGCCATGGCGAAACTATATGCCTCAGAAATTTCTACAGAAGTTGCTAATGAAGCCGTCCAAGTTTTTGGAGGATATGGATACACCAAAGATTATCCTGTAGAGAAATTTTACCGCGATTGTAAATTATGCACTATTGGGGAGGGAACCTCTGAGATACAGAAGGTTGTTATTTCGAGAAATCTATACAAATAGGCTACTTATTGCGACGGCAACGCTCGCTGCAAAACTTTACTTCGTCCCAATTTTTCTCCCATTTTTTGCGCCATGCAAACGGTCGTTTACAAACGGGACAAACTTTTTCAGGTAAATGGGGTTTTTTGTGCATATGAATGATCAAACATTTTCAAACGAGCAAAGTTCGCCGAAAAGTCCTGGCTTAGATCAAAGGAGCATAGACCGCATCATAGAAATGGCATGGGAAGATCGTACACCCTTTGATGCCATTCTCGAACAATTCGGCATTGCTGAGTCAGATGTTATTAAACTGATGCGCCGTGAGATGAAACCCTCTTCTTTTCGCATGTGGAGAGCACGTGTACAAGGAAGGAGTACAAAACATAGAGCACTGCGCGGATTCAAAGTTGGACGCAATAAAAGCGACCAACAAAGACACATCACTTTGAACAAGATGTCAAAGCGAAAATAATATCTGTACAATCTCCTTAAAAACAATCTCTTATGTCGCTTACTCATTGTTAGTAAGCGCTGTGTTTTTGTGCTTTTAAGTATGAAATTATTACCCTATTTTCGATGTTCAACTATGTTGTTATGAAATTGAGACGAATTTTAACTGTTCTGGTATTCACGTTGATGGCTTTTCAGAGCCAAGC
>CAYNLA010000003.1:0-50706 GCA_964397915.1 uncultured Polaribacter sp. | reverse complement strand
TTTGTAGCAACCAACGACGCCTTCATGCGTGTTATCAATGGTTCTGATACCTCCACTGCAGGGCCGTTCATCATCCTTGGCCAGCCCAACAACATTACCATTGATTGGGCCTGTCCTGATAGTATTAAAATTACCTCAGGCACTGTGAGTGGTGCGAACGGCTATACTGCCTATATTCTTGGAACGAAATACATGGACAGCGTAATGACCTCTTCATCAAATTCCATGGTCATTCCTTATCAACCTACAGCCGCAACATGGATCAGCGCAAGTGCTGATCTTGATGGGGTGCATGGAAAACGTGCTTATGCCATCGAACTTCCAGCAGGGACAAATGCATGTCCATTACCTCGTGATGCAGCCATTTCCGCCATACTAAATCCAACATTAGTCACCAGCTGCCACAGTGCATCTGTTCCTGTTACCATTGAAATTTTAAACCCATCAACAAGTACCTTAGATACAGTAGCTGTAGCCTATGATTTCGGCGGCACTGTGGTTAGAGATACCTTGTTCGCGAGTATCCCTCCCTACGCCGACACGACGTTCACCTTCAGCACACCGCTGGCATGGTCCGGAACCAGCAACCAGAGCATTAGTGTCTGGGCGGAGCTCAGCGGCGATCAAAATGGATTGAATGATACGGTACAGGAGAGCATCACCTACTTCAACTCCACCCTCTATGCCTTGCCTTTTGGACAAGATTTCGATGGCTTCAATAATTGTAGCAATGCGACCAATTGTGGGGGAACCACTTGTAACCTCAGCGGAAACTGGGTGAACCTCAACAACGGATCAGAGGACGACATTGATTGGAGAACGTGGAGCGGCGCCACGCAAAGTGCAGGTACAGGTCCAAGTACTGATGTCAGCGGAAATGGCAGATACTTGTACCTCGAGTCTTCAGGGAATTGCGATAATCAAGATGCAGTACTACTGAGCCCGTGTATCGATCTCAGCAATGCGATTGCTCCTGAACTTGCTTTCTCATACCACATGAATGGACCGAACATCGGACGATTGGTGGTTGAAATTTTTGACGGTACAACGTGGAATACGTTAAATACCATTATCGGAAGTCAAGGAAACAGCTGGGTAGCGGTTACTGCAGATTTGGTTGCCTATGCCGGCGATACCGTAATTCTCCGATTCACAGGAACAACTGGGTTCGGCTACCAAGGCGATATTGCCCTAGATGAGGTCAGTGTTTACGATAACATCGGTGTTCCTGAGGCCGATTTCTTTGCGAGCACCACTACTCCGTGTTTGAATACGGGTATTGTATTGAATGACGACAGTAAAAAGACACCTACATCTTGGAATTGGAGCATTAGCCCATCAACCCATAGTTTCATCAATGGAACGAGCGCAAGCAGTCAAAATCCAGCGGTTAGTTTTAGCTCCTACGGAAGTTATAGCATCACCTTGATTGCCACGAACAGCTACGGCTCTGATACCATCGTTCAGACTAACTATGTAACTGTTAGTCCACTTCCCGGTTTACCTCTGGTGGAAACTTGGACCAATGCATCTAACACAGACTTCACCATAATCAACCCCGATGGCGGTACGACCTGGGCGACAGCGGAAGTAACAGGTCCTACAGGAGCTAAATCCACAGCGATGTACATGGGCTATTTCAACTACAGCAGTACCGGTGCCGTGGATTACCTCGAAAGTCCCAAGTTCGATGTAAGTGGTTATAGTAATCCAACCTTGATGTTTGATATCAGTTACGCTCCCTACTCTACTAGCTATGCAGATACCTTAGCCGTGTTGGTGAGTACTGACTGTGGCTCGAGCTACGACACACTATATTTAAAAGGAAACGCAGACCTAGCCACTGCTGGTACAAGCAACTCTACCTATGTTCCTTCTGGAAAATCGGATTGGCGCACGGATACTGTAGCACTCGGCAACCTCGCCTCGGACTTTATTCAGTTCCAATTCATGGGTGTTTGTGGCTACGGAAACAACCTCTATTTGGACAACATTCGCGTCATCGATCTTGGGGGTACTCCATCAGTTGCTTCACTGCAATTGCCTGCAACCATTTGTGAAGATGTACCGTTTGGATTTGAGCTCACAACATCAGATACTACGTTGAGCGGAGACTTCACGTTGAACCGTCAAGGATCGTCGTTAACGTCAACCTTCTTGGGTATGGGACCGCATCAAACGACCTTGAACCTAAGCAGCAACTACGATTTGGAATACAACTACTATAACGCTTACACCTTTGTAGCAGATAGCGCCTTATTAATACCGGGTCCTAAGCTCGATGCGAAGTTTGGTCTTGCACTTACTTCTGGAACTACATACCAGTTCACGGATCAAAGCACCCCTAATCCAACTTCTTGGCTTTGGGACTTTGGTGACGGTACAACGGATACCACACAAAATCCTGTGCATACCTATGCTACCGGCGGTGCTTCCTACACCATTACATTGACCGTAGTAACCGATTGTGGGACAGACCAAACGACTACGACCTACAACAATATTGGTATTGAAGCTTTGGAAGGTGACCATTGGACCCTTTACCCGAACCCGTCTAATGGTTTGATTCAACTTGATCTGGGCACTGTTCAAGGTACCGTGGAGGTTCAGCTCAACGACCTTAGTGGTGCAGCTATCTCCATGAGTAGTTTTGCACGTGTAGAAGGAGTATTAACCTTGGACTACCAGCATTTACCGGCAGGAAGTTACTTATTGGAAATCACCAATAATGGCACGAAGCGCACGGAGCGCATTGCCATCCTACACTAAACTTTTGAGGGTGCTTGGCTAATGAGCCAGGCGCCCACGAAAGTCATCGCTCCGTTGTAAAGGAGTAACTCAAATCCGATAGTATATCCCACAGTTGGCGCCCATAGACTGAGTCCATAAGCCAAGAACGGGGAGATTATAGCCACAGCCAACACACCCCAATGTTTGATTTTGCGCTTTGTCAATAAAGCAAATGCAAAGAGGCCAAGTAATGGACCATAGGTGTATCCAGCAGCAGTGAAAAGCGTTGAAATAATGGTTTCTTCCTGAAGTTGGTAGATGCCTATCATTACCAGAAGGATAATGACCATAAATCCTATATAAACCTTATTGCGCTTTGCTGTGCTTTCGTGTTCTTTAAGTCCCAAGAAGTCGACACAAAAGGCGGTTGTCAAAGATGCCAAGGCACTATCAGCGCTCGAGAACGCAGCTGCCAAAAGCCCTAGGAAGAAAACTGCACCTAAAACCGGCGGCATGGCACTGCTTGTAGCAACCTGAGCAAATAACTGGTCCCCAGTGGCAGCGATTCCATTCTGTGCTGCATAGTCTGTCAAGAAAATTCCCAAGCTTAAGAACAAGGCATTCACAAAAATGAGGGTGATACCTAATAAAATCATATTCTTTTGTGCGCCCTTCAAGGTGCGAACTGTGAGATTTTTCTGCATCATATCTTGATCTAGTCCAGTCATGGCGACCGCAATAGACATTCCGCCTAAAACCTGTTTCCACCAAGCACGAGCTGTGCCCTCTTCAATCAAATAGAATTGGTCGCTTGATGCTATGTAGGCCCATAGACCCTGCTCTTGTTCTACCACCGCATTGCCTACGTAATACAACGCCAACCCCGTAGCCAAAAGCATTAGCGTTGTTTGCAACGTATCGGTAATAACGATGGTCGCGATGCCACCAGAGGCACTGTAAACAGCAATCATTACCAATACAATCATAGCTGTAACAATGAACGGAACATTAAAAGCGTCACATATGGTTAATTGGACAATCATGGTGACGATGTACAATCGGGCCGAAGCACCGATAATGCGGGAAATCAAGAAAAAAGCGGAGCCGGTCTTATAGCTTTCGGTGCCCAATTTATCGCCCAAATAAGAATAGATACTAATGACACGGTGCTTGTAATAGACCGGTAATAGTACGAATGCGATGATGGCATAGCCTATCAAGTACCCAAAAACCATGAGCATGTAGGTCCATCCCGAATTTGCCGTCCAGCCAGGTACACTTATGAAGGTAACTCCCGACAAGGATGCCCCTATCATACCAAAACTGACTAAGAGCCAATTGGCATTTCGACCCGCCGTAAAAAAGGTTTCATTCGAGCCGCCACGTGCCGTAATACGGCCGACGACAACTAATACAGCCACATAGGCCAATAAAAGGGTTAAAAAGAGCGTGTAGTTCATGTTCACAAATATGCGCAATCCCTTACTTTTGAAAGCACATGAATTTCTCTTCTCGAAAAATAGAGGCTGCTGTTGAAGAAATCAGCAGGTTGCCAGGTATAGGTAAGAAAACTGCCTTGCGTTTAGCATTGCACTTATTGCGCCGCCCGGCAGAGCAAACTCACATGCTCGCGGAAAAACTCATGGATCTACGGGACAATACAACGTTTTGCAAAACTTGCCATACCATCTCCGATACTGACCAATGCAGTATTTGTGCTTCTCCCAAAAGAGACGAAACCACCATTTGCATCGTTGAAGATGTACGCGATGTAATGGCCATTGAGAATACGGGTGGTTTCCAAGGGAAATACCACGTTTTGGGAGGTTTGATCTCGCCGATGGACGGAATTGGACCGGGCGACTTGACCATATCTTCCCTTATAGAACGCATACAGGAAGGTGAAATCAAAGAGCTCATTTTCGCACTAAACACAACCATGGAAGGAGATACAACAAATTTCTATTTGTACCGTAAAGTCAAGGATTTCGACGTGAATCTTACGACTATTGCACGAGGTATTGCCGTTGGAGACGAACTAGAATTTGCAGACGAAGTAACCCTCGGAAGAAGCATCCAACACCGAATTCCATACGAACAAAGCTTGCCGAAATAGTGGATTTAAGTATTGTCATCATCAACTACAACGTCAAAGCGTTTTTGACCCAGTGTTTGGACAGCATCTACCGCAGCCAAACTGCGTTCAGCTTTGAAACCATTGTCATTGATAATGCCAGCACAGATTCCGGTCGAGATGAAGTTTTATCCTATTTCCCAAAAGTTCAATGGATTGACAATTCTGAAAATGTAGGTTTTGGAAAAGCCAACAACCAAGGATTTGAGCTTGCCAAGGGACAATACACCCTCATATTAAACCCCGATACCGTTCTTCAAGAAGATACGCTTGAGGTGGCTTTGAATTATTTAAAAGCGCACCCCGAGGTAGGCGGTTTGGGGATAAAGGGAATTGATGGTTCTGGCCAATTTTTGCCGGAAAGCAAGCGTGGCCTTCCAACACCAATGACGGCCCTTTTTAAAATTTCAGGGCTCTCGCGTCTATTCCCAAAGTCGCCTGTATTCTCAAGATACCATTTAGGGCACTTGGACCCTGACCAAAATCATAAAGTCGAAGTGCTCGTAGGCTGTTTTATGATGGTCCCTACAGACCTGCTCCGTAAAGTTGGCGGTTTCGATCCACGCTATTTCATGTACGGAGAGGACATTGACTTGAGCTACGAATTGCTCAAAACTGGAAAGGAAAACCATTACCTCGCCGAGAGTCAAATCATTCACTACAAGGGCGAAAGCACCAAGAGAGGCAGCATGAATTATGTACGCATGTTCTATCAGGCCATGGTCATATTCGCCCGAAAACAATTTAGTGGCAGTTCAGCCTTCGCCTACACCTTGCTTATTTACACAGGCATTTACCTACGTGCGGGATTAGCCATCTTGGCCCGATTAGGCCGAAGCGCAGCCGCTCCCCTTTTCGATGCCGCAGCCTTAGCATTCACCCTGGAGCAAATCAAACAATATTGGGAATCCAACCATCGATTCATTAATGGCGGCTCCTACCCGGACACCTACACCTATTATGTACAGGGTAGTTACGTACTCGTTTGGATCCTAGGGTTGTGGTTTAGCGGCACCTACTCAAAACATGCCCGTCCTTCGAGCGTCGTCCGAAGTATGATCATTGCTACCCTACTTTTAGGTTTTGGATATGGACTGCTTCCCGAAGATCTGCGTTTCTCGCGTGCATTGCTCGTCCTTGGAGCATCCGGCGGAACATTCGCAGTTCTAGCGTGGCGCACGCTGCTCGAATGGCTTACGAAACGTGAATTCTTTGCGAAGCCGTTGCGACGACCGCGTGTATTATTTGTCGGAGGAAAACAAAGGAAATTGGACCTCGAACAACTCTTGGCGGAACGAAACATATCTCCATCACTTTTCATACATCACGAGGATCCTTCAAGAACTATAGAACAAATCAAGAGCATCGTCGAATTGCATCAAATCAATGAATGCGTTGTCGACAGTTCCATCATGAGTAATGCGGAACTCATGTGCATCATGGCAGAAGTTGGTCAAAAATGTGCCATTAAGACCTTCCTGAGACAAGGCAATTTCTTGGTTGGCTCTAACAGTAGCTTAACCCAAGGCGAAGCCTACGGTGGATCGGTATTCCAAACGGCAAATGCGGTATACCTACGTCAAAAACGAACCATGAGTATTTTACTTCCGGTGTTCTTGGCAATTACGCTGCCCTTAAGCGCTCCAATCTGCTTCACCATGGGACGTAATAAACTATGGACCAATACATTGAAAAATATCCTCCCTCTCTTAACCGGGAAGAAAACACTCGTTGGGTATTCCGTTGAGGATGCACAAAATTTTAACCTTCCGAATACACCCCCTCCGATTTTCAATATCTGCACTGGAATTCCCAAAAATTTAGACGTTTCACAAAGTGCAAAAGCTTTAGTTATCAACTATGCAAGAGAAGCGACCATTAGCGGGGACTGGAAGCAGCTTTGGAAGCTGAGCAAAAAATAATCGTTCGCTGTTATCGCGAGATTTTGCCGTAAATTCGAGCAGTAGAAAAACACGAATTCAATGGCTCAGTTTGAATTGATCCTTCCCAAGATGGGAGAAAGTGTTGCCGAAGCCACCATTACCAACTGGCTTAAAAATGAAGGCGACACCATCGATGCGGAAGAAAGCATCGTAGAAGTTGCGACCGACAAAGTGGACAGCGAAGTCCCCTCTCCCGTCAGCGGAACTATTGTTAAAATCCTAGCACAAGTAAATGATGTTGCGGCGGTGGGAGCACCTATCGCGATCATCGAAACCGAAGCAGCTGGCGACGCTCCTGCTCCTACTGCACCAGCCCAAGCGGCGGCTGCACCGGTGGCTAGCCCAGCAGCCCAAGCTGCTCAAACCATTGAAAAAGACATAGCGGCCGCCACCGCGACCGCCGCACCAATAGCGGCTCCAAAGGATGGCGGGCCTATTTCCAAAAACTCGAATGGACGTTTCTATTCTCCTCTGGTTCGTTCTATGGCCAAAGAAGAAGGCCTTAGCCAAAGTGAGCTAGATGCGATTGCAGGTTCAGGTAAAGATGGTCGAGTTACGAAACATGATGTTGTAGCCTATCTTGAAGGAGGACGCAAATCACAAGCTGCTGCAGCTCCAGTCGCAGCGCCCCCTGCATCAACACCTGTTGCAAGCGCTCCTGCTCCTTCAGCTCCTGCTATTACTCCGGCACCTGGTGCTGAAATCATTGAAATGGATAGAATGCGCAAGCTTATTGCCGACCACATGGTCAATTCTGTTCATACCTCTCCTCACGTAACCAGCTTCGTCGAAGCGGATATGACCAAAGTGGTACAATGGAGAAACAAGGTGAAAAACGAATTCCAGAAAAAACACGGTGAGAAAATCACCTTCACACCAATCATCATGGAAGCCATCGTCAAGGCAATCCAAGATTTCCCGATGATTAATGTTAGTGTCGATGGAACAAAAATCATTAAGCATCCACACATAAACGTAGGAATGGCTGCGGCTCTTCCTTCAGGCAACCTGATCGTACCCGTTGTAAAAAATGCGAACCAACTTTCATTACTTGGCTTAACCAAAGCAGTGAATGACTTGGCTAACCGTGCTCGAAACAATGCTTTGAAACCGGATGAGATTTCTGGCGGTACGTATACCTTGACGAACGTAGGAACCTTCGGCAATGTGCTAGGTACTCCAATCATCAATCAACCCCAAGTGGCCATTATGGCGGCTGGCGCGATAGTTAAAAAGCCTGCGGTTATAGAAACCCCTGAAGGCGACATGATTGGAATCAGACATAAAATGTTCCTTAGCCACAGCTACGACCACCGCGTTGTAGATGGTGCCTTAGGAGGCATGTTTGTAAAACGTGTTGCAGAGTATCTAGAAGCTTGGGATTTAAACCGAGAATTCTAGGAACATTAACTAGTTTTGAATTAACTTTAAAAGCCGCCCATTAGGGTGGCTTTTTCATTAACACAAGTACCAAAACCATGGATTTAAAGCTCAGCCGACCCATTTGTTTTTTCGACCTCGAAACAACGGGGATTAATGTCACTAATGACCGTATCGTTGAGATTTGTGTCCACAAAGTTCACCCTGACGGCAAAGAAGAAACTCATACTTGGCGGGTCAATCCGACCATTCCAATACCACCTGGAGCATCTGCAGTTCATGGAATTTACGACAAAGATGTTGCGGAAAAACCAACATTTTCAGATTTGGCACAAAACATCAATGCGCTAATCAATGACAGTGATCTCGCTGGGTATAACAGCAACAAATTCGACATACCATTACTGGCAGAAGAATTCTTGCGTGCTGGAGTAGAATTTGACATGGGCAAACGCAAAGCTGTAGACGTCCAAAACATATTTCACAGGATGGAGCAGCGCACACTGACCGCAGCGTACAAATTTTACTGCGGAAAGTCTCTTGAAGATGCTCACAGTGCGGAGGCGGATGTACTGGCTACCTACGAGGTGTTGAAAGCACAATTGGACAAATACGAAGAGCTTCAAAATGATATGAATTTCTTGTCCGATTTCTCAAATCGCCAAAAAGTTGCGGATTTCGCAGGATTCATTGCTTACAATGACCAGGGAATTGAGGTATTTACTTTTGGTAAGTACCGCGGCAGAACGGTTGCAAGTGTTCTTGAGGAAAATCCAGGTTACTACAGCTGGATTCAAAATGCCGACTTTCCCTTATACACGAAACAGGTACTGACTAAAATTCGATTAAAATCATTCAATAAAGGCGCTTAAACATGAAGATTATTTGCATTGGACGGAATTATGCGAAGCATGCTGAAGAACTCAATAATCCCATCCCTGATGAACCCGTTGTTTTCTTGAAGCCTGAAACGGCACTCTTACTCAAAAAGCATCCATTCTTTATACCTGAGCACACTAACGAGGTGCACCATGAGATTGAACTGGTCATCAAGATTAATCGACTGGGAAAACATATCGAATCCCGATTTGCGCACAAATATTACAGCGAAATTGGCCTAGGAATCGATTTTACCGCTCGAGATGTGCAAGCGGATTGCAAGGAGAAAGGGTTGCCTTGGGAAAAAGCGAAGGCATTTGACGGATCTGCAGCCGTTTCCAAATTTTTCCCGCTCGATTCACTCGGTAAAGACATTCAGAACATTGATTTTCACCTAAACATCAACGGAGAAACCGTTCAAAAGGGCAACACATCAATGATGTTATTCCCTGTTAACGAGATTATTAGCCACGTCTCTAAATACTTTACTTTGAAAACGGGAGATTTGATTTTCACCGGCACTCCGGCGGGAGTTGGTCCCGTGAAAAGAAATGATTTATTGGAACTTTTCTTGGAAGGGAAACGCGTGTTTTATTTCAACGTCAAATAATTCACAAACTCTATCCTTTCGTTAACTCAATTTTCTCACACTTTTCTCCGGCTGAAAGTCGGGCGCATCGCCATTTTTATATATTTGTAAATACTCGTTACACTACGTTAACAAAACGCGTTAAGAATGAAGAAAAGCTTACTAGCTGTACTTTTAATTGCCTTAGCAGCACCTGCTGCATTTGCGCAATTTGCTCCCCCAATTGATACTGTGTTCACGGAAAACTTCGATGGCACATTAGGCGCTGATTCAATTGCGGCGAATTACAACACCGACTCCGCCAATGCCACAAGATCTTGGAACGACACGGCCTACTTGAAAACCACAGGTACCATGTCATTCCACACTCAGATTTATTCGAGTGATTCGATCATCTTCGAAACAGATGCATTTTCGACGATCACGTACACAAATGTGCGTTTTACGTTTGATCACATTTGTAAGATTCGTTACATCCAGAAGGCGTACATCCAGATGTCAAAGGACAATGGTCAAACTTGGGTCAACCTAACGGGTACACACTACCAAGGGGAAAGCCCGCAGTTTAGTTCGCAAGGATGGTTCAATGAACTTTCCTACCCTTCTGCCCTTTTATCGCCTTATTGGCAAGGTCCTACCATTGGAAACTCAAATACAGGTACAACACCAACGAATACTTGGTGGGCACGAGAAACCTTTGATTTGAGCTCATATCTTGGAGATTACGACAACACCAACTCGCAATACGGGTATTCTCAGTGTAAAATCCGTTTTATTATGACCAACAAAACCGGTACGCCATCTCCAGCGTCTTTGGCAGGTTGGTTTGTGGACAATTTGATGGTAGAAGGTGCACCTTGTGAATTGGAGCCACCAACATTGGATTGGATCAACGTGAGCGTTCAAGCCAAGCCAAATGGTGCACGTTACATGCCAACGCAAGATGTACGCGTTAAAGGGAAAGACAATGTTGGTGTAGATAGTATGCGCATTTATTTCCGCCGTTATGATTACAGCGGTTCAGGCTGGGGTGCATGGACCGATTCTTTGATGTCTTCTTCATTCTCATCAAACTGTCCCGATTCATCTCAATACACCTATAGTTTCAATAATATCGGCGTTAGTGATACCATCGAATGGTACGTACGTATTTTCGACTGTGCGTGTCCAAACGTGGTGCGCGATCCGCTTGAAACAGCTCAAAACACAACTTATAAGTTCTGGCGTGATGCCGCATTGCCGCCTATTTGTGGAACCACAACGGGTACTTCATTCCCTTATTCAACCTTACTCCCACTCGAGGAGGACTTTGAGGATACCCAGTATTGGGTTGCCGGTTCGGGTACAGGGGCAACAGGGGTGACGCACCGCGGTAACTTCCCGGATCAAAACCCACCAAACGGTTTAAACTGGAAAGCTATCCCTAACGAAAATACCGTCGGTTTTGCATGGTCTATTCGCACCGGGTCAACATCGACAAACTTGACGGGGCCAGATGGTGATGCCTCTTCAAATGGTAACGGTAAATACCTCTACACAGAGGCCGAGCAAGGGTCCATCAATGATAAAGCCCACCTTATTACTCCTTGTTTAGATTTGAGAAGCTACAATTGTGCCGTGGTTGAGTTTGACTACCACATGTACGGTGCACACATCGATTTCCTTGCAATCACTGCGGATACTGGCTTTAACTCATCATCGTACACTGGGCTTGCACGTATTGATGGCCAACAACAAACGAAATCATCAGATCCTTACAAGACATTCTCGGTTGCATTGAATGATATTACCGGAGATTATGTTCGTCTTCGTTTCTCTGTGAACCGTGGCAACGCCTTGAAAGGTGATGTTGCCATCGACAACATTCGCGTCTATGAACCAGAACCTTACGATGTAGCATTGCGTGATGTATTCAATCCTGAAAATGGTTACTGTTCATACAGCAACAATGAATTGATTGATCTGTGGATCCAAAATAATGGTTGTACCACATTGGATAGTGTTCCTGTCACATGGGATGTAGATTTCACCAATACATCGGGAACAACGACCAATACAACGCATACGGAATACATAACTAATAAGCTTCTAGAAACCGGAGATTCAACTTTATTCTCCTTTGCTACGGGACCAAACTTGAGTGGATACGGTATTTACGACATTAGAGTGTATACAGAGCAACCCGGAGATTCAACAAATACAAATGACTCCATTGGTCCTATTCGTATCGTTCACGAAGAACCTTACACCACGTTCCCTTACGTATTAGACTTTGACGGCCCAGGTACGACACCAGGTGTCAATACGGCTGCTAACCCAGGATCATTCCCAACGAATGTATGGACTCCTATTCCTGCTAGTAATTCAGGTGATTATGCCTTTATGGCGGGGACCAAATGGACACCAACAATTGGTTCTGGACCGATTACAGGAGCTGGTGGTAAAGGCAATTACCTAGTCGCGGAAGGTGATTATGGAACGAGCCCTGCTTCAGCAACCCTTGTTTCGAAATGTCTCGACTTAACAGGTATGACGAAACCCGTTCTTCAATTCCGTCACCACATGTACGGAAGTGATATCGGCGCTATTCGTGTACAATGGATAAAAGATGGTGAAAATGAGTGGTCGAACCCGATGACTCCTTATACTACTACTCTTACAGATGAGAAAGACGGATGGTCATTCTATGAGGTTGATTTGAGTAATGGAGGTGATTTAGTAAAACTTCGCTTTATCGCTCAAAAATCAGGCTTCGGTACTGCAGCGGATATCGCTTTTGATGATATCGTCATTTACGACAAAGCAGCGACAGATGTTGGTGTAATTAACATCGAAAATCCTGCCGCTCGTATCAACCTTGTAGGTGGTGCAGCCGGTTTAAAAGCAGAATTCAAGCTGCGCAACTTCGGTAAAAACGCTCAATCTAATATCCCAATTTACTACACTGTAACCCCTACGTGTGGTGTAAATGCGGGGGTTAGCACAACGTATAACTTTACCTATTCTTCCTCTGTTGCTGCCGGTTCTACAGCTATTGCTACGGACAACACCAATACGGTAACTTGGCCTGTAGGAACGTTCGAAGTATATGCTTGGACGGATAAAACTGGTGATAACAGCAACTGGAATGATTCTTCATACACTCGATCTGCGGGATGGCCAGAATTGTACATCCAACAAGGTTTCGTAGACGATTTTGAATCTTGTAACAGTGGTGATTCTTCTGGTTTCTTCGTCGCGGGAGATTTGAATCTTTGGGAGGTAGATGCCATCAATGCATTAAACAGCAAGAACGGTTATGCTTCTCGTCCCAATGCGAACATGCCGGGTCAGGTGGAGGAATTCCTTTACTTCCCTCGCTTCATTGGCTTCGATACCATTGCTGGTGCAGAACTCAAATTGGTTCACGACATCGACCTTGGCCCTGGTGACCAAGCCGTCATCGAGTGGCAAGGTGGTGGTACTTGGAATAATCTAGGATTCTGGGATCCACAAAACGTTGTTAGTACCAACTGGTACAATACTGGTACTGCCGCGCTTGGTAATGCTTGGGTAGGTAATATCGGTACACAAACCTCTGTTTGGCCACTTGCTGGATGGAACTTCTCTCAAGCACCGCTGATTTTACGTGCACGATTGAAAACTTCATCAGGTAATAAAGATGGCTGGAACTTCGATAAAGTTGAAGTTTACATCCCGCCACAAAATAGTGCCGCACCAATAGAGGTAACAACAATAGAGTACTTACCCGTTCCTGATCAAAACAACCACTTGAAAGTAAATATCAAGAATACAGGTGCGAAAGTATTGGACAGCTGTTTAGTTGAGTTCTCGACCAACGGTGGTACTACTTGGACGACACCAGAAATGGTAGTATTCAACCCACCATTGATTCCTCGTAAATCAGCATGGTACGAATTCAACCAGGATTGGATTAGTCCAACGAGCGGCGTACACAATATCTGTGTTCGTACTTCTCGTCCGGATAGCAAGCCAGATAATGATCCATCAGATGATCAAATTTGTGCAGATATCACGGTGCTTGACAAGATTGTTATGTCTGTAGATAGTAGCTACTGTAACGACTTCGAAGATCCTTCACTAGCACCTTGGTTAACGCTAAATGCCTTTGTTAAGGATGGCTTGACTGCTTGGGAAGAAGGAACACCAGCTGTTGCTCCTCTCGTAGGTGCATTCTCGGGCAACAATGCGTGGATGACCGATCTAGATTCGAACTACAAGAAGCGTGATTCTTCTGCCCTGTACACGCCAGTATTCACATTGGATTCAGGACAGACCTATACTTACGAGTTCATGCATGCCTTCTCTACCGAAATCTACCATGATGGTGGTACTGTGGATGTAACCTTCGATGGTGGTATTTCTTGGCATTCCGTTGGTACCAATTTATTTGGCGCGACTTGGTTCAACACAAGCTTTGTAACTGCGCTAGATATCTACAAACCAGGATGGACTGGTTTGAGTAACGGTTGGGAGCAAGCAAAAATCAACCTCCAAGTTGATACCGCCCGTAACGCCATCTTTAGATTTAGATTTGGTTCTGATGAAACCATTAACAAAGCTGGATGGGCAATTGACGACTTCTGTTTCTACAAAACTGATGAAACCGACAAAATCTATGTCGTAGGTCAAGAAGAATTGGAAACCAACATTGGAGTGGGTAACATCCATCCTAACCCAACAACAGGTTATGCGCAATTACCGGTTAGCTTCCAGAGCCCTGCAGATATCACAATAACTGTGAGAAACACGCAAGGACAGCTTATTGAAACAAGAACCGTGCATGGTAACGAAGGCATTCAAACCTTCACGCTTGATACACAGAGCTGGGCTTCAGGTATGTACTTAGTCGAAACCGTTACACCGATCGGTACAGACGTACAGCGATTAATTGTAGAGTAATCAATAAATAGTTTTTTTTTTCACCCTCGCTCTTCTCTTCGGAGAAAGCGGGGGTGTTTTTTTTTGCTGAAATATTGACAGCAATTAAAGCAGTTTCACGACAACTTTACCGCTAAATCACTGGTCTTCAGACAGTCTGTCTTCCTTGAGATTATTAAAGGCCAATGGTACGTCATTTGATTCTGTCTAGCGAACCTCAACCCTATTACTATGAATATAGATAAGTTCACTACTAAAAGCCAAAGCGTTATTTCGAAAGCGCAATTTTTGGCCACAGACCATAACCATCCCCAAGTGGAATCACTTCACTTGCTTCAAGCCCTTTTAATAGAAGATCAAAGTGTCATACCCTACGTGGCGCAGCAAGGAGAGATTCAATTGGACCGATTAACTACTGCCATTGATGCCGCCGTTAATGGATTGCCCACCCAAACTTCATCAGGTGAAACATATATGGGGCGTGAAGCGGCCTTCGTACTTCAAAAAGCGATTCAGCTCGCGGACCAAATGAAGGATGATTATGTAGCAACCGAACACCTCTTGCTGGCCTTACTATTCGACAAAGGTTCAGCTGGAAAAATGCTAAACGATGCCGGGTTCAATCAAACCCTTGTGAAAGGGGCTATTGAAAGCTTGCGCAAAGGCCGCAATGCAAATACCTCAGGCGCTGAGAACACCTATAATAGTCTTGATAAATACGCGAAGAACCTCAACAAAATGGCTGAAGAGGGGAAGCTAGACCCTGTTATTGGCCGTGGAGATGAAATTCGTAGGGTGCTCCAAATCCTTTCAAGACGCACCAAAAACAACCCGATACTCGTCGGAGAACCGGGTGTAGGAAAAACAGCCATAGCTGAAGGTTTGGCCCAAAGAATTTTAAGTGGCGACGCTCCGGAAAATTTAAAAGATAAGACCGTATACAGCTTGGATATGGGTGCTCTGATTGCTGGAGCGAAGTACAAAGGTGAATTCGAAGAGCGCTTAAAAGCGGTTGTGAAAGAAGTTACCAATAGCGACGGCAATATCCTGCTCTTCATTGATGAAATTCATACGCTCGTGGGCGCTGGAAAAAGCGAAGGCGCAATGGATGCTGCAAACATCTTGAAGCCCGCTCTTGCACGAGGAGAGCTGCGCGCTATAGGGGCCACTACCCTGGACGAATTCCAGAAATACTTTGAGAAGGACAAAGCCCTTGAACGACGCTTCCAAAAAGTGATGGTCGAAGAACCCGACCAAGAGAGCAGTATTAGTATTCTCCGGGGCATTAAAGAAAAATATGAAACCCATCACAAGGTCCGTATCAAAGATGAAGCCGTGATCAGTGCCGTAGAACTAAGTACGCGTTACATCAGTGACCGATTCCTTCCGGATAAAGCAATCGACCTCATGGACGAGGCAGCATCGAAGATTCGAATGGAAATAAATTCGAAGCCAGAAGAATTGGACATCCTAGATCGGAAAATCCTTCAGCTTGAGATTGAGCAAGAAGGGATAAAGCGAGAAGAAGACCGGAAGAAATTGGCGGTCATTAAGTCTGAGCTTAGTGAGTTGTATGAGCAGCGCGATGCCCTGAACGCAATATGGGAGCGCGAGAAAAATAGTGCTGAACGTATTCAAGAAATCAAAGAGCGCCTTGAGCAATTTAAGTTGGAAGCGGAACGCGAGGAACGTGCCGGAAACTATGGACGTGTTGCTGAGATACGTTATGGGTTGATGCAGGAGGCCGAAAAAGAATTGGACGCAGCAGAACAAGCCCTGGAGAACAGTGAGCGCAGCATGATTAAAGAAGAGGTAACCGCTGAAGACATTGCCGAAGTGGTAAGCCGTTGGACTGGAATTCCCGTGCAGAAGATGCTTGAGAGCGAGCGAATGAAGCTTTTACGCATGGAAGAAGAATTGCACAAACGCGTTGTAGGACAAAACGAAGCGATTGCTGCCGTGAGTGATGCCATACGCCGATCACGCGCTGGCTTGGGTGATCCCAACAAGCCCATAGGAAGTTTCTTGTTTTTAGGGACTACGGGGGTTGGGAAAACCGAATTGGCCAAGGCACTTGCCTCCTATTTATTCAATGACGAAAGTGCGATGACCCGCATTGACATGAGTGAATACCAAGAGAAGCACAGTGTTAGCCGATTAGTCGGTGCGCCTCCAGGATATGTGGGGTACGATGAAGGGGGGCAACTTACTGAGGCGGTTCGTCGCATGCCTTACAGTGTGGTCCTTTTGGATGAAATTGAAAAAGCACACCCTGATACCTTCAATATACTTCTGCAAGTATTGGATGATGGTCGATTAACGGATAATAAAGGCCGCACAGTGAACTTTAAGAACACGTTAGTGGTCATGACCAGCAACATTGGATCACACATCATTAACGAAGCAATCGAGCAATATGAAGGCCAAGACTACGAAACATTGATGCATAGACTCAAACCGGAGCTTGTGGGTTTATTGCAAAAGGTGGTGCGACCAGAATTCTTGAACCGAATTGATGAGATTAGTGTCTTTAGTCCCCTGGACCGAAGCGAGATGGCCCAAATTGTGGGCTTGCAGCTGGATGCCGTAAAACAACGCCTCCATGAGCAGAACATTACGCTTGAGGCGACGAAAGAAGCCATTGCACACCTGGGCACGGTGGGCTTTGATCCACAATACGGAGCTCGCCCTGTGAAACGCGCTATTCAAAATGAAGTACTGAATGCCTTGAGTAAGGAGATAATAGCGGGTAAAGTCCAAGCAGACGATGTAATACTGCTCGATGCTTTCGAAGGAGAATTGGTCTTCAGAAATGTAGACCTTCCGATTTCATAGGTTATAAGTGACAGCCCGCCTCCGGCGGGCTGTTTTGTTCTACTGCCCTACCCGAGGAAAATCATTCCTACACCATTGACTCCAAGAGCCATTGTACAAAGTAGGCACGGGATACCCAGCATGCACCATCGCCAAGATGGAATGGCAGGCCGTCACTCCGGATCCACAATGCATGATGACTTCCCTATTTGCTAGCCCAGCAAAATGTTCTTTCAATGCTTGTGGCGCTAAGAAATGGCCATTCTCAAGAACCTCTGTTAAAGGCAAATTAATTGCTCCAGGAATATGACCCGCAATAGGATCAATTGGCTCTTCCAGCCCTGCATAGCGTTTAGCAGCGCGCACGTCTACCAATACAGCCCCTTCTGAAACAGTTGATTCGATAGCTTCCATCTCAATGAGCGGCCACTGCCAGGTGGGACGATGTCCTGAGTGATAGTGCGCGCGTTCCGTTGAATGTTCACCGGAATCCGTCGGAATACCCGCCTCTATCAAGGCGTTTAACCCTCCATCGACCACAGCAACATCCTGGTGTCCTAAAGAGCGTAACATCCACCACATGCGGGCCGCTGCCATCACTCCAGAGGTCCTGTCGTATAATACCACTTTAGACTTCTGAGAAATCCCAAGCGATTCTAGGGTTCGGATAAAATCCTCCGGATGAGGCAATGGATGACGACCCAAATCTTTTGCATCCGTATAAGGGGCACTTAACTGCGTTTCCAAGTTTACCCAAGTGGCGCCCTGAACATGCCGCTCGGCGTATATCGCTTCCGCATTAGGTCCGGCCACAACATCACAAAACACAGCTGTTCCATGCAGTGACCTCGCCTCTTTTGCAGATATAATGGTACCCATTATCGGTAGATTTTACGAGAATCCAAATATTGCGTCCAACGACGTTGGTTGATTAAATGACCGGCGTAATTGCGCGCAAACGCATGATAGCCCAGGTTATCTGGATTCGCACACATGAATAAATAATCATGCTTAGGTGCCTCTAAAACAGCCAATAAAGCTGCTTTTTCAGGCACGCAGATGGGGCCAGGAGGCAAGCCCTTGATCATATAGGTGTTGTAGGGATGGTCCAACTTTAAATCTTTGGTGAGCACCCGACGTACCGGTTCATCTGGATTGATGTCATTCAACGCATAGATGACTGTAGGGTCGGCTTGGAGCTTCATGCCTTTCTGAAGTCTATTGAGATACAATCGGGCCACCAGCGGTCGATCACTAGCCTTGCTGCTTTCTTTCATAACGATACTGGCCAAAGTGCTAACCTCACCAGGGGTCATCTTCAATGCCTCTGCCTGTTTAATGCGTGCCGGCGTCCAAAAAGCGATGGTGTTTTGGTACAGCTTCATGGCAATTGATTTTGCGGAAGCATTCCAATACACTTCGTATGTATCGGGGAGGAATGCCCCCATGGCCAATGGACCTTCCCAGCCCTCCATGGGTTGTTTCAGCGCTTTGTACAGATCTGCGCTGTCCGCTAGCAACTGCTTTCCAAGCTTCCCTGCTAAATCTTCTAGATCATTGGCGCTGTTGAAAGTAATACGAATGGGTTGCTGCAGGCCGGCCTTCAAGGAATTTATCAGGGTATTATTACTCATGCCGGCCTCAATGACATAATGTCCCGATTTCACCTTAGCCAACCCTTTGTTTTTCGCCAATAGCAAAAATCCTTGAGGATCCAGTAAAACCTCGTCCTCTAGCAGGGTAGCAAAGAGTTTTTCGGCGGTAGTTCCCTCATCAACATATAAAGCATAAGGCACTTTTTCAGGATTTACATTTGGTTCAAAGACCACATTATACCCTGTATAAACGACATAAATCAACGCTGCAGGCACCAAAAGCCCAAAGAGAACTACGAGCCCTTTTTTCATTCTAGAAGTTTTTGAAATAAGCGCACGTCATCATGATTGCCGTGCATCCAAATCCAATTTTTAAGATCACCGACGATGGTATAATCGGACCCGGTAAATAACGCTAGGCTCGGCTCATTATGCAAGGGTACATGCGCATACAAATTCTTGATATTTAGCACCTTAGCACAATAATTCTCGAAGGCCTCCAGCATTAATTTGCTCCAACCTTTACCGCGATGCTTCATTTCTAAAATGATTCCAACACCGGCTTTTCCTACTGTGGGGTCGTAATCAAAGGCATCTACGGCACCTACAGGATCTCCATCTACCTCTAAGACGAGGCGTAGCTGCTGGTCCGTCACTATACTCTGATGACGGGCCAGATACGTTTGCATGGTTAAGGTCGAAAATGGTTCTTTTGTCGTGGCCACATACCACAAGGTCATGTCGTTTTCAAGATGCATCAACCATTTGAGATCCGATTGCTCAGGTGCTCTCAAAAAGCCAATTTCTCCAACTGGTATCATAGGTTTAAAGTTTGATGGTTCCTTCAAATACTTTAACAGCGGGGCCTGTCAATACAACATCTGTGTAGGGACCCTCACCCTTAAAATCAACTTCTAAGACGCCGCCTTGGGCATAGAGTTTCACCGGAGCTTCGGAAACCCATTCCTTCGCTACAGCAACAATGGCAGCAGCCGTAGCTCCAGTGCCGCAGGCTAAGGTCTCCCCTTCTACTCCGCGCTCATACGTTCGAATAGACATTTCATCATTACAGGCCTGTACGAAGTTGATATTACAGCCGGCCTCACCATAAGCATTGCGCAAGGATTGAGCCGTCGAATGAAAATCAGGACCTGCTTGACGTAATTCAATGTGATGGGGGGATCCGGTATCGATAAAATAGCCCCCATTGCGCTCCGTTATGATACTGGCATCAACCATACCTAATCGGACCTTCTCGCCATGAATCTCAGCCCAATGTGGACCGTCAATAGCAGTAAATAACGCACGGTCTTCAACTATCCCGAGGTGATGCGCAAACAGCGAAATACATCGGCCACCATTGCCACACATTGTACTTTCATTCCCATCAGAGTTGAAATACACCATGTGAAAATGATCGCCCTCGCGATTTGGCTTTTCAAGTAGCATTAACCCGTCGGCACCAATGCCAAAATGGCGGTGGCAAAGGGCTGCCACTTTTTCGTTCGTAAGCACCACATCTCCATTCCTATTGTCAAAAAGGATGAAATCGTTGCCTGCGCCGTGATATTTATAAAAGGTTGTGGCCATTCTGTGTTAAAAGCCGTTAAAGTTATGCGTTTCGCTCCTACTCCTGCGTTGATTTGGTGTACAATTTGAAGATACCATAAAGAACCTTCAACTAAAAATCACATTGCTATGAAAGTGCTAAACAAGAATATTTACGCATTCCTATTCACTGCAGTTAGCGGTGCCGCAATTGCATTGGGTGGTGCCTATGCGCTAGGGTTAGGCTCCAAAACGGTAGTAATAGAACACGCGGAACAAACCCCCATTCAAAGGACAAACTTTACGGCAGCTGCAGCTGCAATGCCAAACGATTTTGTAGAGGCCGCCGAAAAAACAGTGGAAGCCGTAGTCCATGTAAAAACCACCGCCGAACGTGTGCAGAATTATTACAACCCTTTCAACGACTTGTTCTTTGGCCGTCCATCGACACCGCAACGCTTCGAAGTACAGGGCTCTGGGTCAGGCGTGATTCTCACATCCGATGGCTATATCGTCACGAACAACCACGTTATAGAAGGAGCCAAAGAAATAGTAGTAGCTACTGCGAACAATGATGAATACAAGGCCACATTGGTCGGAACAGATCCAACTACGGACATAGCCCTCTTGAAAATTGATGCATCAGATTTAGCAACCGTAAACGTGGCCAACTCAGATGAGGTCCGATTAGGTCAATGGGTTCTAGCCGTAGGAAATCCATTCAACCTGACCAGTACCGTAACTGCAGGGATTATTTCGGCCAAAGGTCGGGACATCAATATCATTGACGAGCAAAGCGCAATTGAGAGTTTCTTGCAAACCGATGCTGCCGTAAACCCCGGAAATTCAGGTGGCGCCTTAGTAAATACTGCAGGCGATCTAGTGGGGATTAATACGGCAATCTCTAGCCGTAGCGGATCTTTTGAAGGATATAGCTTCGCTGTACCGGCAAATCTTATGATGAAAGTCGTCAAAGACCTTCGTGATTTTGGTCGAGTTCAACGCGCATTTATGGGCATCAACTACAACGAAGTTACACCTGCCCTGGCCGCTGAATTGGACCTTAAAATGAATTCCGGCGTTTATGTTGCGAACGTCATCAAAGGGGGTTCTGCTGACGATGCAGGTATTAAAATGGGTGATGTCATTGTTAATGTGGCCGGCAAGGCTGTAAAAAGTGGTGCAGATTTGACCGAAGCCTTAGGACAACATCGCCCTGGAGAACGCCTAGAAATTGTTGTGAATCGCGACGGTCAAAACAAGAAGTTTGAGTTGTTGCTGAAAAACAAATTGGGCACCACAGAAATGTTGACCAAAGAAGAAGAGTTACTGCGCAGCTTTGGTGCTGAGTTGGAAGATCTCAGTGCTGCAGAAAAACGTAAAATGGGCTTGCGTTATGGTGTGCGGGTGACCAAAGTCGTTGGTGGCCGATTCGAAAAAGCCGGAATCCCAGAAGACTTCATCATCATCAAACTCAACAATATCTACATCGACGAAGTGGAAAAATTTGAAAACCTCGCACGGCAATTCAATCCCGGCGATGGCGTCCTCATACAAGGGTTCGAACCCAATGGAAAAGCAAATTACTACGCGTTTGAATGGTAATTTCCGAGCGCGGGCCCTTGGGCCCGCGCTCTTTTTTTAGGCAAAAACTTTCTTCTAAGTGTCCAAAATACACACTTTGAAAACTCCATAAAACCCTCATATACAATACTATAAAAACACTTTTTATTCTATGTCGTGCACAGGTTGGGCAGTAACTTTGCCCTATAGAACCACCAATTATTCTTTCACATATGATTGCTCAAAACGAGTACTCTCAAAAAGTAGGCGTTCGAATTCATAACGAACGTCTCGCAGTGGACATCAGTGCATGTGTCCATGAATTATTCTACAACCGAGGAGTTGAAATTGTCCTTTTCAGAAACCAATTGCGCGATAAGAGCTCGAGCCAAATCTTGGAGCTTCATCAATACGCAAACGATTTCGTTGGAAAGGCCATTAGTGTGGACAACACACTAGAAATGCTGCAAGCATTGAAACTCACTGCCATCGAAAATGCCAAAATAGACATTGGCAAGCTCACACATGAATGGCGTCTAAGTGAGGACACCGCAGATGCATTTATCATCAACAATCTCAGTGATTTATTCCGTCCCTCTACCCTAGAACCTAGAGATGTTGTTTTGTTCGGATTCGGACGAATTGGTCGATTGCTCGCCCGCGAGCTTATCGTTCAAGAAGGCAGTGGAAACCAATTGCGCTTGCGCGCTGTAGCCGTCCGTAGCATCAATGCAGCTAGTCTACATAAACGCGCCTCACTACTGAAGATCGATTCAGTGCATGGGGACTTCCCCGGGACTGTTCTTGTTGATGAAGAAAACATGGCGCTTATTGTCAATGGTCGTCCCGTATACTTCATTCCCACTCCAGACCCAACTAAAGCTGATTACACAAGCTACGGTATCAACAATGCATTATTGATCGATAATTCAGGTGCTTTTCGCGATGATATTGCCCTAAGCAAACACCTCGAAGGCAAAGGCATTGATAAAGTCCTATTGACCGCTCCAGGAAAAGGTATTCCAAACGTTGTACATGGTGTAAACCAAAATTCTGTAGGCAAAACGGAACGAATCATATCAGCGGCGAGCTGCACGACCAATGCCATCTCCCCAGTCTTGAAAGTCATGAACGACACCTATGGCATCACTAAGGGACACCTAGAGACCATTCATGCCTACACCAATGATCAAAACCTTGTAGACAACATGCACAGCAAATACAGACGAGGCCGTGCTGCTGCAATGAACATGGTAATCACGGAGACCGGTGCGGGTCAGGCAGTAGATAAATGTATTCCTGGACTTGGATCCAAGTTGACCTCGAACGCCATACGTGTGCCCGTTCCAAACGGTTCACTTGCGATTCTCAATCTTCAACTTGAAAAACCCACCAGTCTTGATCACTTGCTCGCTACCATAAAAGGCGCTGCCTTGAACGGACCTTTAGTAGAGCAAATACACTACAATACCTCAAATGAATTGGTATCAAGCGATATCGTAGGAAATGCTGCGCCCAGCATCTTCGACGTACATGCCACCCAAGTAACTGAGGACGGAATGACCGCCATCCTCTATGTGTGGTACGATAATGAATACGGCTACAGCCGACAAGTAATACGTCTCGCTAAACATTACACTGGCGTGCGTAGACCTGCCTACTATTAAGTAGCGCGCGAAGCGCGCAAATCAAACCAAAAAGAACCCCCGCGAGGCTGCGCCTCGCGGGGGTTTTCATTTAAAGTTTTATCAAGAAATTACTTATCGTCGATTATCAACTGCAAGAGTCCAGCATTGGAATTAATACTTTCTTCCAAACTGATCATGCTCTCAGTATTCTCAACACCTTCAATGTCATTGATTCGGAAAATAACATCCTTAGCATGTGATGCATCGCGGCAACGAATCTTACAGAAAATACCATACTTCCCTGTAGCAAGATGGGCAACCGTTACTTCTGGAACTGCTCTTAAGAGTTCAATGATGTCCGGAGAAGACAAAGAACGCTTTGTATAGAGCCCTACATAGGCAATGAAGCCAAATCCTAACTTCTCGTAATCTACGCTGATAGAAGTGCTCTTAATAACGCCCAATTGTTCCATTTTCTTTACACGAACATGTATGGTTCCTGGGCTTACCAATAAATCCTTGGCAATTTCAGTAAAAGGCTTTCTAGCATCCTTAACAAGGTATTCTAGAATTTGCTTGTCCAGTTTATCGATTTTCATAGGTCTGAATAGATTCTGCGCAAAAATACGTCATTTCGGTAGTATTGCGGTGATTCATCTGCATTACTCAAAAAGCATAATAAATTCATGAATATTGTTTCCGGTTCAATAAAAACACACTATTTTTGCTTTCAACGTAATATTAATGGATTTTTATTAATCCTTAACTAAAATTTAAACACATGACTGAATTACACACAATTGCTACCGCCAATCAACCCTTGTACACAATCAATAATCCTGAAAGTGTCATTGAGGTTTACTTGGATGCAGAAGCGGGTGTGGTTCGAGAATTGAAATGTTTGAATTACAACAGATGTAAGGAATATACTTACGCTGTTGATGAATATCTAGAACGCTACAGCCACCACCCAGCGGGACAAGCAATCCTAGCTGAATTGGAGGCAATCAACGCATAAACGTCTTTCCGTTCACTCTGTTTGTATTTGGGTTAAGGTAGCGCTGGGGGAAAGCAGCGCTACTTTTTTTTTGCTCAAAAAAAAAGCGCCCCATGGGCGCTCTTCAATTGCTTATTTCTGCACAAAGGGAAGTTTAACCACCTGTGCTTTAATGAGCTTTTCTCGGATTACAACAGCGAACTCGCTGCCTTCCGCGGCCAGATTCACAGGAACGTATCCCATCCCGATATTTTTACCGGTAGTCGGACTATTGGTTCCCGAGGTTACGCGGCCGATTACATTCCCGTCGAGGTCTGCGATTTCATAGCCGTGTCTTGGAATTCCACGATCAATCATTTCGAAGCCTACAAGCTTTTGCGCAACACCAGCTTGCTTTTGAGCAGCGAATGTCTCGGAAGAGATGAAATCTTTCGTGAATTTAGTGATCCAACCTAAGCCTGCCTCTAAAGGACTGGTGGTATCATCGATATCGTTCCCGTATAAACACATGCCCATTTCTAGACGTAAGGTATCACGTGCCCCAAGTCCAGCAGGCAATAAATCGTGCGCCTCGCCAGCAGTAAGTACGGCTTCCCAAAGCTTTTTCGCATCTTCATTGAATACGTACAATTCAAAACCTCCGGCTCCCGTGTATCCGGTGGCAGAAATGATCACATCAGAAATGCCAGCGATCTCTCCAATAACGAAGTGATAGTATTTGATCTCACTTAGGTTTTCACCCGTAAGTGTCTGTAGGATCTCCGTTGCCTTTGGACCTTGTACAGCCAAAAGCGAATAGGCACTACTTTCATTGCGCAATTCGACATCGAACCCCTCGGTATACTTCATCAAGTGGTTCCAATCTTTGTCCATGTTCGATGCATTCACGACCAACAAGAAGTGTTCGTTAGAGAAACAATAGACTAAAAGATCATCAACAATACCGCCGTTTTCATTTGGCATACAGCTGTATTGGATTTTACCCGGAAGTAATTTACTTACGTCGTTGGTGGTGACTTTTTGTAAAAAGTGTAGCGCATCTGGGCCCGTTACAAAAAACTCTCCCATGTGACTCACATCAAACATCCCAGCACGTTCACGCACTGCTTGATGCTCTAGCTTCAACCCACTGTATTGTACAGGCATATTGTAACCTGCAAAAGGCACCATCTTTGCGCCCAATTCAATGTGCACAGCTTCCAGTGCTGTTGACTTTAATTCCGAATTCATTATTTCTGTGTTAATAGGTTCTTATCCGTGGATACGTTCACTCGTACCCAATTTTGCTATGACCTCAGCTTCAAACTGAAGTAAGCCTTCCCACATTTGATCCACTTTATCTCGACCGTAGTACTTACGAGCGAGGGTTATAAACATGGTGTAATGATTGGCCTCTGAGACCATTAAAGTACTATAAAAAGAGGCTAATTCTTGGTCTTCTATATTTTCACTCAACACCTTAAAGCGCTCACAAGAGCGTGCTTCAATCAAGGCGCAAATGAGTAACTTTTGTGCTAAGCGCTTATCTCTATGTCCATCTTTAGGAAAATACGATTGCAGTTCATGCACATATTCATCCCTCCGTTCACGACCGAGTGTTAATCCCCGTTGCATGATTCTGTTGTGTACCATCTGAAAATGCCCCATCTCCTCACGCGCCAGTGCCGTCATTTTATCAACCAATTCAGATTTTTCGGGATATCCAATGATGAGACTGATGGCAGTGGAAGCGGCTTTTTGTTCGCAATAAGCGTGGTCCGTAAGGATTTCCTCAATGTTCTTCTCTGCAATATTTGCCCAGCGTGGATCTGTAGGCAATTTCAATCCTAACATACTCATCTATGCCTTGTTTTCAGTATGATGAGCACACAATCAAATCGTACGTGCGCATCGTTTCGGGGGCAAAATTAACCATGAAAAAGTAGAATAACACCTGATCAACGCTCTTTATGCTTTTGCCGTAGCGTTCAACAAATGGGTTAATTCCAAACCATAATCAATGAACTCGATGGTTTCATCGGTTCGAGCAAGTTTAAGCTTATTGAAAATAAGAAGCGATTCGCCATTACTTTCAATGTGAGAGATTTGGTGTTCCTCGAAGAATTGGACCACCTCCGGAGTAAAGAATGACTGAAGCTCATCTTCGTTATTCCCCATAATCATGAGCTTTTTCGAGAATTTTGAGAACAGCTGGAACTCTAAATCTCTGTACCCAGTTAATGCAATCACGCGATCGAATAGTTTTTCATACGCGCGTTCTTTCTCCATGGTAAAAATGGGTAACGAACGGTTTAACTTAAGTACCATAACCGTACTATTAATGGTCTCTGCTGTAAAGGCCTGGCCCTCATTGAAGATCACATCTGCTATCTCCCATGAGACATCTAGTTCTGGGTAGCCACCTACAAGACAATTGTATTTGCGTTCAATTGGTCGCACTTCAAAGAAATGGAATTGCTTCAAATAACTCGTATTCCAATTCACTTCGCGAGAGTAGCTGTAGCCCCGCTCGGTGGCCAAGTTGCGAAGTCGCTTTTGACGGTGGTTCAGTTTTACACTTTCACCCGTCACGATGAATTTCAGCGCTTTGTTGTAAGTGGATGAGGAAATGTGGCGGTCTAAACCGGAAATAAAGACCTTGCCGCCAGACTCACGTTGTTTGTTCAAAAACTCAACGATGTAATCCATGTAGCTCATGTCCACAAGTCGAGTTTCAGAAAGGTCAATGTTGATGTTTGCGTCTGCTGGAATGTTAGCGACCAATTTGTCGACCTTGATAATTCCCAGGAAATTGGCAATGCCCCGTACCTTCAATATGAAACTTCCATCAGGAAGGGAGATGAGGCGCGTTCGCGAAGAATACACCAATTTGAAGAATTGTGGCACCGGAATACGAGCCAGTAGGATGTGCGTTACTAGAACAAGAAGTGAGCCGCCCAATAACCCAACCAAAAGGTTGGAATATAGGGTCATGATCATGGTTGCCAAGAAAAAGACCAATTGTTCAATTCCCTGATTATAGACTTGCTTGAAAACAGCTGGTGAGGCCAGTTTAAAGCCTGTGTGGACCAAGAGGATGGCAAATGCACAGAGCGGTACTTGGCGCATTACGGGACTTAGGACCACAATGAATAACAATAGCAACAGGCCCTGATACATGTTGGACCATTTGGTTTTTGCACCATTATGAATATTGACGGTGCTGCGAATGATCACAGATATAATTGGCAGACCTCCCAAGAAACCAGAAATCATAGTACTCAAACCGATTCCCGTTAGATCCTTATTTAAATCTGTTTTTCGTTTATAGGGGTCGATCTTATCCACGGCCTTAGCAATTGCCAAATGCTCAATACTCGTAATGATAAGTAAGGAGAAAACAATCGACCAAAATTCCAATGTTCCGATCTTCCCGAAGTTTGGGTGCATGATGGATTCAGTAATGGAGTCCGGAATATCAAGCAACAATTCTGGACCTACAGTGAAATTTTTACCAAGCAGCGAAATTTCATGTTGTTCGAAGAAATTGAATAGATAGACAAAGGGAATCGATAACACGATCACCCACATAGGAACGGGCAAAAAGTGAAAGAACCTATTCGTGATCTTGGAATTGTATAGGATCATTAATAAACCCGCCAACGAAATCAATACCACAAATGGGTTGGCTTCAGGCAGCATGCGTACTGCATCTACAAGGTTTTCTACAATGTTTGAACCGTCAGAATGCGTACCTAAGGCAACGTGGATTTGTTTCGCGAAAATGATAATCCCAATGGCAGCAAGCAATCCTTGAATGACAGAACCGTGAAAGATATCCGCAATTCTTCCAAGCTTGAAAATTCCAAGTAACGTCTGTAAAGCACCTGAAACGACGATCGCTGCGAGAACATAGTTGAAAGCCTGTCCACTGCCATCGTCAAGCAATACAATACCTAAGAGAATAACACCAATGACCCCCTTCGCAGGGCCATTTACTGAAATATGTCCACCGCGATAAAAAGTTGTAACAACTCCCCCAACGACCGCGGAGAAGATTCCCGCCATTGCAGGTGCACCGGCGGCCAGAGCGATACCTAAGGACAACGGCAAAGCAATTAAGGCGACGCTTACTGCCGCAATTAAATCACTTTTCCAATTTTGGACAAGTCCTTTAAATCCAGTATTTGGTATTCCCTCCATCTATTATTTACTGTTTTTCAACTGCGCTTTCAAAGCGTTCAACTCAGCCTTTGTTCCGGTAAAAACACGACCTACCCTCCCTTTGGGACCTGAACTAAATACATATTTCCCGCTAAAGGCGAGCGCATGCATTGCCGTTGTATCCATTACATGCAGTGTGCTATCCAGGTAGTGCATACCTGCAGTTCCTGTAAAGTATACCTGTTCACCATCGCCGCTCACGTCTGAGGTATACGGCAAACTGGCTAACTTTTCCATGGTTTCTGTATCGTCCTCACCGGTAGCTAGGTCAGCAACAAGCACCGTTCCATTGGTATCTTCATCGACCATGTAATCGCCGCCAACGATATAGAGTTTCTCTCGATCCCAGTAATGCGCAAAAGCACCCTGAGAAGGCAGACCTTGGGCCATTTCAATGTGTGAGGCCTCCCAGCCTGTTCCGTCCCGCAGGTCCATAGTAAGGTGTAACCTACTCACGGTTCCTCCAGTTACAATGGACATGAAATTGTTACCTACTGCTATTGCCGATCCACTGGCGGCAAAGCTTACTTCGCCATCAATAGCCTCGGGGCCTTCTATTTCATTCCAGGACATTCCGCCATCCGCGGTACGTAATAGTTTAAATCTACCGTCTATGGGATCCCCGTAGATAAAACCAATGCTGTCGTTCACGAAGACGATTCCATCTAAAAAAGTGCTTTGTGCGGTATCCTTAAACACACGTGTCCACTGCTGCCCGCGATCTTCGGTGATGTAGATGTAAGAGGGCGCACCTGCACTGACTGCCACGAATTTAGAATCATCATGTGCCCAAACACTCCGGAATTGGCTTTTTCCGGCGCCTGGGATTTTTTGAAAGTTCCAATGTATTCCGGCATCGAGGCTGAATCCAAAAACGCCATCACTTCCGCCGACCACAACCACTGAATCTTGGGTAGCATGAAGCCCTCTTAAGCTTACATCTGTCCCAGCTTCGAATAGTACTACATGCTCAACCACACTCACGTCTTCATTTCCCATCCACTTCTTGACAGAAAGGAATGCAATGAACAGGACGAGAATCCCTATGGTGTAGATAAAGCGTTTCATGATGTTCGTGATGTGTTTGCGTTAAGATAAGCAAGGACACTTAGAACGCAAAGTAAATAAAGGGCTGTACCTCAGCACTAAGGATTTGATAAATTACCATTATGCTTAATACACAAAGCAAGAACAGCATGTATACAGAGGATTGTGAGACGCTTTGGCGAAGTCGCTCCTTGTATTTTCCTGGTATCCAATGGATGAGGTATCCCCCTAGTAAGACAAGGTAAAACTTCCAATTACTCGATACGACCGCGCCCATTGTTGACCATCCAAAATCTTCTGGAATCTTGGACAAAATTTCGATGGCTCCATCCCAAGTTGGTGAACGGAACCACGCACGGGTAAAGGTGATAAAGCTCAGGGTAAGTATTAGACCTATAGCCTTGTTCCACCATTTCGATCGATCCGACCAAGGAGAGATTTTCTTCCAGTTTTTATAGACCACTAAACCTACCCCATTGAGTGTACCCCAAGTAACAAAGTTCCAAGAGGATCCATGCCACAATCCTCCCAACACCATCGTTAGCATCAGGTTGATGTTTGTGTTTACCCAGCGTTCAGTTTTGGGGCTAATGCGCATTAGGACAAAGCCCAACGTGAATAATCCACCGAGAGCAAGCGTTAGATAGCCATCACCTACGATGAGCGCAATCATCAAGAAAAACAGAAAGACGATGGTATAAGAAGCGATCGAGCCCGTTCTATTTCCACCCAAAGGAATATAGAGGTAGTCGCGAAGCCAAGTCGAAAGAGAAAGGTGCCAGCGGCGCCAGAAATCGGCGACACTCGTTGCCTTGTATGGGCTGTTAAAGTTTTTAGGTAGGGTGAAGCCCATGAGCATTGCAATTCCGATGGCTACATCGGTATATCCCGAAAAATCTGCGTAGACCTGCATGGAATAACCAAAGAGGGCACTCATCGTTTCAAAACCACTATAGAGCTGAGGATTATCGAATACGCGATCTATAAATTGGACCGCGAGGTAATCCGCTAAAAAAAGCTTCTTCAACAATCCATTTAGAATCCAAAAGACGGCTAAACCTGCACGCTCTCTTGAAAGCTTATAGGGCTCATACAGCTGTGGAATAAACTCCGATGCCCGAACGATGGGACCCGCTACTAACTGCGGAAAAAAGCTGACGTAGAAGCCAAAGTCAAGGATGCTTTTAACCGGCTTGATGTGCCCGCGATAAATATCAACGCTGTAGGAGATCGTTTGAAAGGTGAAGAATGAAATCCCGACTGGAAGTAGAATCTTCTCAAAAACGAAGTTGGTACCTATGGCGTTATTGGTCCATAGCGCAAAATGGTTCATCACCTCAAGCTGTATACCCGTGAGGTCATGGATAAAATCGGCCACGAAATAGGCATACTTGAAATAACCTAGGACGAAAAGATTCACAACAACACTCAGGGCCACAAGACTTTGACGCTGCCATTTGACCTTGTTTCGGTATATGGCACCGCCGATTAGAAAATCTGCAAGGGTCGAGAACAAGAGAATGATAAAGTAAAACCCACTGGTTTTGTAATAAAAGAACAACGAAACCAAGAAGAGGTAGGTGTTCCGGCGAGCGGTATGCTTATGAACGATGCTGTATCCACCCATGACCAATGCAAAGAAGATCCAGAAGTACTTCTGAGTGAAAAGCAACGGCTCGTCTACGCTATACGTAAACCACTGCGCTATGTCCCACTGTTGGAATATCACGGTGCTAAAGACTTTAAATGGCGTTCATAATCTTCCCAAATGGCCCAGAACAATAGGGTTGCGTTTAGGCGATATCCCGAATTGGTGAAGTGAATTTTATCCGACTTGGCCAAACCGTTATCCTCCCATAGTGCTATACTATTCAATCCACCCATCACTTCGAATAAATCCCAATAGGCTGCATTGTGCTCTTTACTGAGCTGCTGCATCACTTCTTGTACGTCCAAAGCGTGTTCGTTTGGTGTTCGACGCTTGTAATAGCTATCGTTATTGGTCATAAAGATGAATTGGCAATCTGGATTAATCGCTTTAAACCAAGTTACCAATGTATCATAGCGCTGTTTGTATTCTTCAGGATGCCATTCACTATCCGGCTTGTATGCATCATTGATTCCAAGGCCAAAAATCACCAGGTCTGCCCCCACATATTTGCCCTGTTCCACGAAGTTCTCACTGCGTAAAAAGCTCTTTGTCGCTGCACCATTTACGCCTAAGGCATGGTAAATCAAACCCGATTCCTCACGAACCATCTGAACTCCTTGAAGGGTGTACTGCGGCTCTTTACCCTCTACTCCCTCAAAGGAGACGGCGATACTATCGACAACACGGTTAAAAAACCAGCGACGCACACCCGCCAGGGTATCTACATAAATGGAATCTGGTGCTGGGTTACCAATAGGAACCATGGTATTGCTTGAATAATGCTCAAAAATTCGCAACTCCGTGAATCCATAAGCTTTGCCCGCCGCTCTAAAACTTTGGAGTTCAAATCCCGCTTTAACATCTCGAGTAATGGCATCAATACCGCTAAATCCCCAAGGGCAATTGTTCCGCGGTATACTGTTGCGACAACCTTCCCAGGTTCCAATTTTCTTCACATAAATATTCCCGGGCATATTGGTATTTGCGAGGCGATGTGGGAAAAAGAAACCGCGTTCAACGTTCAGTTCCGGAGCAAGTTGGCCCAGCTGTGAACGCAGCGTATGACTCAATGTCCCCCCTTGAACATGAGACCCGCCCATATGAACGATATTGATTTTTCCGTCTTGCTCAAAAAGCACTCGGTCCAAACGCTCATAAAGCGCATCCATCCCTTTGCGGTTGCCATGAAACTCCAGATGATTAGCGCTCGTATCTAAAAAAGGATATTTCAAAGCAATGGCGCCCATTTCATCCTGCGCATGTGCACTGAGTCCGCTGATCAATAAAATTGCTAAGGCGATAAGTGTTCTCATGGTTGAATGGTATCTATTGCATTTGAGTCAACATCAACGACTAAACTAGCCGCCCACGTGTCTACAGAATCTTTTTTTCGCTTCGTCTCAAGGGCCTGGCGTTCAATTTCGAGCATGTACGTTTGCTGCGCAGCATTAAGCTGAGCTGCCAGTGCGTTCCCTACCCATTGCGCTCCTTTGGGTGTGAAGTGGATGTAATCTTTTACTGCAAAAGCAGGCTCTTGGTCTACCCAACGCACCATCGAGCCTTCGCCCCCCATGACATCATAAAGATCCCAATACGCGGCACCACGAGAAAGCACTTCTGCCCGCAAAGCTGCTTTGAATGGTTTAATCAATGGGTAACTTTCCATTTTTAATCCATTTTTACGCGCCATATCAGAGGGTCCAATATAGATGATGGCAGCTCCAGGATAAAGTCGCTTGATATGGTCAATCTGGCGCGCTGCTGACCTTGCAAATCTGCGAGCATGCCCCTCATCCTTCAAATATGGAACGGCATTTCCTCCATATTGTAAGATGATAAGCTGGTAATCCTCGCGCTGGAGTTGACGTTGAAATTGGTCCGGGTCCAATTTTGAAAAAACCATACCCGAGGCCCCTCTCATGGCCACGTTATCCACATGCACGCCCGTGGCACTTTCAAAACTTAAACCATAAATACGCGGACTTACATCCGACTGCATCGCCAAAGTAAAAGATTCAGCATCGGGGACCTCTATGTCTACAGTCCCTTCTGTATTTTCCGGCAACGACTGTGTCGAAAAAATGGTATCAGCCACCCAAATTTGAACAATCGTCATCGCTGTGGTGCCTACGCTCATCTTTACTTTGCTGAAGTCTCGCGCCAAAGAATAGCCCCAATTCCGCTTGGAGAAGGTTACATAACCGGAATAACCCGAACTGCCTTCGTTCGCCTCTAACATGGTGAACGATGCAAGGTGTCCGTAGGCCATATCCTTGATGGCCGTATCCCTTCTACCAAAAGCCGTTTTACGCAGTAATCCTTGGGATTCAATAAAATCCAATGATGCAGGCTCAACCAATGGTTCCATCGCTACATAGCCAAAGCCTCGCCCACCATATTGCTTCTGCAATGAATTTCTCAACTGCATGGTAATTCGATCTCCTTCGAGCTGGCTATCTCCGTAATGAATGATGCGAACCTTGCTGCGCTTTCCTGCTTTAAGATCGGATAAGGCATCAAAGATTGGGGCAAATACATCCCACTTTGCAATTTGTAAGGTCGTGTCAAGAACAGGCTTTTGCGTAACGATCTCGATCACCTCTTCCGGAAGGCTATCGAGCGACAAAGAATCCATCAATCCGAATGTATCGAGCGAATCAACTTGCTCTTCTTCCCAGCTTAATCCCAATAAATCTTGTGGTTGATAAAAACTCAATTCAAAAGGGCCAATCTTGATGGGCTCTTTCGGAGATAAAAAGCTAAGCCCCAATATGACGGAACCTAAAACCAGTAAAAAGAGAAAAATGTGCCCTGGCTTTTGCATACCCTAAAGCGTACTCGGGTATTTATCAGGTGAATAATCTGAAATGGTTTGGGTCTGAATCTTAAGCTTTTCTCCAGCCTTAATTAATTCATCCACCTTATTCCATGATTTGATATTATCGGCGCTCACACCTGGGAATTTATTGGCAATTCCCCACAAGGTATCTCCCGGTTTCACCTCGTATGTAATGAAGTTGGCGTCCGATTCCTCGGTTTGAGAACTGGCCAATACTTTTTCTTCTTTTTCAGCCGGCTCCTCTTTCGGTGCCACTGCCGCTACTGAAGTGGTTGCAACGTCCTTGCCTTTGGGAACCCAAACATTTAGCTTTTGGCCTGCATAGATGGTATTTCCGCGTATTCTATTCCACTTGCGGATGTCGTCCACTTTTGCCCCGGTATTCGTACTGATCTTACCAAGGTAATCACCAGAGCGAACGGTGTAGGTTATGAGTTCATGCGTATTCGGATCGGGCATGAACGACAAGATTTGTTTTCTACGTCGCTCGTATTGCGCTTCCAATCCCTTTTGATAGTTCAGTTGAGATTCCGCTAAAACGGCCAACTGGTCTTCTCCGAGATAAACTAAAGTCTCATAGAGATTTACGCCAGCCGGCAATACATCTCTGCGTAAATGTGGATTTGCATTTTCAAGTTTACGCAAGGGCACATTGGCCTCATCGGCAAGGTCAGCTAATAAAAGTGTACCGCTCTTAAAATTGAATGCAGCGGCTTCTAAATTGAGTTCTTCACCGTAATAGGCGGCAGCGGCTTTCTTTCCTTTAACCGGGTCAAAGCGTTCATCAACGTACTCATCGATACGCAAGCCCATACGCACGGCTTGAGCCCGTGTCAAGGATGGCAAATCAGTTGTGCTCCAACCAGCCGGTTCAAATGAACCTATTTCGCCATTGAGCGACCATTGAATTATAGAAACATTAGCGGTATCTGAAAGGGATGCACGAGCCAATTCCCCTTTCGAAAACAAAGGAGAAAGAAGCAGCGAAATGCCTAAAAGAATGCTGTTTTTTGTGCCCATCTACACAAAGATAACGCTTCTAATAGGAGTGTTCGTCTAATTTTACCTTGCCTCTAAAAGATCTATAAACAATAAATGTGTACAACCCGACCAAAGGTGCGCCAATACTGGCCATAAGCAGCATTATACCTAACGTTTTTTCAGATGCAGCACTGTTATAAACCGTGATATTGTAGGCCGGATCGATGGTACTTTGAAGGAAGGTTGGATAGAGTCCAATGGCCACTAAAATAAAGAGCATACTTACGGTGATAGAACTGAACACAAAGGCCAGAGTAAACTTGCGTTTTTCAGCGAGACGAGGAATGTTCGCAATACTCAGCATGGCCACTACCGGAACCAGCAGAAGTACGGGATATTCTTTTAATCGGACCACCATGTGCTCCACAAAAAGCATCGTGTACCCAGAGGTCATAAGGAACATAATGATGAAGAAAATGATGGAGCGGCGCACCCAAAGGGTTACAAACTCATACATAGCTCCGTGCGTCTTCAAGGCCAAGTAAATAGCACCATGCATCATGAAGAGGGCCCAAGTAGTCAAGCCGACTAAAATGGCATAAGGACTTAAAAAATCCCAACCGTTACCCACATAATCCCCATTGGCATTAATGGGCAAACCTTCCAATACATTCGCCATCACGGCACCCAAAGCAATAGACAAACCTGAAGAACTCACCATGTAAACGGTGTCCCAGGTCTTGCGCCACCATGCCATAGGCTCTTTCGAACGAAACTCTATGCTCACGGCACGGAATATCAAAAGCGCTAGAAAGAGCATGAACGGAACGTACAATCCACTAAAAAGGGTGGCATACATGTTCGGGAAACCAGCAAATAGCGCTCCTCCTCCGATCACCAGCCAAACTTCATTCCCATCCCATACAGGACCTACCGCATTTAATGCAACGCGACGGTTTTCCTCCTTCTTAAAAAACAAATGCAAACTGCCGGCACCTAAATCAAACCCATCCAGAATTGCATATCCAGAGA
Source organism: uncultured Polaribacter sp. (assembly GCA_964397915.1). Classification (GTDB taxonomy): domain Bacteria; phylum Bacteroidota; class Bacteroidia; order Flavobacteriales; family Schleiferiaceae; genus UBA10364. The sequence continues at coordinate 14,251 of CAYNLA010000003.1, read as the reverse complement.
ACACACCTCCTACTACTAGGAACCATAATGTGGGGTAATCCAAACCAAAAATGGTTGCCGTATATATTGTACTAAAATCCATGGCTTATGATTTATAGACGTCCGCAGTGGCCGCCTGTTTAGGTCGATAATCGCGCAAAGTGAAATCCTCGGGTCCGTGCACAATCTTTTTATTGAGCAAGTAAATGAATAGCGTAAACAGCAGGCTGTAGATCACTGCAAAAAGAATAAGTGAGAAGATGAGTTGCTGCGCACTAACTGCCAATGAAAATGCTTCTGAAGTCCTGAGTAGCCCATAAACCACCCAAGGCTGACGCCCCATTTCCGCTGCGAACCAACCGAACTGATTGGCCAATTGCGGCAACAAAGCACTCCAAACCAAGGCTTGCAAAAACCAACGTTTATTCCACAACGTGCCACGCCACAAGAAGAATACGCCAAGTAATGAAAGACCTATGAGGGTCATACCTATGGCCACCATTAAATGGTAAAATTGAAAGATGGCATTGACTTGTCTAGGGCGATCCTCCTCAGCAAAGGCATTCAAGCCCACGACAGGATGCTCAAAATCATAATCCAATAAGAAACTCAGTCCACCCGGGATCTTCAGTCCGTAAACCTTCTGTTCATCTTGATCTACCCAGCCCATGATGTACATATCAGCAGCTGCCGTATCCGAATAGTGTCCCTCAAGAGCTGCCAATTTCGCAGGCTGGTTCTCTGCTACCCCTTCAGCACTATGATGGCCCGTGAATAATTGGCCCAAAGAAACCACAGCGACAAATGGAATGGCGATACGCAGCGCCGATTTAGAAATCTCAACATGTTTGTTTTTAAGCAAATACCAAGCGTGAACACTGATGATTAGAAAGCCACCAGCCAAGAACGCACCGATCCAAGTATGTAAAAGTCGGTCTACGGAACTTGGGTTAAAGACCATTGCCCAAAAATCCGTGACCTCAGCACGAACCTTAAGCCCCTCTCCAACGAGATGGTATCCAGAAGGAGTTTGCTGCCAGGAATTGGCCACCACAATCCATACGGCACTAAACATAGAACCGAGCCACACACCGAGGGTTGCGATGAAATGCATTCGAGGGCTCACGCGATTCCAACCAAAAAGTAAAATACCTAGAAATCCCGATTCAAGTGCGAAAGCGAATAATCCTTCAGCGGCTAAAGCGGATCCAAAAATATCGCCGACAAAGCGGGAGTAGGCAGCCCAATTGGTCCCAAACTCAAACTCCATTACAATTCCTGTGGCCACGCCTATGCCGAAGGTCAATGCGAATATCTTGGTCCAAAATCGAGCGAGCGTGTGAAAAAGGGCATTTCCCGTACGAAGGTAAGTTCCTTCGAATACGACCATTAGGAGCCCGAGTCCGATAGACAAGGGCGGATAGATGTAATGAAAAGCTACGGTAAAAGCGAATTGGATTCGCGCGAGGATTTCGACACTCATTTGGCGGAGATTGCGGTTCGAATACAAAGTTGATAAGAACCGGAAACCTCCTATGTGATAATTGCTACGGGGAAGCCTTAAATCACTCTTCCAATAAGGTCGTAATCGTGGGCCTCCTCCACCGCTACGTGGCAGAAATCACCAATTTTCAGATAAATATCTTCAGCCGGGATGAGCACCTCATTATCAACATCCGGACTATCGAATTCCGTACGTCCAATGAAATAGCCACCTTCCTTGCGGTCAATCAATACCTTAAAGGTCTGTCCCACTTTTTGCTGGTTCAATTCACGGCTGATCTCCATCTGAAGCGCCATCACCTCATCAACGCGCTGCTGTTTCACTTCAGCCGGCACATCATCCTCAAGGTTGTAGGCATGTGTATTTTCTTCATGACTGTAGGCAAAAACCCCAAGACGATCAAAGCGTTGTTCGCGGATCCAGTCCAGCACTACTTGGTGGTCTTCTTCAGTCTCACCAGGATACCCTGCAATCAACGTTGTACGAATTGTAATCCCAGGTACTTTCTCACGCATTTGCGCCAAAAGGGCATCTGTTTTTGCTTTTGTAGTGCCCCGTCGCATGCTTTTTAGAACAGGATCGGCAATGTGCTGCAATGGAATGTCGATGTAATTGCACACCTTAGGCTCTTCGCGAATAATGTCCAATACATCCTGAGGGAAACCTGATGGGAACAAATAGTGCAATCTAATCCACTCAATGCCCTCGACTTTCACGAGCTCTTTCAATAAAGCACCCAATCTTCGCTCCTTATACAAATCCAACCCATAGTAGGTCAAATCTTGCGCAATCAAGATCAATTCCTTCACTCCTTTCGCTGCCAATTTCTCAGCCTCAGTAACCAAGTCTTCAATGGGTGTGGACTTGTGTCCGCCACGCATCAATGGAATCGCACAAAAACTACACGGACGGTCACAGCCTTCCGCGATTTTTAGATATGCAAAGTGCTTCGGTGTTGTGGTCATTCGCTCCCCAACCAATTCGTGCTTATAATCAGCACCTAAGGTTTTGAGCAGCAAGGGCATATCTCGCGTTCCAAAGTAGGCGTCCACATCGGGAATCTCGCGCTCTAAGTCCGGCTTGTAGCGCTCAGATAAACAACCCGTTACATAGACATGATCTACCTCACCACGTTCTTTTTTATCCGCATAGTGCAAGATGGTATCTATGCTCTCTTGCTTCGCATTATCGATAAAGCCACAGGTATTGATGACGATAATATTGCCCTCCTCTTCTTCAGGGGCTTCATGTACTACATCCTTGCCGTTGGCTTTGAGCTGTCCCATCAAAACTTCAGAGTCATAGATGTTCTTAGAACACCCCAAGGTCACAACGTTGATCTTGTTCTTTTTTGGGCTTTTCGTGCGCATGTATTACTTATTGAATAAGCTAGAGGCAAATGCCTGTGGGTTAAATAGTTGTAAATCCTCAATTCCTTCACCAACACCGATGAATTTAACAGGGATATTTAGCTGGTCTGAGATCCCGATAACGACGCCACCCTTAGCGGTTCCGTCCAATTTTGTTACGGCCAACGAAGTGATTTGAGTGGCCTCTGCAAAGGCTTTCGCCTGCAGTAAAGCATTCTGACCTGTAGAGCCATCTAATACCAACAACACCTCGTGAGGTGCTCCTGGAATGACCTTATCCATAACGCGACGAACTTTCGAAAGCTCCTGCATCAGATTGGTTTTATTGTGCAATCGGCCCGCTGTATCAATGATTGCCAAATCCGCTCCTTTGCTAACGGCATGTTGCAAGGTATCGAAGGCTACAGACGCAGGATCCGATCCCATTTGTTGCTTCACAACAGGCACACCTGTGCGCTCGCCCCAAACGACCAATTGGTCTATCGCAGCGGCACGAAACGTATCCGCAGCACCTAAGACCGTGTTGTATCCCTTTTGCTTGAACTGGTGGGCAAGCTTTCCTATGGTGGTGGTTTTACCTACCCCATTAACGCCGACCACCATAAGCACATAGGGGCCTTCCGTTTTGGGCAATTCGAAATCTTCCCAAAGGCCGCCTTCATGTTGCATCAGACCTGTTATGATTTCAAACAACATGTCCATAAGCTCTTGCTGGCCCATGACCTTATCGCGTGCAACTCGTTCCTCGAGTGCCTCAATAATCTTAACCGTTGTATCCAGGCCGACATCCGAAGTGATCAGTGCTTCTTCAATCTCGTCTAGAACTTCATCATCTACAGTACTCTTTCCGGCAACGGCACGAGTAATCTTTTCGAAAACACTACTGCGGGTTTTCTCTAAACCTTGATCCAAGGTTTCTTTCTTGTCTCGCGTGAAGAATTTTGAAAAGAAGCTCATAGTCTTGTATTTGGGTAGATATAAAAAAACCACTCCGGGGAGTGGTTCAAATATCGGTAATAAGACGGACTCTTATTTCAAGAATTCGTTTGCCATGTCTTTAGACACAACACGCTCTTCGAAAGAGTACGATCCTTTCGGAGTCTTAATAGCTTTAATCACCTTAGTGTATTGCTTTGCATCTGCGCTTTTCAGCGTTGCTACTACTTTCTTTGCCATCTTACTTAATCTCTTTGTGAACAGTCATACGCTTCAAGATAGAGTTGTATTTCTTCAACTCCATACGATCTGGCGTATTCTTCTTGTTCTTAGTTGTGATATAACGAGAAGTACCTGGCATACCTGACTCTTTGTGCTCGGTACACTCTAGGATTACTTGAACGCGGTTACCTTTCTTCGCCATGTCCTAAATTATTTAACAACGTATCCGTTAGCTTCAGCTTCCTTAAGCACAGCAGAGATACCTTTTTTATTGATCGTTTTCAATGTAGAAGCAGCAACTTTCAAAGTCACCCAACGGTCTTCCTCAGGAATGTAGAACTTCTTAGTAAACAAGTTCGCGTTGAACTTGCGCTTGTTCTTCTTATTAGAGAAAGATACGTGGTTTCCGGTCATTGCCTTCTTACCTGTCAAATCACAAACACGTGACATAATCTTATAATCTTATGGGTTGTACCAAAATGGTTTGCAAAATTAAGTCAATAAAACTTATTGACCAACTATTTAAGCACTGTAATCTTCAACTTCTTTTAGCAACATATTCAATGCCGCGAAAATGGTCTTTTGGATGTTTCTATCACGTACCTTACCAAAGGTGAATTTCTCAGTAACGGTGCGGGTTGGGCCAGCAACTGCAATCCAACTTGTACCCACTGGTTTATCAGGTGTTCCTCCTCCAGGACCCGCAATTCCACTCACCGCAACAGCAAAATCTACCTTTAATCTGTCCTTGGCACCTTGCGCCATCTGAACGACTACGTCTTCACTCACCGCACCTTTCGTTACAATAGTATGGTGATCAACACCCAACATCGTCTCTTTAATGTCGTAACTGTATGCAACTATGCTTCCTTGGAAATACGCTGAAGAACCCGCGACACTTACAAGTGCGGCACCAATGCCACCGCCTGTGCAACTCTCTGCAGCCCCCACAGTTAAACCGCGCTTGGTGAGGACCTCACCTAAGTATTCTTCGATTGCTTTGTTTGAACCGTCCATTAAATCGTCACCAACGGCTTTGCGCAAAACGGCTACAGATGCTTCGATATCGGATTTTAAATCGTCGTTTCTTTTTCCACGGGCGGTTAGCCGCAATCGGACCAAACCAGGTTTAGGCAAGTACGCCAACTTGATACTTGCGGGGAATTCTCCTTCAAAAGGTTCAATCTTGTCGGCCAATACACTTTCCGGTACACCAACTACAAACAAGGTGTGGTGAATAATTTGATAGTCGATCTCATCGCGCAGCAAAGGCAATAAACCGTCTTGGACAATGTGTTTCATCTCATAAGGAACTCCCGGCATACTGATGATGCGACGTCCTTCATGACGGAAAAGCATACCTGGTGCCGTTCCTTTGTGATTGAAAATGACCTCACACACCTCCGGGACCAGGGCCTGCTGTTTATTGCGCTCCACCGGTGTGCGTCCGAACCCTTTAAACAGCTGGACAATGTGTTCCCAAACATCGTCGCGAAATACCATTTCACTACTAAAGTAGGAAGCCAACGTTTGCTTGGTCAAATCATCCTTGGTTGGACCCAGTCCGCCTGTCATAAGGACGAGTTGGGTCTCAGGATACAAGCCTTCGATGGCGCCAATTATTGCTTCTGGAGTATCAGAGATGCTATTGATGCGTGTAACCTCAATACCTTCCTCTCCGAGCACCTGTCCCAACCAAGCGCTGTTGGTATCGACAATCTGCCCAATTAAAATTTCATCACCAATGGTTATAATCTCTGCTTTCACTTCCTTTACTTTTGAGGGAACAAACTTACACTGCTATGTCGTACTCCGCATCTGAACTCATCTTAAACCCGGACGGGAGTGTATACCACCTCGGATTGCGTGGCGAAGATATCCCGAACTTGATATTTACAGTAGGTGATCCAGATCGCGTTGCTAACATCACAGCCCACTTTGATTCAATTGCTTGGACCAAAAACCGACGTGAATTCACCATGGTACGTGGCACCCTTAATGGGTACGACGTCTTGGCGCTCTCCACAGGAATGGGCACAGACAACATAGATATTGTCATGAATGAGTTGGACGCAGCGGTTAACATAGACCCTGTAACACGAGAAGACCGTCCATCGTTCAGAAAATTGACCATTATTCGCATTGGAACTTCTGGCGCTATAGACCCTAGTCTGCCCCTCGGTACGCATCTGTGCAGCACGGGGGCCCTGAGTTTTGACGGACTACTCCCATTTTACAAGCACGATTTTGCGACCGTTCAAATCGCAGGTGCGCCTTTTGATCCCTACTATATTCCTGCACCATTTGACCGCGCATCCATTGAACAGATGAAGGAGGTCACTACCGGCATTACGGCCACCCTACCCGGTTTTTATGCGCCGCAAGGCCGCACCATACGCACGAAGAGTGTCTTCGCGGACGCGATGGATGCATTATACACCCAAGAAGTGGCGGGAGAAAACATCACCAACTTTGAGATGGAAACCGCTGGCATCTACGCCATGGCCCACTTGCTAGGCCATGAAGCTTATAGTTTCTCAGCCTTGCTCGCTAACCGCAGTCTTGGCACGTTCCATGAGGATCCGGCCAGCGCGGTTGAGTCGCTGATTGAAAAGGTGTTGACTTGGGCTTGTTCTCGAGCGTAAAGTCGGAGCAATAGTCATAAATTAAAAAACCCCAGCGCTGCGATGCAGCGCTGGGGAACCAATAAACCTAGGAGCTTTTCCTAGAATCTGTATCCGAAGTTTAATCCACCAATAAACTCGGCAGCGTACCAAGAGTCATTGATTTCCTCGTAGATGATGCGTCCCATGCCCAAAAAGGCTTCAACGGTAATCTTGTCATTATAGACGTATTTGTATCCGCCCATGAAACCAAGAGATAAATAGTCGTCGCTTTTCATTGATCCTTCTTGAGGGATCCAATTCCAATTGGCGTCGTAGTAGCCCGTTGAGTAGTAGGTGTTCATGATGTAACGCGAGGTCAACCCCAAGAACATTCCTTTATCCTCAAACTTGTTGAAGTATTGACGGTAACCAAGTGATAGGCCGCCATCGCGATTGGTCCACGTAAATTCCTGAAAATCTTCTGTATTGTACCATGCGCTGAAAAGTAATGAGCGGTTCTCGTACTCAGATAGCACATACTCTCCAGTGATGTTGTAAGCCCCTGCAGCCATTCCAAAAGGATTGGTCTTGATCTCAAAGTTTTGTGCCTTAGCGGTAGTTCCAACTACAATCAAGGCGAACAGTGCAATAATCTTTTTCATTTTGTTTTGTTTTTGGTTTTTAATGAATTCGATAGTGCTAAAGTCTAATAGTCTCGGTCGCTGGAACAATCGAAAATTCTCTATATATGTCTTTTTACAAGAGTTTCGTCGTTACAAATTGGTTTATAACCAGTAAAATGATTCATATTTGAAACATATAGATTCGAATCGTACGAGAGAAAAAATAAAAGGCACAAAAAAAGCGCCCCGGTGGGGCGCTTTTTAACTGAGTAAAAGGTTCAAATTTTACTTCGCAACATTCACTGAACGCAATTCGCGAATAACCGTCACCTTTACTTGACCCGGGTAGGTCATTTCGTTTTGAATCTTTTGAGAGATATCGAATGAGATCTGACTTGCCATCGCATCAGTCACTTTCTCACTCTCTACCATCACGCGAAGCTCACGACCCGCCTGAATGGCATAAGCCTTCGTTACACCATCAAAATCATAAGCTAGATTCTCTAGATCTTTTAGACGTTGTATGTAACTATCCGCAACCATACGACGCGCGCCAGGGCGTGCACCAGAGATGGCATCACATACTTGAACAATCGGTGAAATCAATGAGGTCATTTCTATCTCATCGTGGTGTGCACCAATGGCATTGCATACCTCTGGCTTCTCACCATATTTCTCTGCCCATTGCATACCAAGAATTGCGTGCGGTAGATCCGTTTCTTCATGTGGAACTTTACCAATATCATGTAAAAGTCCTGCGCGCTTCGCAATTTTTGGATTCAAGCCCAATTCTGAGGCCATGATGGCACACAGATTTGCAACCTCGCGGCTGTGCTGCAATAAGTTTTGACCGTAAGACGAACGGTATTTCATACGACCAACTGTTTTGATCAGTTCAGGGTGCAAACCGTGAATTCCCAAATCAATCGCAGTACGTTTTCCTATCTGAACAATCTCTTCTTCAATCTGCTTCGTCGTTTTGGCCACCACCTCTTCAATACGAGCAGGGTGAATACGACCATCACTTACGAGTTTGTGCATCGACAAACGCGCAATCTCGCGGCGTACCGGATCAAAACAACTTAATAGGATCGCTTCAGGTGTATCATCAACAATGATCTCAACTCCCGTAGCAGCCTCAATGGCGCGAATGTTTCGACCTTCACGACCGATGATTTTACCTTTGATGTCGTCGTTTTCGATGTTAAATACCGAAACCGCATTCTCGATAGCATTTTCCGTAGCAACGCGTTGAATACTCTGAATCACCACCTTCTTCGCTTCCTGTGAAGCCGTAAGTTTTGCTTCTTCAATGGTCGTTTGGATGTAGGCTTGTGCATCGAGTTTTGCTTTGTCTTTCAAAGCCCTCATCATCTGCTCCTTCGCTTCTTCTTCTGTCATTCCAGTCAAAGCCTCGAGCTGAGCAATTTGTCGGTCGCGGAGTTTTTCAACCTCAGCGGTCTTCGCTTCAAGCGCCTCACGCTTCTTCGCCAAGACTTCTTTTTCTTTCTCTACTGCGCGCTCTTCCTTCTTAAAATCTTGTATGCTCTGACGCAAACGCTCGTCCTTTTCACGGAAGGAGTTTTGACGTTCAGCTAATTTTTGATCGCGTTTTTGTACTGCACGCTCATGTTCTTCTTTTAGGTTCAGGAACTTCTCCTTAGCCTCTAGGATTCTATCCTTTTTAATTTGCTCTGCTTCCTTTGCTGCTTCAGATAGCATCAGTGCGGTTTTCTTTTTCATCGCACTCTGCCAGAGGACATAACCTCCACCCAAACCAACCAATAGGCCTACAACTGCAAAAATGATTTCTGTTGTCATACCACTTAGGGTTAATGTTTTTAAAAAATCCCGCACCTGCTAGCATGTTGTCTAAACTCCTTCATATCAGGATCTGTCGCTGCCGCTTCGTCTTGACCTTCCGCTGGAGCGAGCTCTTCCCGAAGGAATGGCGGCCTGCTCGTAACGCTGCGAGTCAACAACATAACAACGTGCTCGTTGAGTTTAGCACAAAAATAGCAAGTGCGGGAAACGTTATTCTCCTTGTAAAGCTGTGTTTAATGCAGCTTCAACTTCAGCCAATGCATCATTGGCCTGGGATTGAACGGCTTGAGATTGTTTCAGTGCAATTTCCGTTTTGGAGGCGAGCTGGAGGGCACACATGCTTAGGACATCTTGTTTATCCTGAACAGCGTAGCGGCTCTCAAAGCGCGATACGGCATCATTAATAGTTTTAACCGCAGCCCTGATCTGCTCCTCCTCTTCCACTTTCACGGTCAAGGGATAGACTCTATTGGCTATGGTTACTTTTATTTTTAATGTCTCACTCACGGAGATTAGGCACTTAATAATTTCATGCAACGGTCAATTTCCCGCACCAACTCCGCAATCTTTTCCTCGCTATACGTGTCCCTTGCGGGCGAACCACTCTGAACGGTTAGCGCTAGATCGCGTTGTTGTAACTGACTTTGGAAGTCCGCATGTTCTGCTTGAAGGGCCTCTAGGGTCTCTTGCAAGTGGTCCACTTGTTCTTCTAGTTCACTGATTTTCTGGCGCAATTCAGTATTCACCTCAGCCAATCGTTGGGCTTTGTGGGTAATACGACGAACTGAATCAGAAAATTCGTTTGACATGCAAATCAGTTTCCATCAAAGATACCATAATTGTAGCTTTGTACTATGCAGAAATTTATCCTCTTCCTAGGGATTTTCTTAACGCCCTTCGTTTCGAATGCCCAAACCTTTGAACCTCAGTCCCCATTGGACATTCCTCTTGTTTTAAGTGGAACGTTTGCCGAATTAAGGAGCAATCACTTTCACGGTGGCATTGATATTAAGACTCAAGGCCGCAGTGGATTAAAGGTGTATTCCGTGGCGGATGGATATGTTAGCCGTGTTGCAGTTAGTCCATACGGATATGGCAACGCACTTTACATTCGGCACCCAGAGGGTTACACCAGTGTTTACGGGCATTTAAATGCATTTTCACCAGAAATTGAACAATGGGTTGAGGACCAATTGCGCGATCGCAGTAAAAACGACGGAAATTTGTATCCTAGCGCGGACCAATTCCCCGTCGCAAAGGGTGAATTCGTTGCATTTTCTGGGAATACGGGAGGATCAATGGGTCCCCACCTCCACTTTGAAATCCGAGATACACGAACAGAAGAACCATTGAATCCCTTGGAGTTTGGGTTGAAGGTGAAGGATACACGCAAGCCAGACATTCGAGGATTGATGTGGACCAGCGCCGATTTTGGAGATGCCGGTATGTTTAAAGCGGGAGATACTATTGCCATGCCACATGCCAAAGGATTTGATCTATTCACTACCGACAAGCAAGACGGTGCCAACAATAATAATGGGGTCTACGGAATAGAAGCGAGTGCAGATGGGCAGGTTTTCTTCACTGCGAACTACCGCCGAATAAATTTCAGCACATCGCGATTCATTAACGCCCACGTGAATTTCGAGCGCTATTACAGTCAAGGAGTTCGGTATACGCGGTTGTATGAATTGGACAATAATCCTTTGGAAGTGACCAACACCTGGGAACTTACGACTCCGGCCTTCAGAGCTTCGAAGGGCTGGCTGACAGTGGCAAAGGACAGCCTGGTGAAAATTGAAGTTTCCGTAATGGATTACGAGGGCAACCTAAGTGATTTTAGCTTCTACTTGAAGGGGACGGCGGGTTCGTCGGAGGCGCCAAAGCCCGAACAGACCCGATGGAACGTAGATAATGTATTGGAAAACGGGGCAGTTCATGTATTCATACCGAGCGGGGCCTTGTACCATGATGCCGTATTTGATTTGGTCCAATTGGCCAATGAAAACTACATCATCGGCGAAGGAAACGCGCTTCAGACCCATATGACCATTACTTGGGACCTCGACAGCATTCAACGCACCAAGGTGGGATGGTTCCTTTGGGAGATTGGCCGCAAAGGCAGTAAAGACGCCATTACGGGAACGCGCGAGGGCGACCAAATGGTTTTCGAAACGCGCAGCACCGGTAAGTATTACCTCGACCAAGACCTCCAAAAGCCCGTTGTAAACATTGTTGCTCGAAGCGCCTCATCAAGACCGAATAGTTCGTTCAAACAAATTACGGTCCGAGCACAAGACGATAAAACCGGAATCGACCGATACAGTGCGCGACTCGATGGAGAATTTGTACGCATTGATTTCGATTATAAACAGGATTTGTTAAAAGTGATTGTTCCCAAGGATATCCCCGCCGGAAACCATAATTTGCGAGTGGTTGTTATCGATGGTGTTGGGAACACCACGGTAGAAGAATATACCGTCACTTTATGAGAAGATTAGTCCTCCTTTTTGGATTCCTTTTTGCGGCCTTAACTACCCAAGCACAGGGGCGAGAGCCCATACAACTGCACGGTGTGGTCGTGAGTAATGACAGCTTGGTCCAATTACTTCCTAACGTTCAAATCCTCGTTAAAAATCGCGGGCAAATGAACGTGAGCGACCGCGACGGCTTCTTTTCTTTAGTGGTCTTGCCCGGCGATACGGTATTGTTTCAACACATTGGCTTCAAGCTTACGCGATTCTGGGTACCCGATACCTTGGAGGGAGACAACTTCTTGGCACGCATCATCCTAGAATGGGATACCGAAGTTTTGGATCCGGTCATCGTCTACCCTTGGCCATCTAAGGAAAACTTCAAAGAGGAATTCTTAGCGATGGAAATCCAAACTACAGAATTAGATATTGCACAGCGCAACCTGGCCTTGGACGAATTGCGCGCACGTGCCCAAGCCATGGGCTATGATGCGGCGGAGATGCAGGATTACCTCATCACCATGCAAAACCAACAACTCTACAATCAAGGACGCTATTATGGTGGTTCTGGAGCCTCGGCTATATTGGGCGCATTGTCCAATCCCTTTGCTTGGACCGAATTATTCCAAAGCTTGAAACGCAAGTAACTTGAAACGACTACTTCTCATCCTTGGGCTATTGCCATGGGCCGCCTCCGCGCAGGTCATGGACTCCACTCTTTTGGATGAAGTGGACGTACAAAGCTCGCGCGCTCCAGAAAAAGGGACCACCGTTTTCGGTAAGGACATCAGGTTTACCACGGGCGCTGAGGGCGGTGTGGAAGGAGTTGTAAAGACCTTTGCCGGGGTGAGTTCTCGCAACGAAATGAGCTCGCAATACAATGTTCGCGGTGGGAATTTCGATGAAAACCTCGTCTACATCAATGGCTTCGAAGTCTTTCGCCCCTTCTTGGCGCGGGCCGGTCAGCAAGAAGGGATGAGCATCATTCACCCCCATCTCGTCACTAGCATAAACTTCAGCGCCGGCGGCTTTAGTGCCTTGTACGGCGATAAGCTTAGTTCGGTCCTCGATGTGAACTATTCCTACCCCCGAGTACCTGGTTTCCGTGAAATGACTGCGGAAACATCACTTACCGGTGCCAGCTGGGCCTTAAAGCAAAATTCGGGTCCTTGGACCGTGGCCACTGGATTGCGCTACCGCAACAATGCCCTCCTGCTCAATGCCACGGACGTGCAAAGCGACTACTTTCCCGTCAATGCCGATGGACAGATCATGTTGAGTCGCATGTACGGGAATGAAGAAGGCGATTACGGCCATGCACGGTTGGAGTTCTTTGCGCATATCGCGCACAATAGAATGAACCAAATCCCGCAAAACCGCCAAACCAACTTTGGATCGTTGCAGGAAGCCTTGCGCCTCAATGTGTATTTCGACGGGAAGGAACAGTTTGGATACGATACCCAATTCCTCGCGACCAAATACACTACTATCACAGGTATTGCAGGCGGCGGTGCACGCACCTTCTCTGCCACCGGGTTCCACACCACTGAAGTTGAAATCACTGATGTTATTGGGTACTACCGATTAAACGAGCTCAACAACGACCTCGGCTCTGATGATTTTGGTGAAATTTCCTTGGTTCGTGGGGTCGGCGCCTTCCAAGATTTCCGCCGCAACTTCCTCGACGCATACATTGGGAATATCAAATACGACGAATCGATCAGCTTCAATCGTTTTGACTTGACCTTTGGCGCCTTAGTTCAGGGGGAGAACATCTACGACCGTTATAAAGAATGGGAACGTATTGATAGCGCTGGATATAGCCTACCCTACACTGGGAGCACCCTCGACAGTGTGATCGACGGAAGACTTTACAGTACACCAGCCGAAGGTTTGGAACTCTACAGCCATGTTGCCGCCACACAAACCTTGATCAATACCCGAGCCAAGGCCTGGGTGAATTTCAGTGGTAAAAGCGTGATCGATAAAGGAACATGGCGCTACAATGTGGGGGCAAGAATGCAATGGGCCCAATTATCCAACGAAGTCCGCATCAGCCCCCGAGCAAATTTTAAATTCACCCCTGAAGGTGGCCTCTTGGCCGATTACCGCTGGACCTTCAGCGCTGGACTATACGACCAATACCCTTTCTATCGCGAAATGCGACTTAAAGACGGTACGCTCAACACCGATGTTAAAAGTCAGCAGGCCTTGCACCTGATCGCACGCCAAGACCGCTATTTCAAAATGTGGGACAGGCCTTTTATTTGGAGTTTGGAAACGTATTATAAAGGGTTGCAGCGGGTGAACCTGTTCGATGTAGAGAACGTTCGCATTCGCTACCAGGGCAATAACGACGGGCTGGCTCGTGTCTACGGGATTGATTCACGCATAAATGGTGAGTTTGTGAAAGGTACTGACAGCTGGTTTACCTTTAGTTTATTCCGTGCCCAGGAGCGCAGCACCACGAGCTTCATTCAGGATTGGCACGCGCGCCCAACGGATACACGATTCAACTTCGCTGTTTACTTCCAAGATTACTTGCCCAACGACCCCTCTACCCGATTGTCCTTGACCCTAATGGTGGGCGGTGGTTTTCCTTTTGGCCCGGACGGCATCGGCAATGAGATTGCACAGCCAGAGGACCGATTCTTCCGTAGCCCTCCGTATCGCCGTGCGGATATTGGGTTTATTAAGGTGCTCAAGGGCAATT
>CAYNLA010000002.1:51675-67863 GCA_964397915.1 uncultured Polaribacter sp. | reverse complement strand
CAACCCGCCCGCTTCGCGGCCGGTCCCTTTTTCTCGCTCAAAAATCCTGAAGCAAGCTTCGGATTTTTGTCCAAGAAAAAGGCCAACCCTTCGTGTTGGGTTGGCCTTTTCTGTTTGATCACCAAGTGGAGCTGGCGAGAATCGAACTCGCGTCCAAACAAGGAAGCCTGAGGCTTTCTACATGCTTATCTTGTGATTAGGTTTTCGACCAATCTCTGAGCACAAGCACCCTAATCATGGCTTAGCCTCTACACTTGAATTAGCCCGCGAGGCGAGAGCTAATTGCATTCCCGAATTTTCCACACCTCGTGATCAAGCGCCTCAGGACTTGGGCTCTTGCGAGATGTTCAGCTCCTACACCTGGTGTAGGATTAGCAAAATCGACATCCTGTCAGATTAAGCGGCCAAAGCGTAAGAATCTTCGCCAGTTAAAAAAAATGAAGCGGTGTATTTACGAGCAGCCCCTTCTGCGCTCGACATGCTTACATCAACCTTCGGCTTGCTGTCAAAACCAGTCAGCCCCTGATGTGGAGGGCAAAGATACGCTATTTCTATGCCAAAATTGTGCACAGTTGTACTACCTTTAAGGGTATGAAAATCGGCATTCTAAAAGAGGGTAAAGTCCCTATAGACAAGCGTGTAGCGCTTATACCAGAGCACGCAGCACTATTAAAATCAAAGTATTCATGTGAGGTGGTGGTCCAACCATCACCGATTCGAGCAATATCGGATGAAGAATATGTGGCTGCAGGAATTTCATTGCAAGAAGATTTGAGTGATTGTGATGTGCTCTTCGGAGTAAAGGAGGTGCCTGTCCATCAGCTCATTCCGAATAAAACCTATTTCTTCTTCTCCCATACCTACAAGCAGCAACCCTACAACGCGAAGTTGCTCAAGGCTTGTGTGGAGCGCAATATTCGTTTGATTGATTACGAATTACTGACTAAAAATGGTACCCGTGTGGTTGCCTTTGGCCGATTTGCGGGTCTCGTTGGTGCATACAACGGCTTACGCGGTTGGGGTGAGAAATACGGTGAGTTCAACTTGAAACCCGCCCACGAGTGCAAGGACATGGAGGAAATGTTTGCACAGCTTCACGGCATGGAATGGCCTTCAGATGTCCGTATTCTTCTCACCGGTAAGGGCCGGGTAGCTAGTGGTGCGGTAGAGACCCTTCAAGCTTCAGGTATACCTCAGATTTCGCCCGATGAGGTTTCAAGTTATGAGGGGTGTTTTTGGAGCCAATTGGACGCAGAAGATTACTATAAAAAAGCGGATGGATCTGCGTTTGATCGTAAGGAACTTTTTGCAGACCCAAGCGGTTTTGAAAGCAATTTCATGCGATATGCGCCATTTGCCAAGTTGTATATCGCCGGGCATTATTACGATAATCGGGCACCTTTTATTTTTACGAGAGAAGATGCGAAACGGCTAGATTTTGCAATCTCGTATGTCGCGGATATCAGTTGCGACATTGATGGCCCTGTAGCTTCTACCTTGAGAGCATCCACCATAGATAATCCATTTTATGGTTACCTCGCGTCGGAGGAAAAAGAAGTCAGTCACGATCATCCCGACGCTATAGGAGTTATGGCGGTTGACAATTTACCATGTGAACTTCCTCGTGATGCCTCGATGAGTTTTGGCAATGATCTAATGAAACATGTAGTACCCGCCCTGTTCGATGGCGATAGTGATGGCGTTTTAGAACGTGCAACGGAGTGTGAACGAGGTAGGTTGACTGATAAATTCGCGTATCTTCAAGACTACATCGATAAGGCATAATGTCAAAAAGTACCCTCAATACCCAGAAGTCAGCCACGGACGGACCTTCTTTGAATCCAAAGTTTAGTGCCGGGCGTCGTCCTCAGTTAACTATTGAGGAGCTCGCTTCGGGTATAGAAAATGGGGATGTAAAAGCTTTGGCCATGGCCATCACGTTGGTGGAAAGTACCGTGGCCCAAGATGTTGCCAAGGGACAAGAATTAATCAACCTTGTTCGAAAAGACAGCGCAACGGCCATGCGTATTGGAGTAACGGGAGTACCGGGCGTTGGTAAGAGCACTTTTTTAGAAAATTATGGGATGTTCTTACTGGAATCGGACCCGGATGCAAAAGTTGCCGTGTTGGCCATAGACCCTTCGTCGAACAAAACAGGCGGCTCTATTCTAGGAGATAAAACTCGTATGATAGCATTGTCGCGCCATGAACGTGCGTTCATTCGTCCTTCTGCCTCAGGAGGTTCCCTAGGTGGCGTGGCACGAGCTACAAAAGAAGCGTTGTTATTGTGCGAGTCGGCAGGGTTTACCCATGTATTTGTTGAAACAGTCGGCGTCGGTCAAAGTGAAACGACGGTTGCTCAATTGGTAGATGCCTTTTTATTCCTCGCGATGCCCGGTACCGGTGATGAACTTCAAGGGATCAAGAAGGGCATCATGGAAATGGCCGATATCATAGCGATTAATAAAAGTGAAGGTGAAAACGCTGCTGCTGCAAAGCGAACAAAACAAGACCTCAGTAGGGCTATGCAGCTGGTTGGGGATCATGAATTTGATTGGACACCTCCCATCTCGCTAATCTCAGCATTGGAAAAAGAAGGGTTTGATGTATTGAGCCAAGCTTTGGATCGGTATTTCAGACATGCAAAAGGGCAAGGATGGCTTCTAGAAAAACGACAACGCCAAGAGTTATATTGGTTTGAGCAAGGTGTTCAAAATGGCCTGCATGCACTCTTACTGGCTAATCCCAAATGGAAATCCAACTATGATGCACTGAAGCGTGCAGTTTCGAATGGGGAGATGAGCCCTTTTGTGGCTACAAAAACGTTACTCGAGGAACTGAAAAGAGGAATTTCTTAGAAATTTCTTGCCGCCTCGTGTTTGAGTAGAAGAATGGCAGCTTTCGTTGGGAAAATGTCCCCAGTCATTTCTAGCTCAATCAATCGACGGCTTAAATCTGCGGCGGTCGCTTCTTGGCCAAGCTCTGCACTGATTTTATTAATCATGCTCACTACTTGACTCTTCGCGCTGACGATGCTATTCCAGTTCTTATCAGAAATGTAGACTTGTTGTGAAATGTTGTATTCGTATTCTTGGCGAATAGCGTCTACGAGGGTTTTGCGATAAACCCCAAGCGGCATATTACCTGGCTTCACGCGAGTGACCAATTGATTTGGTGTTATACGCTCCAGGAATACGGTTAATCGCTCGAAGGCCTGAAAACGGAGTGGAAGCGCCTTTTTATTTAAGTCCTTGCGCAAGTAAAACTGTCTCCGTTTTTCTTCATTATCAACAAAGTTTGACAAGAGTAAATACGTGAGCAACAGCATTAAAGCTGCAGGAAAAGTATACTTAAGGATTTCAATAAATGCTTCCATAATTCTGTGTTGAGGCTTACAAATATCGTTAAATTTGTCCCTGTATTACAACACAACACACACTTCTACGATGCAAGCACTTTCACAACGCGCACAAGAGATGGGATTGCCCATGACAATTGAAATGGCGAAAAAGGCCAGAGAATTGAGTGCGACGGGGAAACAGGTTATTAGTTTATCGCTTGGTGAACCTGATTTTGATACGCCCGATTTTATCAAATCGGCCGCCTCAGAAGCCATGGATCAGAACTACACCCATTACATGCCTGTTCCCGGGTTCAGCGACCTTCAAGAAAGTATCGCCGCGAAGTTTAAGCGCGACAACAACTTGGTGTATGCTGCAAATCAGATTGTTGTGAGCACAGGAGCGAAACAAAGTTTGCTCAATGTATTCTTAGCATTGGTTAATCCAGGTGACGAAGTCATCATTCCAGCACCATATTGGGTAAGCTACATGGATCAAGCAAAATACTGTGGAGGAGAAGTAAAAGTATTGCCAACCTCTATGGAGAGCGGCTTTAAAATCACTGCAGCTGAGTTAGAGGCTGCCATTACACCAAAATCTAAGGTGTTGATTTTCTCGTCCCCGAATAACCCATGTGGAGCCATCTATAGCGAAGCAGATTTAGCAGCTATTGCAGCCGTTGTCGCCAAGCATCCGAACTTGTACATCATCTCTGATGAAATCTACGAGTTGTTGAATTATGGTGAAGTAAAGCATGTGAGTATCGCGAGTTTTCCCGAGGTATATGACCAAACCATCACTGTAAATGGTTTGTCTAAAGGTTTCGCAATGACGGGATGGCGCATTGGATATATTGGTGCTCCGGAATGGATTGCCAAAGCATGCACGAAATTCCAAAGCAACTTTACGTCGGGCACATGTTCGATTGCACAGCGCGCGTGTAAAGCCGCAGTAGAAGCAAATCCAGCAACTGTACAATACATGGTGGATACTTTTGCCACGCGACGAGAAAAAATGGTCAACTGGATGAATGAAATCCCAGGTTTTGAACTTGAAACCCCACCTGGAGCTTTTTATGTGTTCCCCCGCGTCGCACAAATACTTGGTAAGAAGTTCAACGGCAAGGTGATCGAGACTTCATTAGATTTGAGCATGTACCTATTAGAGGAAGGTTTAGTAAGCACGGTGCCGGGTGATGCGTTCGGTTTGCCAGGCTACATCCGATTCTCTTATGCTGCCTCAGAAGGAGAATTAGAAGAAGCGGTCCGTAGAGTAAAATCTGCCATCGAAAAACTGGAGGATTAAGCAATGAAAATAGAAGTATCCAACGGAGAAATTCTTGACAAGCATACCATCTTGTTAATTAAGGCTGAAAAGCTTTCAGATCGTAATGCTTTAGAGAATGTTAAACGTGAGTTGGATACGTTGAGTCCCGCTGTTTTGCAGATTACCGACCAATGTTCCAATCCAGAGGGATTACAGGAATGTATTTCAGCGCTAACAGAGACGAACACTAAACTTTGGGAGGTGGAAGATGCGCTTCGTGAGTTGGAGCGGGCAAAGGATTTTGGAGAAGACTTCATTGCTTTGGCACGTGAGGTCTATTTTACAAATGACCAACGCGCTTCAATAAAGAAGTCGATTAACGCGCTTACGGGCTCAACCCTTGTTGAAGAAAAGTCCTACAAGGACTACCGTTGATTGACTGATTCTCAGAGATTCGGCCTACATTCGTTAAACGTTAAAGAGCAATTGTGAGCCTACAACAACGCATAAACGCAATTCGCGAATTCATAAATATCCGTATTTATGACAGTAGGGATTGGGTAATGTCTTCGCTAGCTACGGGCAGTTTGTTTGTGGCCACGTTCACCTTGATGGTCTTGGTCTTTTATCACGGCTATGACCTCGATGCGGGTAAAAAAATAATTGTAGGCTATGTCGTACGCGGCTCTATCGCCTACTATTTGCTCAAGTATTTCTTGGAGTTGTTTTACAATTTCAATCCCTTACAGTTTTTGAAGGACCGCAAATGGGAAGGCTTCTTAATGCTATTCCTAATCATTGACATTATTAGTATTAATGCGTTTGGATTCGAGATATTGAACCAATTGGGCCGTGTGCTTCGCATTCCAGGACTACAAGAAAGTTTTTTAATTTTCCTTCAGGCCTATTTCTTAGTGATCGTTGGATTGGAATTCGGGAAGGTTGGTGACTATCTACCAAACAGTAAACTCAGTCCCCCAACATTGCTTATTCTAAGCTTTATAGTCTTGATTATCATGGGGACTGGTCTTCTCATGTTGCCAGAGATGACCGTGAAGAATTTACCAGGTTTAGATTTGACAACTGCTTTGTTTACGAGTATTTCGGCAAGCTGTGTGACCGGTTTAAGCCTTATTGACATCAGTGAAGTATTGAGTTCAAAGGGTCAATTTGTCGTGATGATTCTCATGCAATTGGGTGGGTTAAACATTATTTCATTTGCCGCTCTTTTTGCCATTTTACGTGGGGGATTTGGAATGCGTCAAGCAAACTTTATGAGCGAGAACTTGGGTGAAGATTTGAAACGAAGCAGATCATTGATCGGTGCCATTTTCAGGTTAACGCTATTCATTGAACTCGTCGGTGCCCTGCTTCTTGGGGTCGTCTGGAAATCGAACTATGATAGCCTAGGTGAGAACATTTTCTATAGTGTCTTTCATAGCATCTCCGCCTTCAACAATGCCGGATTCTCCCTGTTCACCAACAGCTTGGCAACAGAAGGGGTGGGGCAGCAATATACCGTACATGCCATCATTGCGATACTCATCATTCTTGGAGGTATTGGATTCGGAACGATATCAGATATTTTAAAGCAGCCATGGCGAAAGCAAACGCTCAGTAGATCATGGCGTGGTCTTCGGGTGGGGACCAAACTCGGTTTAATTGTATCCGGGGTATTGATCGCAGTAGGGTCTATGATGGTCTTTGTATTGGAGTTTGGGGAAGGTCCTTTGGGCACTCAAATAAGCCACAGTATTTTTCAAAGCATCACCGCACGTACAGCGGGTTTTAACACCGTGAACTTCGGCGCTATGGCCACTCCAACGTTATTATTCTTTATCTTCTTGATGTTCATTGGAGGAGGGTCAGGCTCTACGGCTGGCGGTATTAAAACCAGCACCTTCGCGTTGGTGTTCTTGAGTGCTACAGCGACCATTCAAGGAAAGAAGCACGTCAATCTTTATAAGACTCAAATTCCATGGGAATTGATGAACAAGGCGTTTGCAATTTTCTTGTTTTCAGCGGTAAGTATTCTTCTTGGAATCTTTTTGCTTACCATTTTCGAACCGGAAATGGCCCTCTTGGATTTAGCATTCGAGCAGGTGAGCGCATTTTGTACTGTTGGATTGAGTACGGGTATCACTCCGTCAATTTCCTTGGGAGGAAAAATAGTGTTGATGCTCTCGATGTTAATTGGTCGTGTGGGTACATTGACATTGGCCTTTGCGTTGAGTGATCGTAAAGTCGAGGCCAATACGTTTAAGTATCCAAAGGGCAGCGTTCATGTAGGATAATAAAAAAACGCCCGAAGGCGTTTTTTAGTTCTTGTCTTGGAAATCGAGATCCTTGATTCCGAGTGTTTTAAGAAGACGCTTTCCGTTTATTTTTAAGGTCTCTTTTATGCCCGTTGCAATTTTTCTAGCGGCTCCGTCGTCGGGGCGAGAAACGAATTTAGAATCTCGATAACTCACACCTTCTTCAGGCTTCGTGTAGAAATACGTGTAGAAACTCTTGCGAGATTCTCCTTCTGGGATGTTAATCTTCCCATAGCCGTGAGGACTATTGTCATCCGTGTAAAAAATAACAGCGGTATTGAAGGTAGGGGGGACTTTGGTGACCAATTGGGTCATTTCCTTGTTCCATAACTCCAAGTCACCACCATATTCTGGTTGCCAATTTTTATTCAGATAAACCAGCAGGTTTAGTCGACGCCATAAGCCCAATTTGGCATTCATGTTAACGTCGATGTGCACATCTACATAGGATCCGTTCTTGCCCTGATGTACACCTGATCCAAGAGCATCCGTGGTAGTATGTAGGCCGTCAATGCCAGTAATGCGCTCAAGCTGATCGCTCCACTCTTTTGACGCTACTGCCGAGCGAACTTTTGAAAAAGAAGGGTGCCAGCGCTCAAAGTGATAATCTTCACTCTTGTCTTCGTTCAAACTTTTGCGCTTCACATTGAGCTGTTCGATAGAAGGGAAGTGATTGAACAAGTCCAATGCGATTTCCTCGGCAAAGAAATTTTCTAGAACCAAATGTTTACAGGGGTTCGCGCTCTCGTATTGAGCCTTAAGCGCTGCCGCGAAAGCTGCATCTAGATATTTAGGGTTTATGATTCCGTCGACCATTTCTTGTGATTTGATACTCAAATATAGTGGCTACTGCTTTCTGCTTCTTGTGATATCTGTCAGTTTTCCATAAATCTTAAAAAAGAGCAATGGCAATAAGCGTTTGAAATGTACAGCGAACTTCTCATACCCACCAATAATTACATGATTTTTGGGAGCGGTCTTTTGGGTATGTCGAAAGAATTTTTTCGCCAAGGTTTTCGGAGACATTCCTTTTTCTTGCGCAACGCTATTTTTTCCGATTGGCTCCCCGTTGGGTCCCAAGCTACTGAGCGTAACATTGGTGTTAATAAAGCCTGGGCTCAGGATTCCAATATGAATAGGGGTTTTACGCATTTCAAATTGCAATGATTCAAAATACCCTACAACGGCAAATTTACTCGCGGCATAGGCTGCCAATTTTGGGCTGCCAAAAAATCCAAGAATACTGGCGACAGTCCATATTTGACCTGATCCGCGCTCAATCATGTGTGGAAGAACAGCTTTTGTTAACGCCACCGAGCCCCAAAGGTTGGTGTTCATTACTTGTTCTTCTACATTTAATTCCATCTCCGTGACAGATCCTAAATGGCCCATTCCGCCATTATTGATGAGTATATCAATGTTTCCGGTAGAACGAAGTGCCTCATTGCACCACGTTGAGGCTTTTTTAAACTCGTTTAAATCGAGGGTGAGTATTGCGCTATTTTCCGGGAATGGAAGTTGTGATTGCACTTCCACTAAAACGTTTGTTCGTCGTGCACTTAGAATAGTGAAAAAGCCCTGCGCATTGAATTCATGCGCAAGGGCTTTTCCGATACCACTACTACTGCCAGTAATCCAAACTGTTTTCATTCAAATAGTCTCTTTTACTGCCAAATTAAGGAAAGTTTAATACCTCTTGTTTCTTTTTGGGCCTGGTTTTGCCGATGACCCTCTGTGGCCGCGTGAATCGGATCCTCCCGATCTTTTTGGTCCTTTAAAGTCACCGCCTCTGCGGAAGCCGGAATCTCCTCCGCGCTCAAAACGTGGCTTACTATCAGAAGTTCTTGCTCTAAACCCGCCTTCGCTGCGTTCTGGGCGGTCACTTCGATCGGAACGTTCAGTTCGATCATTTCGTTCAAATCGATTGGTGCGTTCAAAGCGACCGTTATTGTCTTTACGTTCAAAAGAAGAACCACGATCTTCGCGTCTACCGCGTCCACCTTGGTTTGAATCTCTTCGGTCGCCCATGCGCTCACGTTTTCCGCGTGCCGGTGCTCCCGAATTTGAGCGTCTTGGACGATCGAAAGAAGGTGCGGATGATCCACTTCCTTCTTCGAAGTATGCATTTACGACGTACGAACCTGTTTTTGCTCCATTGAGGTTAATAGCAACATCTACAGCGTATCGCTCTTCGATATCAATTCGTGTAAAGGTTTTGTCCATGTCGATTTTTCCGACGCGGATTTTCTTTCCTTCCATTGAGTCATTGATCAATCCCATCAATCTTGAAGGGTTGACATTTTGACGATAACCTAGGTCTACGACAACAGTCTTAAATCCAGCTTCGCTGCCACCTCCACTTTCTCTGCGCGGGCTGCTCTCCTTGAACTTTTTAGGTTGTTCGTTAATATCTCGGGCACCGCGGTAACGGCTGAGGATCAACGACGTCTCATGACCTAGGAAACGTTCGATTAGATCGGCCTTGCTCAAATGAGCAAGCTTGTCCATGGCTTGTTCGAGAATTTGTGGGTCCAATTCATTTCCGTATTCAAAGTCTACGAGCTCATCAATAGCCTGGCCAATTTTTACTTGACAGATAGATTCACCACTTGGGACCAATTTTGACTCGAATTCTTTGCCAATGATTCTTTCCAAGGTCTTCACCTTACGCATGTTGCGACCATGTGTGATGACAATAGAAATACCTGAAGAACCTGCGCGGCCTGTACGACCTGAACGGTGTACATATACCTCTGGATCATCGGGAATATTTACGTTGATTACGTGAGTAAGTTCAGTGACATCAATACCACGCGCCGCTACATCCGTAGCAACCATAACATTGAGGTTTTTCTTTCTAAACCTATTCATTACCTCGTCGCGTTGCGCCTGGCTTAAATCTCCGTGCAATGCTTCAGCGCGGTATCCGTCATTTATGAGTTGTTCCGCAATACTTTGTGTTTCGCGGCGCGTACGACAGAAAACAATCCCGTACATATTTGGATTGAAATCCATGATGCGACGCATTGCTTCGTAGGTGTGTTTTGCGCTGACGGTGTAGAGTTCATGACTTACGTTGCTAGCGCTGATGTTGCGCTTACCGGCAGAAATCTCTTTTGGGTCATTCAAATACTTATTGGTCAACTTCTTCATGCCATCGGGCATGGTCGCGCTAAAACAAAGTGTTTGTTTGTGCTCAGGGGTATTTGCTAGAATGGCATCCAATTCATCTTGGAAGCCCATGCTCAACATCTCATCTGCTTCGTCAAGTACCAAGAATTGAACATCATCAATGCGTAGTTTTTTACGGTCGATAAGGTCCAATGTACGCCCAGGCGTTCCTACTACAATCTGAGGTTTGCCATGGAGTTCTTTGATTTGCTTTGTGATGGGTGCACCGCCATAAACAGCACAAACTTTAACAGGCATGAATTTAGAGTAGTCCTCAATGTCTTTCGAGATTTGAAGACACAATTCGCGCGTTGGCGCTAGAATAATTGCCTGAACGTGAGGAACATCTTCTTCAAGTTGGTGAAGAATTGGCAAGGAGAATGCAGCCGTCTTTCCAGTACCGGTCTGAGCGAATGCAATAAGATCTGTGTTTTCTCCGAGCAAATGTTCGATGCTCATTTTTTGAATAGGGGTGGGTTCATTAAACCCAAGTGCTTCTACACCCTTAATAATTTGGGGGTGAAGACCGCTGTCTTTAAAAGTTTCCATAAAGTAGGCCTTAAATGCCTGGTTAAATTACCTAGATCCGCTAGGTGCGCCATTGGACGTCAGCGCTTCCCAGTTTTAAGTTCCCTACCGTTGGAAAGATGGACGCCCGTATTTTCAGGCGCAAAGGTAGTGGAAATAAACGGGATACGGTTATTTTTCTGCGATTGCCCGAACCACCCACGCTTCGCCTTGATGATATTTGCCTTCATTCAAGACAATGTGTTCTTCCCAAACCTCAATTTTCGAGAACCCTTTTAGCAGCTTTGAGATCTTGGTTTCGGTAAAAAGCATGCTCAAGTCTTGAGGGCCTCCGCTGCCCAGGCCGAGATTTTTTTCGGAGAAGCCTTCAATCAAGAGGATGCCTCCTTTTCGGAGCATGTCGAATAGATGATGATAAATACGCTCTAGAACCGATTCTGGCGTGTGAAAGTAACAGAAGGCAACAGCATCCATTGGATGTGGTGCTTGGTAATCTAAGGCATTGCAAACCGCATAGTCGATAGAAACGTTTAGGTTTTCTGCTAAGGCCAACGCTTTTACTTTACCCGAAGAACTCTGATCGAATGCAAAACTGTTCCAACCCAAATTGGCTGCAAAGACGGCATTTCTTCCTTCTCCCTCGGCAGGGAATAAAATGCTACCCTTCGGAAGCCCTGTCAGTTGGTCTGCAAGAAATGCATTTGGCGCCACACCATAAGCATACTCTTCTTCGTTGTATCGCTGGTTCCAAAAGTCTTGTGGGTTCATGGGAGCATGTATAGGTTTATCTTAGCGAAGTTAAATGCTTTGAAGTGCCGAAAGAAAAGTTGAGAATGAAACTTTTTTCAAAAATTGGCATTGACTAGATTGTTTAATAAAAACTACTTTCTATATTTGCACCCCCGAAGACGAACGGGTAAAATTTATTGTTATGAAACGCACATTCCAGCCCAGCAATAGAAAACGCAAGAACAAGCACGGATTCCGTTCTAGAATGGAGTCAGTAGATGGCCGTAAGGTCTTGGCTTCTCGTCGCGCGAAAGGCCGCAAGAGCTTGACAGTTAGTGATAAAGGAAATTACAAAGGGTAATGTTTAAAACCTTTTGATAAGATATAGGTGTTGCCGAAAGCAACACCTTTTTTTTGGCCTAATCCGCCCCTAAATTTGTACAAATCTTAAAAGCACATGCCGAAAGACACTTCCATCAAACACGTCCTCATTATTGGATCTGGTCCTATCGTCATTGGTCAAGCCTGTGAGTTTGATTACTCTGGATCCCAAGCATCAAGAAGTCTTCGCGAAGAAGGTATCATCGTTACACTTATTAATTCGAATCCGGCAACCATTATGACGGATGAGGTTATTGCAGATAACATCTACCTCAAAGCATTGACCGTAGAAAACATTGAAGAGATCCTGAAACTACACCCGGATATCGACGCAGTACTTCCAACAATGGGAGGGCAAACTGCGTTGAATTTGTGTATTGATGCGGATAAGCAAGGCATTTGGGAAGACCACAATGTGCGAATCATTGGTGTTGATATCGAGGCAATTAATATCACCGAGGATAGAGATGAGTTCCGAAAGCTCATGGAAGAAATTGATATTCCAATGGCGCCATCTCGCATCGCAAAGTCATTTTTAAGAGGAAAGGAAACCGCGCAAGAATTCGGATTCCCGTTATGTGTGAGAGCTTCCTTTACATTAGGTGGTGCTGGGGCAACCTTCGTGCACACACCTGAAGAATTTGATGAAGCATTGAGCCGTGGCCTAGAAATCAGCCCTATTCATGAGGTCATGATTGATAAAGCACTACTTGGATGGAAGGAGTATGAGCTTGAGTTGCTTCGTGATAAGAATGATAATATCATAATCATCTGTTCGATTGAGAACATGGATCCAATGGGGATTCACACCGGAGATTCAATTACTGTAGCTCCTGCGATGACTTTGAGCGATACCACGTACCAGCGAATGCGCGATATGGCCATCAAAATGATGCGTAGTATCGGAACTTTTGCGGGAGGTTGTAACGTGCAATTCGCGGTAAGTCCGGATGAAAAAGAAGATATAGTTGCTATTGAAATTAATCCTCGTGTAAGCCGTTCTTCTGCATTGGCATCAAAAGCAACAGGTTATCCTATTGCGAAGGTTGCCGCGAAAATGGCCATTGGTTACACGTTAGATGAATTGAACAATCAAATCACAAAGACAACTACCGCGTATTTCGAGCCAACGTTGGATTATGTGATTGTGAAAATTCCACGATGGAATTTTGAGAAGTTTGAAGGTGCGGATACTCGACTCGGCATTCAAATGAAAGCCGTTGGTGAGGTAATGGGAATTGGGCGTAGCTTCCAAGAAGCGTTGCACAAAGCAGCACAGTCATTGGAAATTAAACGAAACGGCTTGGGTGCTGATGGCAAAGGATTGACAGACCAGGACACCATCTTACACAAGTTGGAATATGCTTCATCTGATCGTCTATTCGTCATCTACGATGCCATTCAAATGGGCATACCGTTGCGTACCATTTATGAGATTACCAAGATTGATATGTGGTTCCTCAAACAGATCGAGGATTTAGCACGTGTCCAATTGGAAATCGAAGCACATACACTCCAGTCATTGCCTAAAGAGCTCTTGCTTGAGGCTAAGATGAAAGGTTTCGCCGATCGTCAAATCGCTCATATGATTAATGCGCTAGAAAGTGAAGTCCACACGAAGCGCACCGACTTTAACATCAATCGAGTTTGGAAATTGGTAGATACTTGTGCTGCGGAATTCCCAGCGCAAACGCCATATTACTACTCGACGTTTGAGAATCCAATGGTAAGTGCCGATGGCGTTGAAATCATTGAAAACGAAAGCGTAGTTACAGATCGAGAAAAGATAATCGTTCTTGGTTCAGGTCCGAACCGAATTGGTCAAGGAATTGAATTTGATTACAGCTGTGTTCACGGTGTCTTGAGCGCTCGTGAGGAAGGCTATGAGACCATTATGATTAACTGTAACCCGGAGACGGTAAGTACGGATTTTGATACTGCCGATAAGCTGTACTTTGAGCCTGTATTCTGGGAGCACATTTACGACATTATTCTGCATGAAAAGCCACGTGGTGTCATTGTCCAATTGGGAGGTCAAACAGCGCTCAAGCTTGCTGAAAAGTTAAGTCGCTATGGCATCGAAGTGATCGGTACTTCCTATGAAGCACTTGATTTGGCAGAAGACCGCGGCCGATTCTCGAATCTGCTGAAACAGATAAACATTCCTTACCCTCAATTCGATGTCGCTACAAACGCGGATGAGGCTTTGGATATCGCAGATGAGTTGGGCTTCCCAATTCTTGTGCGCCCATCTTATGTACTCGGTGGTCAGGGGATGAAAATTGTCATCAACAAAACTGAGCTTGAGCGTCACGTTGTAAACCTCTTCAAAGAGTTTGAGGGAAATCGTGTATTGCTTGACCATTACCTCGACGGTGCTATTGAGGCCGAAGCAGATGCCATTTGTGATGGCGAAAATGCCTATATCATCGGGATTATGGAGCACATAGAACCGTGTGGTATCCATAGTGGTGATAGCTCTGCGGTGTTGCCTCCGTTCAACTTAGGTCCGCTCGTGATGCAGCAGATTGAGGAGCACACGGTGAATATTGCAAAAGCACTTGAGACCAAAGGGTTGATTAATATCCAGTTCGCAATCAAGGACGATGTGGTTTATATCATTGAAGCGAATCCTCGTGCCTCACGCACCGTGCCATTCATTTGTAAGGCATACGGTGAACCATATGTGAACTACGCAACGAAGGTGATGCTGGGTACCAAGAAAGTAACTGACTTTGACTTCAAACCAGAGTTAGAGGGCTATGCGGTGAAAATACCAGTCTTTAGCTTCAGTAAGTTCCCGAATGTGAACAAGGCATTGGGGCCTGAAATGAAGTCAACGGGCGAAGCCATTCACTTTATCAAAGACCTGAAGGATCCTACCTTTAGAAAATTGTACAGCGAGCGTAGTCTCTACCTAAGTCGCTAAGAAAACGGTTCGTTAATATGAAATCCCGGCGCCCTAGGCGCCGGGATTCTTTTTTATCTTGACAAAAATTTTTGCGTTCATGTTTCGTTTCATCTTTCTAACCATCGTTGCCTATTTCATTTTTAAAGGATTAGACGGCATTTTCGGTAAGCGTAAACCTTCGCGTAACGAGCAGTCGCGTGCTTCAAAATCCCAAAAAAGTTCAGTGAATAAGAATGTAGGTGAATATGTGGATTATGAGGAAGTTAAAGATGAGGAGCAGTGAATAAACTCGGAATCATAACCTATTATTGGCCGCCAGCAGGTGGACCTGGCGTGCAGCGTTGGCTCAAATTGAGCAAATACCTCGCGCAGCAAGGGTTAGAGATTCACGTGGTAACTGTGGATGCCCAAAAGGCGACATACCCACTCCGCGATGAAGGGCTTCAAGATGATGTTCCTGAGGGCATTCAAGTTCATCGAACAGATACATCTGAGAAATTTGGTGCCTATAAAAAAGTCACCGGTAAGAAAAGCGTACCGTTCAGCGGGTTCTCGGGTGAAGATGCAAAGGTGAGTTTTATGCAAAAACTCGCCCGATTTGTACGTGGAAATTTCTTTGTTCCAGATGCGCGAAAAGGCTGGAATTCACATGCATACAAGGCTGCGGCCTCCATCATCGCTTCGCATGATGTGCGTCATTGGATAACCACTTCGCCGCCTCACAGCACCCAGCTTATTGGACTGCGCCTTCAAAAAGATTTTGGCATTCGTTGGATCGCGGATTTCCGTGATCCGTGGACGGATATATACTACTACCGAAAATTCTATCCCACGGCTATAACGCGGTGGTACGAAAGTCGATTAGAGCGGAAGGTCTTCTCGAGCTGCGATTCCCTTATCAGCGTGAGCCCCAGCTGGAGTTCCCTATATGAGAAAAAAGGGGAGTTGCCAAAGGGCAGCGTACACACTTTAACCAATGGTTTTGATCCTGAGGACTTTGCCAAAATCCATGCATCGCGTCCACAGAAGTTCACCCTTTTGTACGCGGGAACACTCGCCGCGCAATATCCAGTAGGTGAGTTGATAGGTGCATTAAACACCCT
The DNA here is from genome assembly GCA_964397915.1 of uncultured Polaribacter sp. Taxonomy (GTDB): domain Bacteria; phylum Bacteroidota; class Bacteroidia; order Flavobacteriales; family Schleiferiaceae; genus UBA10364. The sequence goes on along the minus strand of CAYNLA010000002.1, from coordinate 52,118 downwards.
GGAATTTGATATGCACATTCGCATAATTGGTTCTTGGGATGCACAGAGCAAGGCAACTTTAGAATCGAGCCTTCCGCACATTGATGTGACTTTTGAGGAGTACGTGCCGAAATCAGAACTGAACAGCATGCTGATGGAGTGCCATTTGATGCTGTTCCTGCTCCCGAATGTTGAAAGTGCTACCGGTCACGTTCCCGGAAAACTATTCGATTATTTAGGTGCCGGTAATCCGATTCTTGGATTGGGGCCTACGCAAGGAGATGCAGCACGTATTATAAAAGATGCGGATGCTGGACAAGTCTTTGATTACAGGGACACCGAGGAAATCGCCAATTTCGTACGCTCCATGTTCAATAGTGGTGCGCCGAAGACCAATGCTGATCAAGTGCGCCAATATGCGCGTGATGTTCAAGCCGAGCGACTCCGAAAAGAAATTTTAGGTC
>CAYNLA010000002.1:0-51575 GCA_964397915.1 uncultured Polaribacter sp. | reverse complement strand
CGCCAATATGCGCGTGATGTTCAAGCCGAGCGACTCCGAAAAGAAATTTTAGGTCTTTAACGACCAAGCCGCCCGGAGGGCGGCTTGGTCGTTAAATTGCATGAAAAAAGGCTTTACGCTTCGGTTTGATCTGCAGAAGAAGAGCGTTGTTTCCAACCCATCCATCCCAACAGTAAAAGAAGTACTGCAGAGCCTGCAAAATTGATCTTGCGGCCTACATAGTAGGACTTTGGTGCATATTCAAATACGATCGTGTGCTTTCCACTTGGAACGGGCAGGCCTCTAAGTAAGTAATTTACGCGAAGGTGATCTACTGCTTCTCCGTCAATGTAGGCTTGCCAATCGTTTCCAGCTCCCTCGTAATAGATTTCGGAGAACACTACAAACGCATCACCACCTTCAAAACTATACTCTAAGAATTTTGGGTCATAGGTGGTCAGCTTCACTTTCGCCGGTGCGTAGTTGGTTTTACCGCCCAGTTCAGCTGAATAGGCCTGAGGAAGGATAGCGGTTTGCTTCGGATCGAAGTTACTCAATGCTGCCATTTCCGCATCGGCATCAGATGCGTATTGGACGTTGTTGACTGACCATGCATTCCCACAAGCTTGGAAGTTCCTTTGGGCTTCAGGCTGTCCGTTTTGTCCTTGAGTAATCACCCATTTTGCATTGAGCATATTGAAGCAAGCCATGTTTTGCTTGTTCAGTTGATTGTCAATCAAGTCTTGATAGCGTTGCAGTTTTGCGCCATGGTACCCGCCAATGCTTTTATGGTGGTAGGAGGTGTAGCTGTCGTTGGTTAGTCCGGCTGTTGCGTTCCAAACTCTGAAATGAGGATCCGTGTCCTGCAGAATGGTCTGGTTGGCAGCATTTGGCGCGTATTGCATTTCCCATTGACGCTTGGAAAGGAAATCGTCTGTTTCCAATTGGTCCCTATTAAAACTCCAGAGATCTACCAAGGCGACAACGGATACGATCGCTAACGCAGCTGTTTGTTTAAGTTTTTCGATATGCCATAAGTACAGGGCGATACCTATAGCGAGTCCCATCATCAAGGAGCGCATCGCTGAGCTCGTGATGAGGCCTCTACGATCGCTGACTAGTTGGTCGATAGAGAACCCTTGCTGTGCAAATTGTGCATCCCTTGCTGTTTCTAAATCCATCATATAAGGAGCTAGGAAGCCAAAGAGTACAATGAATCCTCCAAACAGTGATGCCCCGCGCCATAGCGCATTGAATCGGTCCGTTTTATTCATTTTGAACCATTGATCGGCACCAATAATTCCATAGAAGGGAACTAAGAAAAACAGCACCACCATGGCCATAGAAGGCACACGGAATTTATTGTAGAGCGGTAAATAGTCGAACAATAGTTTGTTAAACCATGCTAGGTTTGAGCCCCACCCCATGAATGAAAATATAACTATGCTGGCAATGACCCATTGACGAATGGTACCGCCTACCGTGAAAAAGGCCAAGCAGAAGAGGAAAAATATACTGGCACCTACATAATAAGCACCGTTGCCCATGCTTTCTCCGGTCCATTTCATGAATGCCGCACCCATGTATTGACTGGCTTGAGCACGTGCTTGAGCAGGGGACATGCCTTGTTGACGAAACACGCTAAGCAGTTGTTCGAAGGTTTCTGTCCCTTTTAAGTTGTAGTCTACCTTCATACCGCCACCGGCAGCATCTGGAATGACAAGCGCTACCGTTTCATACATTCCTGCAGACCAACTCATCGCGTAATCAAAAGAGAGACCGCCTTCGCCTTGGTTTTGGTTTTTCTTGGTGAGTTCGCTCTTGCCTCCGCGCATGCTTTCCTCGGTGTAGACCTTGGTTGACCAGATGTTTGCAATGTTGGGGCCTATTGCGAGTACACCGGCGAGTAGAAGTAGGGCAGTGTATTTCCCAAATTCAGGCAAGGCTTTTTCCTTCGCGTACTTCACTGCATAAGCGAGCCATATCACCCCCATAAATAGGCCAGCATAGTAGGTGATTTGAAAGTGATTTCTGTGGATGCTTAGTCCCGCAAAAAGCGACATCAATATAAAGGCACGCCAATTCTTCTTCTCTAGAATTAAAAGCAACGCGAGAATCATCAATGGAATGAATGCTGCGGTATTCACTTTTGCGTTGTGCCCTGCGGCATATCCGATGATGAAGAAGCCACTATATCCGTATGCGAATCCGCCAATGGCGCTTAGCCAATGATGCACACCCATACCGCGTAGCCCTATGAAGGCTGCCAACATCAAATAGAAAATGATGTAAGTAGATGAAGTTTGTCCACCGATTTTGCGAACACTTGCCGAAATATATTCGAAAATATTGCCGCCGTATTCAGTGGAAATTTGTGTGGTTGGCATCCCGCTAAACATGGCGTTCGTCCAAAGGGCTTCTTCCCCTGTTTTTGCGCGATAATCCCTCGTTTCTTTACTTTTTGCATAGCCAAGTTTAATATCATCTTGGTCTAAAATATCGCCATCAAGGTATGCGGGACTTAGGAAGGCAACATTGATTCCGAGTAGAACAACAATGGGTAATATCCAAGTAAGTAAAGCGGGGGTGTATTTCTTAATTGACATAGTCTGCATTTGAAGACTACCAAACTAGCAAAACTTGTGGAATAATAGGAGCTATATCGTTGATAATGCTTGATTAGATGTGTATTTTTGATGTTCAACTAATCATTGTTTATGGATAGCGAAAGGGCCAATAATATTGGCAAAAAACAAATTCTAGACGTTTTGACTGAAGGATGCGACGAACGCGTACATCAGATTCCAGAGACCGGCCTCAATAAATATCATTTAAATCCTGTTGAATACGAAACCTTGTTTCAAAGAGGTTCTTGTACAGCCAATGTGCTGACACGTCGCTCGTATTCTGTTGCCAAAGCATTTTTGGGCAAGTACGAAGATTTGAACTACGAGAATTTATTGGAGAACCAGGCAGCCAGGTTGCGAACTTTAGTTCAGAGCGAGTTTAAAGATCCATTCGACGTTTATTTTGGACCATCGGGTTCGGATTTAGTGTATTATCCGCTCATGTTCCAAATGATGCTCAATCCAGGCAAGCGATTATTGAATATTGTGAGCTGTCCGGAAGAACTCGGTTCAGGGAGCAAATTTGCCTCAGAAACACGTTTCTACGCGAATTACAACCAATTCGGCGATACGATAGAAAAAGGCGCTTTTGTTGATCCTCAAAATACCAGTGAAGTGGTCTATTTGGATGCACGCGATGAAGACGGGAATATTCTCGATCGCACCGCAGCAATCAACAAAATCATAGAGGAAAATAAGGATGCCGCTATCGTGGGCAGTCTTGTTTTTGGTTCAAAATCGGGCATCAAGGACGATTTAGATGTGATCGATACAGATAGCGATACCATGTGGGTGGTGGATTTATGTCAATTCCGCGTGGATCATGCACTCATTCATGAGCTTCTTGCAAAAGGAGTCATGGTAATGCTAACGGGATCGAAGTTTTTCCAAGCACCGCCTTTCTGTGCAGCGATGTTAGTTCCTAGAAAATGGAGCGAGCGATTGAAGCAAGTGGATGCCGCTGTTATCCAGCCATACGGAACGTTGTTTAGTGCCTATGATGTGCCATGGTTTATGGAGAACATGCGTGAGAACCTACCAATGAAAGAGAACAAGGCACTTCGTTTACGATGGGAAATCGCCTTGGATGAAATGGAAGCCTACAGCTACTGGTCCACCCGCCAAACAGATAACATCATTACCCGTTGGGCGATGGGAGTAATGAGCAGACTTGAAACCTCTCCATATTTCAAGCTCATGCCAGATCAGTTGAAAACGAACATGTCAATCATTTCTTTCCAAGTTTGGGTGGGAGGGAAAGCCCTCGATAATGACCAGCTTAAATCACTCTTTGCTGCCATTACGACGGATCGTCACGATGGTTTTAAAGGAGGATACGACCGAGTATTCTTTGGCCAACCCGTTCAATACGGGGCGAAGAGTTTTATCCGCCTTGCCATTGGTGCCTTTACCGTTCGTGCGTTCTTGGAGAAAGATGCCGTAGATTTAGAAGACGATTACAGATTGATAGAGCTCATTGAGACCTACGCAGAAAAAATGTTCGGTTGATTCATAACGAAGAGATAAAGTCCATATTTAGTCAACTTCTTCCGCAACTTCAGGAGGAGGATACGGCTATTATTGGGACCAACTTAGTCGTTCTTCGCGAACGATTAAACCACTTGCGCGCTGCCTTTCCCGAGCAAACTATACACAGTATTGCCATAAAGACAAATCCGCACCCCAAAATGCTAGAAACCTTAGTTGCTTGGGGTTTTGGGTTAGAGGCAGCCTCCATCGAAGAGGTACGAATGGCCTTATCAGCAGGCTGTGACCCTGCGTTAATTGTATTTGATTCACCCGTTAAAACCCGTTCGGAAATCCGTGAAATTAGCGGATTGAAGGGGTTGTTGGTGAATGTGAATGCTCTAGAGGAATTGGACCGTTACAGTTCTGATTTTGAAGGGATTTTAGGTATTCGCATTAATCCACAGGTGCATACAGGTGCCCCGGAGCTTTTTGATGTCAGCAAAAACGAAAGCAAGTTTGGTGTGCCCGTCGATAATAAAGATGCAATCATCGCTGCGGCGTTGAATTCGCCTGTACAAGCGTTACATATGCACAGTGGATCCCAGATGAAGGATCTGAACATCCAGAAAGGTGCATTAAAAGAATTGCGTCGAATAGCCGATGCCATAAATGAGGTTTCCCCCGGGAAAATAACGGTGCTTGATATAGGTGGTGGCCTTCCAACAGAGACATTGACCAACTTCACGAAAATGGAAGCCTACGGCGAGATCGTTGCAGAAGTGTTTAGAGATTCAAACTACACCTTGTTTACGGAATTTGGTCAATGGGTGCATGCTGAGGCAGGTTTTGCAATCAGTCAGATTGAATATGTGCTTGCACCAAATAAATTGTTTATCCATTTGGGAGCTGATTTTTTCATGCGCGATGCTTACACCAAGCCTCGTTCGTTTCCATTATCGATTTGGGATGCAGACGGCCTACTGGTGGAAGGCGAGGAGGAGCCAATGGACATAGCAGGACCTCTTTGTTTTGCAGGAGATTACCTCGTGCATGGTACCCCGCTACCGTCAGTAGTGAAAGAAGGTGACTATTTATTCATAGATTCCACAGGCGCCAACACCTATGCTTTGTGGTCACGCCATTGCTCTCGAACGGTCCCTGCCACATGGGCTTGGGATGGAAATTCGATGGTTAAATGGAGTCATAGGTCAAGTATTGGTTTTTAATCTTATTTTTGAAGCATAAGCATATCATATGAAGTACCGCTTTTTACTCTTTTTAACCGCTTTTGCCCCATCACTATTTGGGCAAATAATGACGGTTACGGTAGACCAAGATAATTTCTTGGTGTGCCCCGATCAAGTAGTTGAGGTCAACGCGACCCGATCTACAACATTGAACAATTCTGTTGCGTTCAATGGTACATCACAGTACATAGAAATCCCAAATGATCCAGCATTCAACATCGGTACTTCAAGCTTTTCAGTTGAGTTTTGGGTTTTAACCAATGATATGTCTAATACGGAATATCTAGCAGTGTATCGCAACACCGCTGGTCATGGATGGGCCGTATTTAAAAATGCATCGGGTACAGTAGGCTTCGCGGCACGCGATAATACGGGGAATTTTGATTTTGTTTTTGGTGCTCTTTCTCAGATTGATGATGGCAATTGGCACCACATTGCGGTCACCTGGAACCGAGGAACTACAACAGCAACCCTATATGTGGATGGAGGCTATGAGAATTCCAAAAACATGAATGTTGGGGGTGATGTCTCACATACCGAAGACATCAGCTTAGGGTATGGAATTTCACCAACTACGGGTAGCCCAACCTACCTTAATGGAGAGATTGATGAGTTCAGAATTTGGTCGGAGGAACGTTCAAGCGGTGATATTCAAACGTACATGAGTAATCATTTGAATCCGACTTCTTTTCCGACCCTAGCGGTGAATTTTGATTTTAACGAGTTGGTCGCAAATGATGGATGGTACGATTGTGCGGCAGGAATTACGGCGCCTTTTGGTTCGAACTCTCCTACAGTGAACATCGCAAGCGGGCCTTCGATGACCTTTAACTTCGCATATACCTGGACGAATACCTCTGGAAACACGCAAAATGGCTCGAACTACCAAAAGTCGTTCCGAGCGAAAGATACTGTTGTAGTTGAAGCAGGCTACTGCAAATATTACTGCACCGACACATTCTACGTAGAGATCGCTCAGTGTGATACCGTGAAAGACCCAAGAGACGTTGCGGCTGTGTTTGCACCGACTGCGTTCACACCGAATGGGGATACAAAAAATGATTTTTACATCGTGAAGGCCAATGCCATTACCTACTTTGAAATGCAGGTTTACAACCGCGATGGCAACATATTATTTCACAGTAAAGACATAAATACAGGCTGGGATGGTTCTTTTGAAAATCGTCAGTGTTCTGAAGGCGTTTATATCGCACAAATCATGTACCGAGATATTGAGGGGATGGAGTACATCAAGTATCAGTATTTCTCGTTGATGAGGTAGCCCTTGGAAATATACTTTACACAAAAAACCCGAGCCACAGGCTCGGGTTTTTTGTTTTATCCAAATAGATTCTAGTTTAATCGACCCGCGTCCAAGTGGTACTGCGTCCCAACCAAGTAATACCTAGAATATATCCCTTAAAGTATAATGTACCGTCCTCGTTCATTTCACAATAGCACTCGTAAGTCTTTCCATTCTCAGGGTCATAAATAAGCCCGTTTTGCCATTGCTTGTCTTCGCGATTGTATTCTAAGTCGGTCAATATGATTAGCTCCTTGAGTAATCGCTTTTGAAGTGACTCCTCAGGATTGTATTCGTCGCGTCGAGGTGAGCTGCCATCGGAGTTTGTGTTGTCCTCCAACCAGGTAATTCGACCACTGTAGGTGCCCTTTTGGTTTTTTGTTACGTTGATAATCGAGGATTTTTCCTCATTGTACCATTGGCCAACGATTTCGTTCTGCGCAAGCCCCTGCATGGACCACGCTACTAGGCACGTTAGGAGAATTATTCGTCTCACTCTTCCGTATTGTTTTGTTGGTTGCCCTTTTCCAATTGGGCCCCAGAGATACTTGCATTTAGCTCAAAACCGATAATCAATCCAAAGGCGTTTACATAGATCCAAAGCAGCATGATTAAAAGCGTTCCAATGGAGCCGTACAACTTGTTATACGTTGAGAAGTTTTCTACGTAAAAGCCAAATGCTTGTGAGGATAAGATGATGAGCACGGTGGCTAATATGCTCCCCGGGCTTATAAAACGCCAATCACGACGACGTACTGGACCGTAGTTGTAGACCATGGATATCCCAAACAGGGTGGCCGTCAATAAAACCAGCAGACGAGCCCATGCAATAATATCAGCAGTGTACTCCGTCAAATACCCGAGATCAGCCAGCCATCCAGTAAAACCTTCGGAAAAGATCAAAGCCACAATAGCGATAAGAATCACCAAGGTTAAAATCACCGTAAGCATTATAGCACTTAGGTATTGCCACCAAAAATTCTTAACTCGAATGTTGTGATAGGAGATTCCGAGGTTTGCAATGAGACTCAGGGTGCCGTTGGTAGCAAAGACCAAAGCTGCAACAAAAGTGATCGAAAGAAGACCGCCGCGCTTGATAGTTAGTAAATCTTCAATGGTTTCGAATGCCATTTCTTGCGTACTTGGTGGCAAAACGGTAGCCATCAATTCAAACAATTCGTCTTGGAAATAGTCCAGGGGCAAGTAGGCAATAAGCGTGAAAATGAATATGATGCCTGGGAACAGCGCCAAGAAGAAACTGAAACTTACGGATCCTGCTCTAGAACTTATCGCACCGGCATAGATTCCTCGAATGAAAAAACTTAATACATCCCATAAGCTTAGACCATCGAATAAAGGCGGCTTCACACGCGATAGTATGCGTTGCAGGGAATCCTTGGTATTTTGAAATATAACTTTCATTAAATGGCCTTTAAACTCATGTCCAAACCCTTGATATGATGGGTTAAAGCTCCCACGCTAATATAGTGTACGCCCGATTCAGCGTAATCGACCATGGTGGTCTCCGTAATTCCGCCACTGCTTTCGATTTCAGCCCGATTGCCAATAAGCGCTACAGCAATCTTAGTGGTAGGGATATCAAAGTTATCAAGCATAATGCGGTCGGCACCACTTTCTAATGCTTCTTGGACCTCGTCCAGGTTGCGTGCTTCTACTTCTATGGCTAAGTTCTTTTTTGCCGAGGCTAAGTACGCTCGTACTTTTTGAACGGCAGGCTTTATGCCCCCGGCAAAATCTATGTGATTGTCTTTTAGCATGATCATATCATAGAGTCCCATGCGATGATTCTGTCCCCCTCCAAGCTTAACGGCCCATTTTTCCAATGTTCGGAAGCCGGGTGTGGTTTTACGTGTATCTAAAAGTTGACAATCTGTATGTGCGATGCGGCGTACCATTGCGTTGGTCTTGGTTGCGACTCCAGATAGCCGTTGCATGTAGTTCAAAACAAGTCGTTCGCTTTGCAAAAGCTTAATAGCGTTTCCTTCAACGGTTAACCCAATATCCCCTGGTTTTACGCTGTCGCCATCGGACTTCAAGAGCGCCACGTTTGCCGATGGATCGATTTTCTCAAAAATGTATTTCGCCAAGGCAAGCCCCGCGATGATCCCCGCTTCTTTGAAAATCAATTGGGCTTCTCCGCGCGCCTCAGTAGGTAAACAACTCAGGGCGCTATGATCGCCATCGCCAATATCCTCGGCCATGGCGAATTCAATTTGCGGGTCGAGTAAGGTGAAATTGGGTAATTGAATCTCAGTATCCTTCATATTCAATGATGAAAGGGGCATTGTTCTCAATGCAAGTTAGCATCTTTGTCAATCCTATGAAGATTGTATTCGCAGTTATTGGTAAAACTTCTGAACCGTTCATCCGAGAAGGCAACGGCATTTTCACCAAACGCTTGGGACACTATTGTGCATTTGAACAGGTTGAACTGCCCGATGTGAAGGGTGGCGGTAAGTTGACTCCTCAAGCGCTCAAAGAGGCCGAGGAAGTTGTCTTTAAGAAATATTTACAGCCCGGTGATTGGGTGGTGTTACTCGATGAGAATGGTAAAGAATACAACAGTCGAGGATTTGCACAACAGATTCAGAAATGGATGAATGCAGGCCCCAAACGATTGGTTTTCATTGTAGGGGGTGCTTTTGGATTTAGTTCAGGTATGTATGCCTTGGCCAATGGGAAGCTAAGTATGAGCAAAATGACCACATCTCACCAGTTGATTCGTGTTGTATTTTTGGAACAACTCTATCGCGCGATGACCATCCTAAATAATGAACCGTACCACAACGACTAATGGCAACCTATAGTTTTGAAGGCATTTTAAAAGACCTGAAAGCAGGTAATTTCGCTCCAGTGTATTTCTTCGCAGGAGAGGAGCCTTTCTATGGCCAACAGTTGCTACAGTTTATTGAAAAAAACATTTTGGATGAGGCGGAGCGCAGCTTCAATCAATCGGTCCTCTATGGAAAAGAAACCAACATGCTCCAAATTTTAGAAGAAGCAAAAAGGTTTCCGATGATGAGCGACCGAATCGTGGTCGTGGTGAAGGAAGCACAACACCTAAAAGCTGGGGATTGGGAACTTTTAGCGAGCTATTTAGAGCAGCCACAGCCTACGACTATATTGGCATTTGGATACATGCATAAGAAGCTTGATAAGCGCTCAAAAGCAGGCAAAGCCATCAAGGCAAAAACCGTTTTTTTAGAAAGCGACCCACTAAGAGATTATCAGGTAATGCCGTGGTTAGAAAAGGCCTTGGTCAAAAAAGGCTTCTCGGTGAATCAGGCAGTGGTAGCGGCCATGGCGGAGCAAGTCGGGACCGATTTAAGCAGGTTGTACAAAGAGGTTGATAAGCTTCATATCGCAATGGGAGATCGAAGAGATCTAAGTGCAGACGATATAGAACGCCACATTGGCATAAGTAAGGAATACAACAATTTCGAATTGGTAGCCGCTGTAGCAGAAAGAAATATAGCGAAGGCGTTTAAGATCGTTCACTATTTTAGTAAGAACCCAAAGGAACACCCCGTTCAAATGACCACGGGGATTCTTTTCAACTTTGTCAATAATTTGCTCCAATACCACAGCATGCAAGGCCAAGGAGAAAAAGCCATAGCTAGTGCGTTAAAAGTGCATCCCTATTTTTTAAAGCAGTTTTCGCAGGCCGCGCGCCATTACTCGTCAGGGCATGCACATGGCATGCTTGAGGAGCTATTGATATTCGACCGCAAGTGCAAAGGGGTCATTCCTTCCAGTGCGAATGAGTATGAACATTTGAGAGAATGGCTCATTAAATGCATTCTCTAAGACGTACCTTTACCTTACCTATGAAAAGAATTTTACCCCTATTCTTTGTATTTACTGCGCTTGCCGCATGGGCGCAACCGCAAATGGTCCGAGGCTTTATTTATGAGAAGTCCAATGGTTCCGCAATCCCTTATGTAAATGTTGCCGTCAAGGGTTCGTCCAAAGGAGCCATTACCAATATGGATGGTTACTTTCAAATAGCAGATTTGCCCGTTGGTGAGGTCGAATTGAGCATCACGTTCCTCGGATTCAAAACTGCGGTGGAAGTTGTTCGTGTGTACAAGAATAAGCCCAATACGATCAAGGTTTATTTGGAAGAGGGTGCTGAATTACTGAAAACCGTGAATCTAAATATAGAGCGGGCTGAAAAAAAGGTGAAGGTGAATACTGCAGTGGTTAATCTAAATCCTAAGTCGATAGAAACGTTCTCGGCTGGAGGAGATCCAGATCTAATGAAAGCGATTTCTGTTTTACCGGGAGTGGTCACTACGGGTGATCAGGGAGGACAATTGTACATCCGAGGTGGTGCGCCTATTCAAAATCTAGTATTGCTTGACGGAATGATTATTTATAATCCATTCCACAGCATTGGATTTTTCTCCGTCTTTGACACCGATGTTTTGCAAAGCGCTAAAGTATATACGGCGGGTTTTGGTGCAGAATACGGTTCGCGCAACAGTTCGGTGATGGATATTCGCACCCGAGATGGAAATCGGTCCGAGACGGTGGGTAAAGTGTACTCTTCAACCTACATGAGTAAGGTTTTGATAGAAACTCCACTTGGCAAAAGAGATAAAAATGGATTGGCGAATAATAGCCTGTTCTTGAGTGGAAAGACAAGCTACCTTAGACAAACAGCGCCGATCTTCTATCCATATGTTGAGACGCGTTTTGGGGGTTTGCCCTTCACATTTAATGATATTTACGGGAAGTTTACTACGCAGAGTAAAGGGGGGTCAAAGCTCAGTGCTAAGGCATTCAACTTCTCGGACGCAGTGATGCTTGACAGTGCACAGGGAATTCAATGGAACAGCTGGGGTTATGGAGCAAATTTTACGGTTATTCCGCCAGCGTCTGCTACCTTGATTCAAGGCGATTTCGCACAGAGCCAATATTACATAGCCAGTACAGAAAATCCAGACCAGCCAAGAAATTCAACCATTAATGGATTCAATGGAGGTCTTGACTTCACCTACTTCTTAGGCAAGGCAGATGAGATCAAATATGGGCTTGATTTGATTGGATACACAACGGATTTCAACTATACGAATTCATTAGGACTAGGGCTAAATCAACAGGAAAGTACAACGGAGTTAGGAGGGTTTTTTAACTATCGAAAAGTGGGCACTTTATTAATTATCGAGCCAGGGATACGATTCCATTATTATGGTTCGCTTTCTGAATTAAGTGTCGAGCCTAGATTAGGTTTGAAGTACAGTATTACGGAAGATTTTAGATTTAAAGCTTCTGGTGGTAAGTACAGTCAAAACCTTGTCGCAGCGAATAGTGACCGGGATGTTGTGAACCTCTTTTATGGTTTTCTTTCCGGAGCCACCGATTTGCCTTCAAATTTTAGAGACCGCTCAATCACTTCTAAACTGCAGAAGGCGGTTCATGGGGTTGCGGGTTTTGAATACGATTTGGGCGACCATTGGGATGTGACTTTAGAAAGTTACGTCAAAGATTTTTCGCAGTTAACGAACATCAATCGAAACAAGCTTTACGAAGATGTTCCTTCTTATAGTGATCAGCCTGAAATTTTAAGAAAAGACTTTATTGTAGAGCGAGGGTTAGCTTATGGCTATGATGCGTTAGTCAAGTACGAAAAAGGACGCTATTATTTCTGGGGAGTATATGCCTGGAGTAAGGTTCAACGCGACGATGGAATTCAAGTTTACGCTCCAAATTTTGACCGTAGACACAACATTAACCTCGTAGGAAATGCAAAACTAGGAAAGGAGGAAAACTGGATATTCAGTGTTCGTTGGAATCTTGGAACGGGGTTCCCATTCACCCCGACACAGGGGTATTATCCGGGTATTGACTTCTTGGACCCCTTGGGCAATCCAGATATTAACTTTGATTATACCACGGCCAATGGTGATCCAAGTGTTCTTTACGGCGCTTTAAATGGGAATAGGTTGCCCACCTACCACCGCCTCGACGCTTCGTTAAAGTATACGGCTATGCTGAAAACAGGTCAGGCTGAGGTAGTTATTGGCGCGACTAACATGTACAATAGAGCAAATATCTTCTACTACGATAGAGTGGCGGCGGCGCGTGTAAATCAATTGCCGATAATGCCAACGATTAGCGCAAGTTTTGCCTTTTAATTGGCCATAAAAAGAGGTACTTTTGCCCTGTTTTGATTGAAACTATGGCAACCACAAAGTACATATTCGTCACCGGTGGGGTGACCTCCTCGTTAGGTAAGGGAATTATTTCAGCTTCTTTAGCGAAACTTTTGCAGGCACGCGGCTATCGTGTGACCATTCAAAAGCTTGATCCATACATCAATGTAGATCCAGGTACCTTAAACCCTTATGAGCATGGAGAATGTTATGTAACTGAAGATGGTGCCGAAACAGATCTTGACCTTGGTCATTACGAGCGTTTCTTGAACCGTCCTACTTCACAGGGAAACAATGTTACTACGGGTAGAATTTACCAGAGTGTTATTGAAAAGGAGCGTCGTGGAGATTATTTGGGAAAAACCGTTCAGGTAATTCCTCACATTACGGATGAAATTAAAAATCGGGTTAAGATTCTCGGTGAAACTGGTGATTATGATATCATTATCACCGAAATAGGTGGAACTGTTGGTGATATTGAGGCCTTGCCTTATATCGAAAGTGTTCGCCAGTTGAAATGGGAATTAGAGCGCGATTGTATGGTGGTACACCTTACGCTACTTCCTTTCTTGAAGGTGACGGGTGAGTTGAAAACCAAGCCTACCCAACACAGCGTGAAGACATTATTAGAGAGTGGGGTGCAGCCAGATGTATTGGTGTGTCGTTCAGAGCATGCAGTGGATGACGACATCCGCCGTAAACTGGCCTTGTTCACCAATGTTCGCCCTAATCATGTCATCGAATCACGTGATGCGAGCACCATTTATGAGGTACCGCTATTGATGTTCAACGAAAAGTTGGATGAGGTCGTATTGAACTATTTTGACCTGCCCACAAAAACACAACCGAACCTAGACAAATGGCGTGAATTCTTGACGCGACTGAAGTTTCCTAAGCGTACCGTTGAGATTGGTTTGATCGGGAAATACGTGGAGCTCAAGGACAGCTACAAATCAATTTCCGAGGCCTTTATCCACGCGGGTGCGGCAAACGAAGTAGAGGTGAAGGTCCGCTGGATTCATTCAGAACATTTGACCGCTAAAAATGCTGCAAAGACCTGCCAAGGTTTGGATGGTATTCTAGTAGCTCCGGGCTTCGGTGAACGCGGATTTGAAGGAAAAGTTGCTACGGTGCAATATGCTCGAGAAAACAAAATCCCATATTTCGGAATCTGCTACGGCATGCAAGCTGCAGTAATCGAATATGCGCGCAATGTTTTGGGTTGGGAGGATGCCAACACGACAGAAGTAAATCCAAATTCAAGCAAACCAGTAATTGCTTTGATGGATGAGCAAATGCACATTACAGATATGGGGGGTACGATGCGTTTAGGTGCTCAGAAATGTGCGCTTATTGAGGGTTCGAAAGCCTTTGAAGCCTATGGTGAAGCCAATATTACAGAGCGTCATCGTCATAGATATGAATACAACAACGACTTTAAAGACGATTTGGTCAATGCAGGTCTGTTGGCTACAGGTATCAATCCCGAGAGTGGATTAGTAGAAGTTATAGAGATCAAGGATCACCCATTCTTTATTGGGGTACAATACCACCCAGAGTACAAGAGCACGGTACTCAATCCGCACCCACTTTTTGTATCTTTTGTTCATGCTGCGGATATGCACCGTCAAAACAAATAATTCATGGAAAATCAGAACAGCGGCTTTGACCGCAATCAGCTTATAGGTTTTGTATTGATCGCTGTCATCATGGTCGGTTTTGGCTGGTGGCAGAGTAAAAATATGCCTGAGCCTGTTCCTCAAGAAATGTATGAGGAAGTACCAGAGGCGGCGGGGAGCTCAGCTTCTTCGGATGAAGAAGTGGTGCAGTTAGATGCGGTCGCAGTAGATTCCAATGCCTTCGTTTCTGAAGAACTTACCATAGAGAATGAAAACTTGAAGTTGGTCTATTCAACTTTGGGTGCACGTCTTGTAAGCGCTGAAATCAAGGGCTATCAAACGTATGATTCTTTGCCAGTCCAATTGGTGAATGGAAATCAAGTGATGGACTTGCGCCTGCCCGGAAATGAAGCCTTAGGGACTAAGGAATTCATGATAGAAAGTAGTGCTTCGAATGCACTAGTTTTCTCGGATGGCACAACCAAAGTGAGCATTACGCTCCCTGAGCAGGGGTATGATGTAAAGGTCTTAGTTAGCGGTACCGCAACATCGGCAGGAAAACCAGAATTGTTTTGGGAACGCACTGCAATGCGCACGGAAAAGGGCATTAGTAACGAAAGAATATACTCCACTTTCGCCTACAGGGCACAAGAAGATGGTGATGTAGATAATTTAAGCGGCCGCGGAGGAGATGATGCGGAAGATATTGGAGCTGTGGATTGGATTGCCCAAAAACAGCATTTTTTCTCGTTTATTGTTCATCCAGAGCAAGGGTTTGCAGCCGCAAATGTTGCAACTGTAAATGCTGATGACGAAGATGAATCCGTAGTAAAAACGTTCTCTTCTACTGCAAGTTTGAATCAAGTCGTGGACGGCGCATATGCGCTTCCATTCACCTACTATTTGGGGCCTAACCACTACCAGACGCTGAAGGCATACGATCAAGGTTACGAGAAAGTCATCAACTTTGGGTGGGGTATTTTCGGACTCATTGGTAGAGCGGTTGTAGTGCCAATCTTTAACTGGTTGGAAGGATACGGCTTGAGCTATGGATTGATCATCCTAATCATGGTGCTCATTATTAAAGGTGCGATGTCTCCGTTGACCTTTGCCTCTTACCGTTCGATGGCAAAAATGCGTGTTTTGAAGCCTCAGCTGGATGAGTTGGCAGAGAAGTTTGGGGATAAAGACCCTGTTGGTAAACAACAAGCAACGATGGCCTTGTATAGAGATGCTGGTGCCAACCCGTTAGGAGGTTGTATTCCTGTCCTTGTACAGATGCCTATTCTGTTTGCCATGTTCCGATTCTTTCCTGCTTCTATCGAGTTGCGCGGTGAAAGTTTCTTGTGGGCGACCGATTTAAGTACTTATGATGCGTTGATTTCTTGGGATGCACATATTCCAATTCTAAGCTCGCTTTACGGAAACCACATTTCAATCTTTACTTTATTGATGACGGGTTCTACCATTCTTTACACGAGAATGAATCAGCAAATGTCTCCATCAACGGGTAATGCTGCACAGATGAAGCAGATGCAAATCATCATGTATGTTATGCCTTTGATGTTCATGTTTGTATTGAACAGTTACCCTGCTGGCTTAACCTACTACTACTTCTTAAGTAACATTGTAACTTTCGGTATGCAGTGGGGAATTCGCAAGAGCGTAGATGATGAAGCAATTCTTGCAAAGATTGAGGCAAAGCGCGCTCAGCCTAAAAAGAAGAAACAAAGCAAGTTCCAAGCTCGCTTGGAGGAAATGCAACGTCAGCAGAATTTAAGCCGCTCGCAGCGCAGAAAATAAAAGGGGAGTCCCCTATAAAAAAGCCCCGCTAAGAGCGGGGCTTTTTTGTTAGCATAGTTCGATGGTTTTATTCTCGAAGTTGATGATTGTAGGTCCTCCTGTGCACCCGCCGATCTCTTCGAGATAAATGTCTTTCTCGTCATTGCTGATGATCCATTGAGCGCTTTGATGCTTTCGCAAGGTGCCCTCTTCGATTACATCACCGGGTATTGCTCCCATCCAAAGGCTATTACTGTTCTCAGGTACTTTGAGGGTAATGTACCCGTCTTTGAGAATAACGATAATCTCGTCGCCCATTGTCTTCCCGTCCCATTCCGCAAAGGCAACCTCGTAAACATAGGTTCCATTCTCAGGAATCTCGTTTTGGGTTTTTTCCAAGCAAAGGCAAAACGTCAGTAATATGGAGAAGAGGATTGGCATAGTTTAAAGATAAAAAAAAGCCCCGCAGTTACCTGCGGGGCTTGCTAAAGCATTTTGAGTAGGCTTAGTGAACGTGAGTCACTGCACCATTTACATAGTCGTATGCACCTGAACCGTCTTGACGCAATTGCCATACAATCGTTGCAACACTCAAGTCTGCATCGAAAGGAAGTGTTGGCAGCGCAATGTGGAATTGCATCGGCGTGTAACGTGTACCGTAAACATCACCAGCAGCATAAGCATTGCCTAACGGGTTCAAATCTCCTAGGTTCATACCCCAAGGTCCCAATGAAACCATACTTGTATCGGCGGTTGCAGCGTCGTCACTCTCAGTCCAGCCAATAACAGCGGCTGTAGCGTGACGATACAATACCTCGTCGTGCGTGTATTTTGTGCCCGATGTAATTAAAGGTGTACCATTAACCAATGCTGCATCTTGTGCCCATGTAGTCGGGGTAGCCCCTGAACCGGTACTTACCTTAGGCAATGAGCTTACTTGGTTCAAATCAACACCATTGCCGTAATCTTTCGCAATAACACCGTTAAGAAGCAAGTACGATTGAATCATGTAAACGTTGTCTACATTAGTTTCTAACGCTTTAACGCGTGGATAAACAACGAGTTTGGTTCCGTCGTTCATAACATCAGCTTCCACTCCGAAGGCAACATCAGCAAGTGTTGCAGCAGCGGCAGCAGCAGCTGGGCTTTGACCTACATCAGTATTATTCACGTAGAAATTAGGAACCCCTGAAGTCGGGAAGTTATCGTCAAACTTAGAAGAAGCCGCATTGTCCGTAGAGAACCAATCACCTACGTGGTTTGCAATCAATACAACGCTATCTCCAAGTACACCGTCTAGAATAGTCATAATCTCAGCGCCGTTAGGACAGTACTGACACCATGCACCTGTGGTCTCAATCACAAGCGGGCGTGCAGCGTTACTCACGGTCAATGAGTCACCAGGGTAAGTGGCGGGCTCCTCTGCTGGGCCGTTTGGCTCACAAGAGGTCATAAATAATGCGCCTACGAAAGCGCCAAGTGCTATTATTTTTTTCATTTCAAGAATATTTGAATTACGAAAATATCGAAAAAACATCAATATCCACTCATTAAATAGTAAACGGGCAGGTGGTCCGAGTATCCGTAGGTAAAAAAGGTGCCCGACCAAGAGCGTTTGGGCTTTGTTCCTCCCCATTTCAGATCATCTTTCATAAGTTCGGGGATTTCAAGGATTTCGGCGAATGCACGTCCATTTTTTATAACGCCCCAATCAAGCATACTCCACCTTCCTTTGAATTTATAAGTGCCTAGGGGAGTGCTTCGAAAAGGAACAAGTTCAAAGCCTCTTTCATTCAGGTATTTCCGCAATTCAGGTTTGGGTGATGTATTGAAATCGCCACAGAGAAGGGTCGGCGTGGTAACAGAGTCCAAGGCATGGGTAATTGCTTCGAGTGCTATTTTTCTTTTAATCTCCGAAGTCTTTGGTCCGCCACGTTTGGAGGGCAGGTGAACCGCAATTATTTGAGCCGTAGTGGAATCTGGGGTTCGAAATCGGATAAAAAGTGCATCACGCGTTTTGAAATAATCGGTTGCATACCGAATGGGTTCAGCGTTTAGAATTCTTGTGTTGCTATGGATTAAGGCTGCGCAATCAATTCCTCGATAATCGGGACTGTCGAATAAAATAGGATGCCATGGGCCTAAGTCGCGTAGCGCAGGGCTACGTGCCAGGTCGAAAAGTACTCCTTGATTTTCAACTTCCATGAGTGCAATGATCTGTGGAGGTGTTGGGGAGGCTTGGATTGAAAGTCGAAGTGCTCTGGCCGTTTGGCGAATTTTAAGCCAATACCGAACAGCGTTGAATTCATATTTTCCGTTCGGTAAAAACGCTTCATCGTGATAGTTCCTATCGTTGATGGTGTCAAAGAGATTTTCTACGTTATAGCTAATTATTGCTTGACCCGAGGCAAGCAAAGGAAAGCACAAAAGATGTACGGAAAGGAGAATGGATTTAGGCATGCCTTCTTAACGAAGAATGCCTAGCCCTTCGCGTTGTTTATATCTTCAAAATATAACAATGATGAATCGCCATAGCTCAGAAAGCGATAATCGTTTTCTAAGGCATGATTGTAAATTTTTTCCCAAGCACTACCAACGCCTGCGCAGACCAAGAGCAAGAGTGTCGAGCCCGGTTGATGGAAGTTCGTTATAATGCCTTGTACGGTTTTAAAGGTATAGCCTGGTTTTATCATCAATTGCGTATGGGCAGCAATGGATTGAATGCCTTTGGCTTGAAGGTATTCAAGTAAAGCGGTGAATGTAGATTCAGCGCTGTATTCTTGAGATAATTGGTACGCATCAAATTGCTGCAACGGTTCAAGCGAACCACCTGATAGAATTTTCGATCCCATCCAATGGCAGCTTTCCAAGGTTCTCAGACTTGTAGTTCCAACGGCGAACTTTGGACCTTGATGATTGAGGTATCCTTCTAGCCAATTCCTTGAAATTATGATCTCTTCTGCATGCATTTGATGGTCGTGAATATCTCCATCTCCTAGCGGCTTAAAAGTACCTGCCCCAACATGTAAAGTAAGTTCTAATAGCTTTTGATTGCGCGATTGAAGTTCGTTGAAAACCCGGTCCGTAAAATGCAAGCCCGCCGTAGGTGCGGCGACGGAACCATTGTTATTGGCATAAACCGTTTGATAGCGCTCTGTGTCTTCTTCTTCAGCATCCCTGTTCATATAGGGCGGGAGCGGAATCTTTCCGGCAAGCTCTAAAATTTGGGCAAACGTTGATGCGCTGTTCCAGGAGAATTCGATGACCCAATACGCCCCATCACGCTCTATTTTAGTCGCCTTTAATAGAGTGTTTTCCTCAAGTTCTAGTTCAAGAGGGTGGTCTTTCCATCGCTTTAAATTGCCTACCAAGCATTCAAACTTTACATTGCTCGTGCTGTTCATCGCCTCTTCAACACTTTGTTTGTGCGGTCCAAGACAAAAAATCTCAATCGGTTTTGCCCCCTCGGTTTTGGTGAAGTGAAGCCGAGCACGAACCACGCGCGTATTGTTAAAGATTAACTGACTGTTTGTGGGGAGTAATTCGGGTAGGTCAAGGAATTGATGATCGGAGATTTTACCTTTCTTGAATTGCAAAAGTTTACTAGCATCCCGCTCTTTCAGTGGATGTGTCGCAATTCTGTGATCCGGTAAGTCGTATTCAAAATCCGATTTTATCATGTGCCTTCTATACTGCGTTTGCAAATTTAGCGTTCGCTACCTTTACCCCGGCATTTATTAGCACAATGAATAGAAGCATAACCATTTCCACAACAAACGATATAGCCACAGACAATCGTGTTCACAAGGTGGCCATGTTGCTCATAGATTTGGGGTATGATGTACTATGGGTAGGGCGTGAATTGTCCAATAGCCTTCCCTTGGACCGTTCGTACAAAACGCACAGGATGTCTTTGTTTTTCACAAAGGGCGCCTTGTTTTATGCAGAATTTCAAATTCGATTGTTCTTCTTTTTATTGACCAATCGATCAACGCACCTGCTCTCGAACGATTTGGATACAATTTTGCCCAACTATCTTGTTTCCAGACTATTCAAATCAAAGCTCGTTTACGATACCCATGAATATTTTTGTGGTGTTCCCGAGTTAGAAGGGCGATGGGCGAAGAAAGTATGGCAGCGATTGGAGCGAAGTATTTTTCCTAGATTGGATCATGTGTGGACCGTGAACGAGAGTATTGCTGGACTCTACGAGGCCGATTACGGAATGCGTCCCCGTGTATTTAGAAACATCAGCCCTAAACCGAAATCTTTTGAAATAAAGAGCAGAGCGGAATTGGGCTTGCCAGAGGATAAAAAAATCGCAATTAATCAAGGCTCAGGCATGAATGTCGATCGCGGCCTGGAGGAGGCTGTGGAAGCCATTTCCCTTTTGCCTAATCATTGGATGCTTCTGCTGGTCGGTTCGGGTGATGCTATTCCAAAACTAAAACTGGATGTGAAGTCAAGGAATCTTCAAGAAAAGGTTCGTTTTGTTGACCGATTACCTTACGAGCAACTATTGCAATACACCGCGGCGGCAGATGTCGGGCTGAGCTTGGATAAGGACACGAATATCAATTATAGATACAGTCTTCCTAACAAACTCTTTGACTACATACAATGCCAAACCCCCGTGGTGGTTTCACCTTTGGTCGAGGTAAAGCGCATTGTGACCGATTATAATATTGGAGAATGTGTCGAACCTACCGATATAGAAGCACTGAGCGCTGCAATAGAACGCGTTGGTAGGTCAAAGATGGATTACAAAACAGCATTGGAGCATGCTGCGGCCGAATTGAATTGGGAGAATGAATGCACTTCTCTTAAGGCATTTTACGACCAACTTTAGGCTTTTGATGGCTGAGCCTGAGTAGCTTGTAAAGATCGAAGAGAAGAACATTTCCGCGGCCTGAACTTAAGTTTTCGAAAAGCGCCTGGCCAATTAAACCATAGATGCTTCTCAATACGATATGTCCACCGAGCTTTGACCATTTCATATAGACCTCGAATAATCGAACCTCCTCGTCTATTTTTCCTTGTTCAATCAAAGAAGCTAGGGTGTCTGCCGCCTGGCGTGTTTTCTTCATGAACTCCAGATCTTCGTCCAGGCCTAAGTGAAAGGCTGGATTATCGATGTGCCGGATGGGGATTACATGGTGGCGTAGTTCGAGGCCAAAGAGGGTGTCTTCATGCCCGTATTCCTTTAAATTCTCGTCAAAGGGGATTCGTGCAAAAACTGCACTTGGAATCAATGCATTAAAAGCGGTGAAACTGCTGTAGGGACGGCTATTGCGTTTGTGCGCCGGAACCTGCTCTTTCTTTCTACCCACCATTTGTCTGAGTAGATGTGGCTCGGATGTGCGTTCATAGGCGGTGCCCCCAACGATAACGGAATTTTCTGAAGCAGCTTCAATGTATTGGATTAAGAAATCCGACCGCACGGGTAGTGCATCCGCATCAAGGAAGAGTAGCTGAGTTCCATCTGCAATCGCACCTAAAAAATTTCGGTTGGCAGCACGCCCTCTGTTGTGTGTATTATGGTGGTAGTGAGTGTTAGGCAATTGTTGCCAATTCGTCGCATTTGGATGTGCTTGTGCGAATTGATCTGAAACGTGAATATCAAAGATTGCGGATTCTATGTTTTCGATTTGCGCATGTAGATTGGCGAGAAGCAACGAAACATCATTGCCATAGCTTGCAATACAAATACTAATGTGTAATGGCTCGTTCACCTCTGTTTTTTAAAGCGCTTGCCCCTTGTTGTCGCTGACGGTTCCCTCAGCCACTTTAAGTGTTCGGGCACTGTATTTATGAATCATTTGATAATCATGCGTTGCCATAATCACAGCTTTGTTTTCTTCGGTTAATCGAAGAAGTAAGGCCATGATTTCTTCCGAAGTACGTGGATCGAGGTTGCCTGTTGGTTCATCCGCGAGAATGATCTTCGGGTCGTTCAGTAGGGCTCTGGCAATGGCCACACGTTGTTGCTCACCTCCAGATATTTCAAATGGGTTCTTGTGCTTTTTGTTTTGCATTCCAACCCAAGATAAGACCTCTGTAATTCGCTTGGTGCGTTCTTCTTTGTCTTTCCATCCCGTGGCTCTGAGTACGAAGTCTAAATTCGCTTCCACGGTTCGGTCCGTGAGTAGCTGAAAGTCTTGAAACACGATGCCCAATTCACGCCTAAGTCCTGGAATGTCTTTATCCTTCAAACCGATGAGTTGATGGGTGCCAACTTTTCCTTCTCCTACCTGTAGCGACAGATCTCCATAGAGCGTCTTCAAGAGTGAACTTTTTCCAGAGCCGGTCTGACCAATGAGATATACAAATTCACCTTCATTGATCTCAAAGTTTACATTGCTAAGAACCAAGTGCTTGCCATGGAAAACAGAAGCTTTATTAAGGGATACTAGGGCCATACTGGAAATAAAAAAGTTCGATAGCTATTGCTGCATTCAAATGTAGAACAAATACCAAAACTCCTTACTTCAGCGTTGTCTAAGATGTGAATAACTCCATTGAATTGCTCCTTTTTGGCGCCATGTAGCCGTAGAACTCAAGCTATTTTTAAGGATAAACCCAAGATTGATGAGAACATTCTTCTTATTGCTTATTTCAGTTGCATTTATGACCACCGCCAATGCTCAAGAGTCGGCATTAGAGCACGGTCATGAGGCAACGTTCAATGAAAGCGTCGCCCTTTTTGATGAGGGATTATATGCTGCTGCTCGTGTTGGATTCGATGACTTGCTCGAATCGGACCTGCCATTGCAGAGTTTTTTCAAAGAGGAGAGTAGCTATTACCGTGCTATGTGTGCGCTCTATTTGATGAATGAGAATAGCGAATACTTCTTGACCTACTTCGCAGAAACCTATCCGTTAAGCCCCAGATGGCAAGAAGCACACGTCAGTGCCGCAAACTACTACTTCAACAATCGTCGCTATAAAAAAGTGGTGCAATGGCTGAGTGCCATTGATGCTCAGGATGTCCCGTCATCCTTCAAAAGCGAATATTATTTCAAGCTGGCCTACAGCTACATGATGGCCAACGAGGTAGAGCAGGCGAGGAATTTGTTTTTTCAGGGGACATCCTACAAAGGGGAATATCAAAACCATCACAAATACTACTACGGCCACATTGCTTATGAGGCCGAGCAATACTCCACGGCTGTTGCCCAATTCAAGGAATTGGTTGGCGATGAGAAGTTTGGAGGCGTGGTTCCCTATTACTTATCTCAGATTTACTACAAGACCGGTGATATCGATGAGCTTTTACGCGTCGGTGAATCACTCTTGGCGCAAGCCGTTGAGAGTAGAGCAGCGGAGGTTGCGAAATTGATTGGTGAAGGATATTATCAAAAGAAAAATTGGAAGGAATCGGCCAACTATCTTGAAAAGCACCAAAGCTTGGGTGGAAAGCTCAATCAAGAAGATCATTATAAGTTGGGTTTTGTGCTCTACAAGACTGGACGTTATGAAGAAGCCATTCAGGCCTTCAATAAAATCCACGGTCGAGGAGATGATTTGGGCCAAAGCGCCTACTACCACTTGGCGGATTGTTACTTGAAAATCGATAAAAAAACTGAGGCGCAAACGGCCTTCTTTACTGCGAGTGAGAGTGGTTCCAATGAATCGATTCGCGAGGATGCTTATTTCAACTATGCCAAGCTCGCCTATGACAGCAGTACACCTTTTGAGCAGCCCTTGGATATTTTTCAATCGTTCTTGAAAAAGTACCCAACGAGTAAATACCGGGCAGAAGCCAATGAGTATTTGGCAAGTCTCTATCTGAATTCAAAAGATTACGAACGTGCGTTGAAGGCCATTAGTGCTGCAGGTTTGGAACAGCCAACCATGCAAGGTGCATACCAAAAGGTAGCCTACTTTAGAGGGGTGCAGCACTTTAATGCCATTCAATATCCTGCTGCTCAAAGCTTATTCGAGAAGAGTTTAGAGTATCCTATCAACAATGTTTACACCGCTTTAGCGCATTACTGGCTGGCAGAGATTCATTACCGCCATAAGGATTACAATCTGGCCTTAAAAGAGTTAGATGCTTTTGAGGAAACGCCTGGCTCAGCGATGCTGAGTGAATACAAACGCAGTCTGTACAACAAGGCCTATACGTATTTTAGTAAGGAAGATTACACCAATGCAGCTACAACATATAGGCTGTTTTTAACCCGTGCTCGTGATGGTAGCCGATTGTTCATAGATGCAGAATTGCGATTGGCCGATTCGTACTTCATGACGGGGCAATACAATAATGCGATCAAATACTACAACGCATACCTGAGTCATGTAATGCCCGATGCGGATTATGCGTATTTCCAGCGTGCATTGTGCTACGGCTTAGTAGACAATCAAGATTGGAAAGCGAAGGCTTTAGAGGCATTGGTAAAAGAGTTTCCAAATTCAGTCTATGCCACGGATGCTTATTTCGAACTTGGTGAGACCTACATGAAATTGGGGGAAAACGGTAAAGCCGAAAAGGTCTTCACATCATTTATCGACGACTATCCAAAGTCACGATTTATAAAGAATGCAAAGATTGCTTTGGGATTGATCTATCGTACTCAGAACAATGGGGAAAAAGCCTTGGCATCGTTCAAATCTGTAGTGGAAGAATATCCAAATACATCTGAAAGTCAAGAGGCATTAGGCCTGGTAAAAATTCAATATTCCGAAATGGATCGACTTTCGGATTACGTTGACTGGGTCCAGACCATTGCAGGCGCGAATATTGAGCAGGGTGCTTTGGATTCCACCCTCTATAACGGCGCTTACGACCGCTACAGTTTGGGAGATTGTGAAGGGGCAATAAAAGGAATGCAAGAATATTTAATCAAGTTCCCAGATGGGATATTCAGAGTTCCAGCAAACTACTACATGGCGGATTGTGCTTTTAGTAAAGGCGATGATGCCATTGCAAAAGATGCGTATGAATTTGTTGCTTCATCTGGTGAGCTCAGCTTTAGAAAACAAGTTGTGGAACGTTTGGCCAGCATCTATTACGCGGAGCAGAACTATGATAAGGCCTTCTATTATTTCCAGCAAGTTGTTGGTTTAGTTGGCAATGCTGATGAAGGCCGTCGTGCCCGATTGGGCTTAATGCGTTGTGCCAAAGCGCTGGATGATATTCCGACGACGTTCCAATACGCGGAAAGTCTGCTGCAAGACGAGAGCCTCCCAACGGAATGGCGCTCAGAAGCATTGCTCAATGCCGCTAGGGGCGCTTTATCCATGAAGGATAGTGCGGATGCGAAAATGTACTACACCCAAGTTGCCGAGGAAGTTCGCGGAGAGGCCCAGGCTGAGGCGAACTATCACTTGGCTTCGTTCGAATTCCGTCAAGGAAAATTCGAAGCCTCAAACGAGCGGATTTTCTGGATGATTGATAACCTACCGACCTATCCACAATGGCGCTGGAAATCTTTGTTGTTGATGGCAAAAAATTACGCCGGTGTAAAGGACGACTTCCAGGCAAATTACACATTGGACTTCATCATCGAGAATGCCGATTATGGTGATATCGCTTCACAAGCCCAAGCGTTTAAATCAGAATTGGCCATGCTTCGTGAAAAAGAAGCTGCACAAGAATTAATTATAGATACCCTAGATGTTGAATCGACTCGTCTTGAGGAGGAGTTGGAAGAGATTGAGGAATAAGCTAAGCCATCGTACACAATGAAAAAGTTATTATATACTGCCCTATTGGTTCTTCCTCTCACTGCTTTTAGCCAAGAGGAGAACGGAACAGGAGACGACGTTAAAAGTGTTGAAATCCGAGTAGTGGAAGAGTACCAGGCGCAAGTTCGCGCTGCGCACAAGATCTCTGAGCAACCCTCGTTTTCTGATACGACTTCACAAAAAATTCCGGTAAGCGTTCGCATAAGCCCCAAAGGCATGACCATAGACTTTCAACCTGAACCCATACCTGCAATTCGCTTAGGGAGGGTCCAATTGCCAAAGCTGCCTACCCAAAAAGTAAGTGTTGGAGGAGGTCTATACAGCAGCTCATTTGCTGATGTAGTTTTCAGTTCACCACGATCTCGAAAAAATGTTTGGGGTGTTAAAGTTCACCATGAGGGTGCGCGTTCGGGTGTGTTAAATTCTGCCTACGCTTTGCAGCCTTCTTATGAAAATTCGGTACTCACAGATTTTCAGCGTGCAACGAAAAACTTCAATTTTAAAACCCAACTTGTTTTAGATGGGAATTATGCCAGTTTATACGGAATTCAAGACACCGCTGCTTGGTTCTTATCGCCAACACCACACGTATGGAACTTACGTGCCGGAGCAAGCCAGCAATGGCTTAGAACGTCAAATCCCACATCAAAGGTCCCTGCGGCGTATAGAAATGGTGGTTTGTCTTATCAGTTCGTTAATGCAGGAATTGGTGCAAGTGAACATCTCGCAAAAACAGCACATCGAATTGAGGTATATGCCGATGATGCTCAGATAGATGTTGATTTCGGATATCAGTTTGGACAGTTTAAATCCTATGCAGATTCTGCTACACAATACCATCATTTTACTTTTAGTCCTCATACTAGAGGTAAGAATGGAGTATTGAACTATGAGTTTGGTTTATCCGTGGCAGGAACAGTTTCGCAAGGGGATAGTGCCCAAGGATCCTACTACGTGTTCCCGAATATCAACTTACAAGCCGAAATCTTAAAGCGCACGTTAGCCGTATATGGCGGTTGGGATGGAAAAGCGAAACAACATACCTTGAGTGACCTGTTGTTTGATGTGCCGGTCATCAGTGGCAGCCAATTCTTGGCCTTAAGTGGTGAAAATAGAGGATATGTCGGTATGCAAGGCGCTTTAGCAGGAAAGCTGCAGTACCGTGTAGAAGCTTCTCTAGGATTTGTGAATAACGACGTTCAGTTTGAACGTGATAGCACAGGGTCAACCATGCTCATTGGCGGCGATGCAATTGCAGCACTGAGGGTAGGGTATGCAGATTATGTTCGCAGTTCAGTACGCGCAGAACTTAATCTACCTATGAATGCCATTACTGCTAGCGCATACCTGCAACTCAATAGTTATTCAGGACAAGACGACTTCCTAGGAGCGGAGGGACGGATTATTGGTGGGCTTTTACGTGTTGATCAAGGTGATTTGCATCTGGTTTCAAATCTCAAATACGTGGGCGGTCGATACAATGGGACAGTCGAATCGGGCCAATATCAATTGGAGGATTACCTGGATCTTTCGGTTGACTTAGGATACACGATTAATGCAAATTTATCGGTGTCTTTAAGGGGGTATAATCTACTCAATCAGCGCTACCAGATGTGGAGTGGCTATGAGGTGAGAAGAACCCGCGGACTGTTCGTTCTGAACTACCAATTCTAAGCGCTTCAAATCTTTCGGAAATACCGAAAATGTTGATAAAGTTGTTGGTAACTGCAAGGGGGGATAAGACCCCTTTTGTCGCTTTTTGGGCGCCTAAAAGTTATCTTTGTTAAGATAGCATTAAGCCAACTTATTGCACTGATATTTATGAGTGAACAAGAGAAGAATTACGACGGTGGTTCCATTCAAATCCTTGAAGGACTAGAGGCCGTTCGCAAGCGTCCTGCGATGTACATCGGGGACATAGGGATAAAGGGATTACACCACTTAGTATATGAGGTAGTAGATAACTCAATTGACGAAGCGTTGGCTGGTCATGCGAAGGATATCTATGTTACGATAAACGAGGATAACAGCATCACCGTTAAGGATGATGGACGTGGTATCCCAACAGATATGCACCCAAAAGACGGTCGTTCCACATTGGAAGTTGTTATGACAGTTCTTCATGCTGGGGGTAAGTTCGATAAGGATTCTTACAAAGTTTCTGGGGGTCTTCACGGTGTTGGGGTCAGCTGTGTGAATGCATTGTCTGTAATGCTGCATGCTGAAGTCCATCGCAATGGTAAAAAACATGAAGTAGAGTTCTCAAGAGGTGTTGCGAAGTATCCAACGCGTGAAATCGGTACAACGGATTACAGAGGAACTATTGTGACCTTCAAACCGGATCATGAGATTTTTGAGGAAACAGAATACCAATATGAGATTCTGGCCAAGCGTATGCGCGAGCTCGCGTTCTTGAACAAAGGCATCAGCATTACGCTAAAGGATTTGCGCGAACTGGATGAAAAAGGAGAGCCATTAGGGCAACGCTTTTTCAGTGAAGATGGACTCGCCGGTTTCGTTAAGTACATCGACAGTAACCGTGAGGTGATCATGCCGGAGGTTATGTGCATGGAAGGTGAGCGTGATGGCATCCCTGTTGAGGTAGCCATGCACTACAATACCTCGTACAATGAGAATATTCATTCCTACGTTAATAACATCAATACGCACGAAGGTGGAACGCATTTGGCGGGGTTCCGTCGTGCCTTGACGCGTACTTTGAAAAAATACGCCGACGATAGCGGAATTCTTGCAAAGGAAAAGGTTGAGATTGCAGGAGATGATTTCCGCGAAGGATTGACAGCGGTGATTTCCGTAAAGGTAATGGAGCCTCAGTTCGAAGGTCAGACGAAAACCAAACTCGGGAACAAGGATGTTGCTGGTGCGGTAGATAAACTCGTAGGTGAGATGCTGACCAATTTCTTGGAAGAACACCCTAATGAGGCAAAGGTTATCGTTCAGAAGGTTTTGCTTGCTGCAAAAGCACGTGTCGCAGCGAAGAAAGCACGCGAAATGGTGCAGCGCAAAGGAACCATGTCTTCCATGGGGCTTCCCGGTAAGTTGAGCGATTGTTCAGAAACAGATCCACAAATATGCGAGATCTTCCTTGTGGAGGGAGATTCTGCGGGTGGTACCGCGAAACAAGGTCGTGATAGAAATTTCCAAGCCATTCTTCCTTTACGTGGTAAAATTTTGAACGTTGAAAAGGCCATATCGCATAAGGTTTTTGAAAACGAAGAAATCAAGAACATGTATACGGCCCTTGGGGTCAGTGTAGGTACTGAAGAAGATAGTAAGGCGCTAAACATTGCTAAACTCCGTTACCACAAGATTGTGATCATGACGGATGCGGATGTGGATGGTAGCCACATTTCCACCTTGATTTTGACGTTCTTCTTCCGCTATATGCGCGAGTTGGTTGAGTTGGGTTATGTATACATCGCAACACCGCCGTTGTACCTTGTGAAAAAAGGTTCGAAACAGGCCTATGCATGGGACGACAAGCAACGCGACCAAATTGCTGCAGAATTTGGTGGCGACGGCGGAGCAGGTGTAGGTATTCAGCGATACAAGGGTCTTGGTGAGATGAATGCGGAGCAACTTTGGGATACGACAATGAACCCTGATGAGCGCATTTTGAAACAAGTAACCATCGACGACAGTGCTGAGGCCGACCGAGTATTCTCAATGCTTATGGGCGACGATGTGCCACCACGTCGAGACTTCATTGAGCGTAATGCGAAATATGCAAATATTGATGCTTAATACAGGCATAGTAATACGAAAAGCCTCCTTCCTAGGGGGCTTTTTTGTATGCCTTATACTCTCTTTACTCATTGGATGTTCTCCAAAAGAACAGTCCTCGAAGAACGTTTTTCGTTATAATGAGCCCGCAGGTATTCCAACTTTGGATCCTGCTTTTGCCAAGGATAAGAGCACCATTTGGGCAGTTCAGCAATTGTACGAAGGGCTGGTTGTATTGAACGAAAGCAATAAAATCGAACCAGCTTTGGCGGATCATTGGTCGGTAACGGATGACGGTCGAGTTTATGAGTTCAGGCTGCGTGAAACTTTCTTTCACAATGGGCAGCGGGTACGAGCAGAAGATGTGGTGTATAGCTTATTACGCCTCACCGATCCGGCCATAGCTTCTCCGGGAGCCTGGGTGTTGGAAGGAGTAAGTGATATTCATGCCACTTATGCGGGGACTGTAATTCTTGAATTGGAGAAGCCTAATGCTTCATTATTATCATTGCTTGCCATGCCTTATTGCAGTGTGGTCCCAGAAGGGGTTAGCGATTTAGCCACGTCTCCAATTGGAACCGGACCCTTCAATTTTCATAAATGGCATTACGGCGAAAAACTCATTTTACATAAAAACCCTTCTTATTGGCGTAAGGACCAGGAGGGCAATTCTTTGCCTTATCTGGACGGTATCAGTATTTCCTTTTTACCCGATCAACAAAGTGCCTTTTTGGAGTATTTAAATGGGAATTTTGATTTTTTACCGAATCTCGATCCAAGTTTTAAAGATGATCTTTTGACCAAGGAAGGTATTCTACAAGAGCGGTACAGCGCTGATCATACCCTGGAAAGAACCCCGTTTTTAAACACGGAATATTTGGTTTTTAACGCCGAGAAAGAATTGCCTCGGGCCCTTCGTTGGGCCGTTAATGCAGGTATTGACCGAGCGACTATGATTCGCGAGTTGCGCAATGGCGTTGGGATTCCGGCCGCAGGAGGAGTGATTCCATTTGGATTGCCGGAATATCAACCTTCAATAGGTGCGGTCTATAATCCTGATTCTGTACGCCAATTACTTGCTACGATGGAATTGCCTGAGTTGGTTTTGGTCACAGTAGCGAACTACCGCGATTTATGCGAATACGTTCAGGGAGAATTGGCTTCTCTCGGGTGGGAAATTGAGGTCAATGTTGTTCCTTCAGCTACGCTACGAAGCGAAAAAAGCTCAGGTAGTTTAGATTTTTTTAGAGCAAGTTGGATTGCTGATTATCCCGATGCAGAGAACTATTTGATGCTGTTTTATGGCCCGTTAAAGGCTCCTAATGGCCCCAATTACAGCCGTTATCAAAACAGCGAATATGATGGGCTGTACGAACAAATTATTTCAGAATCCAATATTGAAGTTCGTTCTGAGTTAATTCGAAAGGCTGATTTGTGGCTGATGGAACAGCAAGTCTGTGTACCATTGTTTTATGATGAGGTACTTCGTGTCTACCCGAACTATGTTGAGGGCGTTCATTCGAATGCCTTAAACTCGCTTAATCTTCTGCAGGCGCGATTGATCCGCTGAAAGTGGTGATTAAAGGTCTGTGATCGCTGAAACTGATGTCGTCGATATATTGACCATTCCAGGGCAGATTTTCATCTACCAACGTCCAGTCAATGCGCAAGGGGAGGCCTTTTTCTCTGAGGGGGGTGTATGAGCCCCACGCACCATGTCCCTTAGTGAGGTATGGATCATCCAATTGCCAAAGCAATCGTGCATACAAATTCCCTCCGGGCACGCTGTTGAAGTCGCCCGTCAATATGACGGGATGTGGGCTCCCGTTCACCCAGTCTAAGATGTGCTTTCCTTGGATCGCACGAGATTTATCTGAACCGGCAATTTTCTTTGCGACGAATCGACTTTTTTCAACCCATTCTTCACGCGTGGGCTCAACTTCCATATCCATGTTTTTGACGCCGGTCGAGGTAAGATGAACATTGATGACTCTTACGGTATCAAAAGGAAAGATTATATCCGCAAACCCAGCACTTTCTCTAGCATATCGGCTTCCTTCAAGGTGTTCAAAGGAGAGGGCGCCGCTATTGATAATGGGGAATTTTGAATAGATTGCGGTACCAATGGATCTATTAGCTGGTGCGTACACGCGATTCGGGTAATTAAGATAAAGATTACCCACTGCGCTTCTCCTCATTTCTTGAACACACAGCACGTCAATTCCTTCGCTCTGTGTCCATTGTCCGATTTCGTTTGCAGCGCCATTAAATTGATAGAATGCTCTAACATTGTAACTCGCCACCTTGACTTCAACCTCATCATCTGCAGGCCCTTTACCTAAGGGAGCTTGCGCCAATACGGGATAAGCCAGAAAGCACAATGATAGAATGTTTTTGACTGCTCGTTTCGGCTGAAGTCTAAGCCAAATGAAAAACAGAAGGAGGTGTGGAAACACCAATAAAGGGAATAAAATGCTGAAGACGCCAACTCCTGGAAGCCAATTGCCGGGAATTAAAGATCCCAATCCAAGGCCTAGGGTAAGGTAGAACAGGACTATATTGATGGCGTTGAGGAGCCAAATCCGTTTCTTCACGAGTCCTTAGAAATTTTAAAGAGGTAAGCCTTTTCTTCCTTTGTCAAGCTATCGTAGCCTTTCTCTTTGATTTTATCGAGAATGGCATCCATTTTTTCAGTGTTGGTATTGCTCTCTGAGGAATTTTTAACCTCTTCGTATTTCGTGTAGTTACGCTCACCAAATCGAAATCCCTTGCGCTTTCGACTTCTGCTGTACAAGGTGTTTCGAACGGCATCAATGATTTGGAACAAGTACACATTCCATTCGTGTCCATTGCGCATCGAACGAATGAAGAAAAAAGCCACAATGGCCCCACCTAAATGGGCGATATGTCCACCTGCATTACTCCCGGTAAGGCTAAGTATGTCGAGTAGTACGATACCGGCAGCTAGCATCCAGTATTTGATCTCAAAGATGCCCCATAATCGGACCGGCATATTGGGGAGGTAAAGCGCCCCAGCTACCAATACAGCTATCGTTCCTGCGCTGGCGCCAACCATAGAGCCCGAACTAAGAATGGGGCTGAGGTTGTACAAAATGATGTACAATAGACCACCTCCAAGACCACCATAAATGTAAAGCGCGAGCATGCGCTTTTCGCCAAGGTATTCCATGAACATCTTACCGGAAAAGTAGAGGATGATCATGTTAAACAGAATATGACGAAAACTGAAATGTGTAAACATGTAGGTGAGAAGCGTCCACGGTCGAACAATAAGTTTGAAAGGATCGGAAGGCAATGCAAGAAGATTATCTGCCAATCGAGGAATAAGTCCCAATTGTCCGGTGAACAAGGTGATTACAGCGTTTGAGATGCTGTATAGCACAAAGACTCCTATGTTGAGGTACAATAAGCGAACCAGGTAATCTCCTTGGAATGCGTCTTGCTTAACCTTATTGAAAAAATCGCTCATGCTTATTTAATGGATCTTAAAGATACATTTCTCGTTTCCATTTGCGAATGAGTAGGTATCCAAAAAGCATACCTCCTAAATGCGCAAAATGGGCTACACCGCTATTGCTAATTGCAACTCCATTATAGAGTTCCAACAACCCATATCCGATAACAAAATACTTTGCTTTTATGGGGAAGAAGAAGTTGAGGTATATGACCTGATTTGGAAAGGTCATTCCAAATGCCAGTAGTACTCCGAAAACGGCTCCTGAAGCTCCGACCATTGGAACATTCAACAGGCGATTCAGTGCGCCCCAATCTGCATTCGTGTAGTTGTAATTTCTGCGAATTAAGTCTGCGCCATCGCGTGTAATCTGATCGATCGATGCACCGTCGAGTGCACCGGATATCTGAATGTATTCAAGGAAATTAACACCAATCTGTAGTGCACTGGCCCCCAAACCTGTAAGTAGGTAGTAGATTAAAAATCGTTTGGGTCCCCAATAATTCTCCATTGCACTTCCCAAAAACCAGAGCATGATCATGTTTGAGAATATGTGCCCAAAATTGCCATGCATAAACATGTGTGAAACCAATTGCACCGGCAGGAATGAATCAGAAAGAGGGAAGTAAAGACCCAACCAACGGGTAATGTCGATTCCGAAAGTTCTTTCAATGCTGTACATGCCAAAGAACATCAGGCCATTGATAATCAATAGGTTCTTTACTACCGTTGGCATTAGACTAAAACTGCGTTGTGCTATCATAGTTTGTTTTCAATGTCCTCAGGGTTGATCTCTGTAATGATCTTCTTCCCTTTGGGAGTGTGTTGCGGATTAGAGCTGCTCAGTAATTGTTCCCTCAAGACATACAGTTCTTCCGCAGTTTTGGGAATCTGAGAACGTGAACCATAGGACGCTATTGCAAGCGCCATACTCCGTAATAATTTTTGGTCTTCTGCTTCTTCTAGCTCTTGATACTGCTCAAAGAGCATCTCTAGCGAGGGTACCGCAGCTTCCATTTCAAGGAACATAGGGATGCCTTGAATTTCATAAACACCCGGATTCTTTGTTGGTACTAAATCATAACCTGCAATTGCAAAGTCTTGTTCACGCTCTTGATATAAGGCACTCTCTGTGAGGCTCAGGCTTATGGTCTTCGGAAAAAGTACTTGCTGTGACGGAATGGTTGTGTCTTGAAGTTTTGACCAGATCTGATCATAGAGTATTCTGAAGCGTGCCCGCTGTATATCAATTACTAGTGCTTTTTGACCTAAGGTTGTGATGGCGTAGCGTCCCCATTTAATGATTTTCCCGCTCACTGGTTCAGATGGTAAAGCGTCTTCAAGACTCCATTGAACTTCTGGTGAATCTGGTGCATCAAAGGCCTGAGCAGCGTTTAAGTATTTCTCGTCTTGAATGCGTTTGTATTTTTCATCATCGCTTCGAAAAATAGGTTTGCTTGCCTGGGTGGTTTCAAAGGGGTTAAAGTGCGGGTTTACTTGGATTTTCGGTTGTTGCGGCACTGTGCCTTTTGGCATAGGAGGCACATTAAAACTTATTTCTGAATCAAAGTCTATTGCGGGTGCTACGTTGAATTGACCAATTGCGTGGCGCGCTGCACTTCTTAATACAGCATAGATGGTGCGTTCATCCTCAAACTTTACCTCTGTTTTGGTTGGATGGATATTCACATCCAAGCTTTGAGGATCTACGGTCAAATGGAGGAAATAGCCTGGATGATGCTCTGCCGTAAGAACTTCCTCAAAGGCCTCACGAAGTGCATTGTGGAGGTATGGTGATTTAATAAATCGGTCGTTCACAAAGAAAAACTGCTCTCCGCGCTTCTTTTTGGCGAACTCGGGCTTCAAAATGAATCCTACGACGCGAACCACATCCGTTTCCTCTTCAATCGGCACCAAGCGCTCATCGTACTTACGCCCGAAGATGGCGTTGATTCTCCTTCGCAGTGCCTCCGGTTTGAGATGGAAAAGTGTATTTCCGTCACTTTTCATGACCCACTCTATGTTGGTATGGACCAAAGCGACTCGCTGAAATTCGTCGATACAGTGGCGAAGTTCAACTCGGTCATTCTTTAAAAATTTCCTTCTCGCAGGTACATTGTAGAAAAGGTTTTTAACCTCTACAAAGGTGCCCGTTTCCATTGGATAAGGCGCTCTGCCGAGTATACTGCCTCCTTCAAGCTTAAGCTCAATGCCTAGCGTAAGGTCTTCACTTTTCGTTCGGAGCGTGATGTGTGAAACAGCGGCAATTGATGCCATTGCCTCTCCACGAAAGCCTCTTGTATGCAGATTGAATAAGTCTTCTGCAGATTTGATTTTACTTGTGGCGTGTCTTAGAAAGCATCGCTCTGCATTCTCCTTGTCCATGCCGCTTCCGTTGTCCGAAACAGCGATTCTTGTGCGGCCTGCCCCGTCAAGGTGCAAAGTAATTTTAGTAGCACCTGCATCAATGCTATTCTCCAACAATTCCTTCACCACGGAGGCAGGACGTTGGACAACTTCTCCCGCAGCGATTTGGTTGGCTACGTGATCCGGTAAAACAGCAATTAATGCACTCATCCTAAATAGTAAACGGCAATTACTGCCAAAACTGCTAATGCGATAAAACTGATGAGAATACGTTTAATAAAACCTTCACTAGCACCTGCGCTGCGCTTTCTTCGAAGGTCCCAATTCTCTCGTAATCGGTCGCGGTATTTATTTTTATCTTGAAAAGGAATTTCATCGACAGTTTCATTCCGCTCCAAAATTCTCAGACGTTCTTTACGCTCGTCGTGAAATCTTGAGTGGTGTTGAAAACCGCGCGGTTGTCGTCGTTCGAAGAATCCCATATCTTTCTAACTTCTCAACTCAAAGGTAAGAACCCCTAGGCACTTTATCGACCTATGTCCACACGCAATCTCAAAGCAATTTTCACTGCGATTTCTGTAGTGTTTCTAATTAATAATCAGGCAAGTGCGCAGACATTTAATGTCGACTCTGTACTCAATTCGATGACCTTTGAAGAAATGGTCGGCCAATTATTCATGGTCGCAGCTTACAGCAATAAAGACGAAGCACACTTTGCGGAGTTGGAAAAGCTCGTGAGCGATTATCACATAGGTGGTGTAATCGTTATGCAAGGAGGGCCTGAGCGCCAAAAGAAATTACTGGATCGATTGCAGGGTGCTGCGAAGGTTCCTTTATTGGTGGGTCAAGATGCGGAATGGGGTCAAGCGATGCGCCTAGACAGTACCTATAAATTTCCGACCTCTCTGACTGTTGGTGCAGCTGGGGGTACGGAGGATGCTTATTATCTGGGTGCAGCAATGGCTAGAGAGTGTAGCGCCGTTGGTGTGCATATGAGTTTCTCCCCTGTACTTGATGTGAATACGAATGCCGCCAATCCCATTATTGGTGCCCGCTCTTTTGGTTCAAACGCCACCCTAGTGGATGCCATGGGACGCTCTGTAATTCGTGGGATACAAGATGAAAAAGTCTTGGCCTGTGGAAAGCATTTTCCCGGTCACGGAGATACCCATCAGGATAGCCATAAAACCTTGCCCAAAGTAGACCGCACGCTCGAAGAACTGGAAGCCGTTGAGTGGGTTCCCTTCAAAGGTGCTGTTGACCAAGGGGTAGCGGCACTTATGATTGCCCATTTGAATATCCCATCGTTAGAGCCAACGGGCAAGCCAACAAGTCTTTCGAGAACGGTGATTACTGATATTTTAAGAAACAAGTGGGGGTATAATGGATTGGTTATTACGGATGCCTTAAATATGAAAGGAGTCAGTGAGTTTGCCCCTCCTGGAGAACTTGAGTTGGCAGCCTTTGCTGCAGGAAACGATATTCTGTTGTTTCCTATGGATGTTCCAAAAGCGACAAAAGCATTTATAGAAGCGGCGAGTACCGATGCGATAAGCGGGCGAGAATTGAAGATTCGGGTACGCCGTATTCTTGAAGCGAAGGCCGCCTCTATGGCCTACAGCGATTGGAAAAAAGCCAAAGCCGATCGAAGCGCCGATCTATTGGAATCTGATCACGGTGACTTTGAGCGATTGGATGAAAATCAACGCGTAAACTTTAACATCACACGGAGAGCGGCAACTTTATTGGAAAGTGGTTCGGCCTCGTTTCCAATCAAAAACCTTGAGCAAGACTTTTTGCACATCGCCATCGGCGATTTCGAATCGGCCCGTACGGTAAAGGACTACCTCGATCGCTACGTGGAGATGCGTCATCACAGCGGAGTTGATCTTGATGATCGCGAATTAGCTGCATTTGATACATACATCGTATCGTTTCACCAGAATATCAAAAATCCTTGGCAAAGATATAAACTCAAGGACTACGAGGTTGCTTTGCTGAACCGACTTAAGTCCACAGGAAAGCCGGTTTATATACTTCATTTTGCCAATCCGTATGGCATGTTGACTTATCCGGAAATGCACGAGCAAACTCGGGTGTTGATTCTCTATGAAAACAACGAATACGCCCAGCTTTTAGCTCCGCAGTTCTTGTTCGGTGCTCGAGAAACTAAAGGTTCGTTGCCTGTAGATTTGCGACAATGGGGCAAGGCGGGTGATGGCGAGAAATCGGAAGAACTCCTACGTTTAAAGTACGGTATCCCTTTTGAGGTGGGCCTTGATGCGGGGCCTTTAAATCGTATCGATTCTACAGTACAATACGCGATTCAAGCTGGGGCAACTCCCGGTGCCCAAGTATTGGTGGCGCGAAATGGTACAGTCGTGTATCAAAAATCTTTTGGTAACCACACCTACGGAGGGGCGAAGGTGGAATGGACGGACCTCTATGATATCGCTTCAGTGACCAAGATTACTGCGACACTACCAGGACTTATGAAGTGGTACGAAAAGCAACCACTTTTGTTAAAGAGCACATTGGGGAACCACACGGAGCGCTTAAATGGATCCGGGAAGGAGTTTTTGGTTTTTGAGGATGTATTGGCACACCAAAGTGGCTTGCCTGCCTGGATACCTTACTACACTCGGACCATTAAGAACGATAGTACACAAGCGTACTGGTACACGGATGAACCGAAAGAGGGATATGTGGAAATTCAAAAAGGCATGTATTTGCGTTCAGAAATAAGAGATACCATGTTCTCTATGCTCGCAAAGAGCGAAATGAAAGCGGCGGAGTACCGGTATTCTGATCTCGGCTATTACCTCTTCCAAGAAATGTTGGAGGATCGATTTAATGAGCCCTTAGATCAATGGGTAAAAAATACATTCTACACTTCCCTGGGGGCAAAACGATTGACCTACAATCCTCTCGATGCGGGCTTTTCTCTGGAAGAAATTGTTCCAACAGAGCAGGACGGTTATTGGAGACATGCCACGGTTCACGGTCGAGTGCATGATATGGGCGCTTCGATGTTAGGTGGCGTTGCAGGGCATGCAGGCCTGTTTGCAAACACGAATGACTTGGCCAAGATGATGCAAATGTATTTGAATGGGGGATACTATGGCGGCACTCGATATTTCCAAACATCCACCATTGAAAAATTTTCAAGTTGTGCATTTTGTGAATTGGACAACCGACGTGGATTGGGCTTTGATCGGCCACAGGCGGAGGATCGGCCGGGGCCTAGCTGTACCTGCGCATCCGATCTTAGTTTTGGTCATACGGGTTTCACGGGGACCATGGTGTGGATGGATCCAAAAGAGAATTTACTCTACATTTTCTTAAGTAATCGGACCTTCCCTGATGGGGAGAACTGGAAACTAAGTACCTTAGACGTCCGAACAAATATTCAGGGTTACCTCTACGATGCCCTGAGATAACCCTGCCTGTAGTAATGAAAATTGGAGTGGTCTGTTATCCCACCTTTGGTGGTTCCGGAGTTGTGGCAACGGAATTGGGTATTCAAATGGCAAAAAAAGGCCATGAAGTACATTTTATCACATACAGTCAGCCCGTCCGATTAGACATTCTCGAGGAAAACATCTTTTATCACGAGGTGAATGTGCACGATTATCCATTGTTTGAATATCAGCCCTATGAATTGGCTCTGAGTTCAAAGATGGTAGATACAGTCATCAACGAGGACCTCGATATACTTCATGTACATTATGCCATACCGCACGCCTATGCGGCGTACATGGCGAAGAAGATTCTGCTCGATGAGCACGGTAAATACATCCCTGTTATTACTACGCTCCACGGCACCGACATCACTCTTGTAGGTAAGAATCCTTCCTATAAACCTGCAGTTACTTTTAGTATCAATAAAAGTGATGTGGTAACCTCGGTAAGTGAAAGCTTGCGTCAGGACACACTGAATTCTTTTGATATCAAAAAGCCTATTCAGGTCATTCCAAACTTCATCGACCTGAAATTATACCAAGGCGAGATGAATTGTCGTCGCGCACAAATCGCACCGGAAGGGCAAAAGATTATTTCTCACATTTCCAACATGCGCAAGGTGAAGCGCATCCCCGATATCATTGAAGTATTTGCGAAGATTCTCAAACACGAACCTGCCGTGCTTTTGATGATTGGTGATGGGCCAGAACGTGAACGTGCGGAGCAACAAGTACGTGCCTTAGGCATCAGTGAGCAGGTCAAGTTTTTTGGTAAAACCAATGAAGTTCGCCGGTTGTTGTGCATGAGTGATCTATTCTTGCTGACCTCAGAAAGCGAGAGTTTCGGTCTGGTGGCTCTAGAAGCGATGGCCGCTCATGTCCCCGTCTTATCGACAAATGCCGGTGGTATACCAGAGGTAAATATCCATGGCGAGACTGGATTCTTGTCGGATGTGGGAGATACGGACGCAATGGCAAATCATGCTTTAGCGCTATTGCGTGACGAACAACTTTTGAAGTTGTTTAAAAAGAACGCTTACGGCCGTGCTCAAAAATTTTGTGTAGATGCGATCGTTCCTCTATATGAAAGAGCGTATGAGGATGCGTTATCAAAACGGTATTGACACGAGTACATTCTTATACTTAGGTCTCAATTGAGACGCTTTTTTGATCGAATCTGCTTATCTCCAGGGGGGATTGACTGAGAGTGTTTAATACTAGTGTTGAGTAGTCGATTTCCTCCGTTTAACCCCCAATTCGCTTTGTTTTGTAGCCTAGCGATTGAAGTTTTTCCATGGCTTTATCGCGAACATTACCTTGAAGTAAGATCTCTCCATCTTTTACGGCGCCGCCAACACCACAATGTTGCTTGAGTGTTTTTCCAAGTTCTTTGAGCGCATCCTCACTGCCTTCATAGCCTCGAATGATCACAACTTGCTTACCGCCACGACCTTTTTTCTCAAAAAGGCATTCAAGCAATTGGTCTTCTGGAGCTGCACTTTCCTCTATTTCGTCAATAGGAGGTTCGAAATCAGGATTTGTGCTGAAAACAAATCCGCCTAAGTCCTCTAAATTGATTTTCTTTGGTTTGTTCTTTTTCCCCATGCGTATGAGCCTTTTTATTAGCAGTACTTCGAATCCAAAAGTAAAGGAGATCGTTCAATTATTGACGAAAGCACGTCTGCGAAAGCAAAATGGTTTGTGTATCGTTGAGGGTGCCCGTGAAATTGAGCGGGCCTGTTCGGCCAATTGGGTTCCGGTAGATCTTTGGTGCATGCAAGGGGTAGATACGCCAGGGTGGGCTACAAAATTTCAAAACCATTATGAGGTTAATCAGGTAGTCTTTGATAAGATTGCCTATCGCAGTAAAACAGAAGCTTTTGTGGCTACGTTTGAAACGCCTCAATACACACCGGAGACAGTCGAAAATATATTTGGATCAGCATCTTGCATCCTAATTGTGGAGGGCGTTGAAAAGCCAGGGAATGTGGGAGCATTGCTTCGAACAGCGGTGGCGGCGGGTGTTGACGCAGTGGTGGTTGCCGATGGTGCACTGGATGCCTATGGACCAAATGTGATGCGAAACGCCACCGGTGCCATATTTGAATTGCCTTTGTTGGTCATGACAAATGAAGAAGTTCAGTTGCAACTAAAGAACAATAGTTTTCATACTTACATCACACACATGCACACCGATGCGATTAATTTGTTTGATGTACAATGGGCTGAAAAATCCGCGATTGTTCTAGGCGAGGAGGCAAGGGGTCTCTCTTCTCAATGGCTAGATAAGCGCTATACGAACACGGTGATCCCAATGGAGGGCGTGAGTGTCGATAGTCTAAATGTAAGTGTTGCAGCTGCAGTGATGATGTACCATTGGAAGGCGAACCGATAGGCGTAAAAGAAGTACGGCTCGCAGAGCGAGCCGTACACCAAACCAATAAACCTAAGCTACCTATAAGGTAGACTCAAATATAAGATTTAATTGTCATTAAATGCCTCGATTGAGACTGCTTTTTGTCTCGTTATCTTTAATTAAGTATAAATACGCTCAAGGTTATTTTTTTGAATGTCTCGATTGAGACTTTAGTGCTTCTCCGGTAGGGCTATTTGAAATACTTGTGATGTCATCAGGTTTGCCGCTGAACAATAGTTTACCTCCATTCGCCCCTCCTTCGGGACCAATCTCGATTAAATAGTCGGCTCGCGCAATGACATCAAGGTCGTGCTCTATGACCAAGACGGAGTGTCCCATATCAACAAGGGCGTCAAATGCCTTCAATAACTTGTTGATGTCATCAAAATGTAGCCCAGTGGTTGGTTCGTCAAAAAGGAAGAGGGTGTGGCCGCTTTTATCCCCTTTTGAAAGGAAGTAGGCGAGTTTAACACGCTGGGCCTCTCCGCCGCTAAGGGTGGAGCTGCTTTGTCCTACTTGAGCATAGCCGAGTCCTACATCTTGCAACGGCTGGAGCTTTTTGACAATTTTGTTTTGTTTGTGCTCCTTGAAGAAATCAATTGCCTCATCGATAGTACTTTGAAGTATATCGGCAATGTTTTTGTCCTTGTAGGTGATTTCGAGAATCTCGGGCTTGAATCGTTTTCCTAGGCAGCTTTCACAGGGCAGGTGAACATCCGCCATGAACTGCATCTCAATAGTTACTTCGCCTTCACCTTGACAAGTATCGCAGCGTCCCCCATCCGTATTGAAGCTAAAATGTTTTGGTTTGTAACCGCGAATTTTAGCGAGTTCAGTGGCCGCATATAAATTTCGAATATCATCGTATGCCTTTAGATAGGTCACAGGGTTTGATCGGCTTGATTTTCCAATTGGATTTTGATCGACCATTTCGACATGATCGATATCGCTTAAATTTCCTACCAATTCTTTATGTACCCCTGGACGCTCACTGACTTCTTGAAAGTGCTTTTTCAGTGCAGGGTATAGAATTTTCTTTATCAAGGTGCTCTTTCCGGATCCGCTTACTCCGGCTACCACAGAAAACACACCTAAGGGAATTCGGACGTCGATATTTTTTAAATTGTGATGACGGGCCCCTTTGATTTCAATCCAGCGAGACGGTTGTCTGATCTGTTCAGGAGTACGTATGGATAGCGTTCCATTCAGATATTTCGCGGTTAAAGAATTTGGACTTTTCAGTACCGCTTCGGATTTCCCGGCCGCAATAATTTCTCCTCCAAGATTTCCGGCAGCGGGACCTATGTCGATAAGGTAATCGGCGGCATGCATAAATGCTTCTTCGTGTTCCACGACAACGACTGTATTTCCTTTATCTCGCAGGGATTTAATTACTTCGATGAGTTGTTCGGCATCTTTTGCGTGCAATCCAATACTTGGTTCGTCAAGGATATAAAGCGAACCTACCAGTGAACTTCCCAAAGAAGTGGCCAGTTGTATGCGCTGGCTTTCGCCGCCACTTAATGTGCTTGAAACGCGGTTTAAAGTTAGATAGGGTAGTCCTACATCAACTAGGAATCCTATTCTACTATTTATTTCAATAAGAAGCCTTTTTGCGATCTCGGCATCCTTTTTATCAAGGGTTAGATTGTTGAAATAGTCCTGCAAATCACCTAGCGGCATTTCAACGAGTTGGTCTATAGATGTTGCGCCAATTTTGACATAATTGGCATCGGGACGCAGTCGCTTACCTGCACAGGTGGGACACTTGGTGCGACCTCTATATCGACTCAGCATCACCCTAAACTGAATCTTGTAACTCTTGCTTTCGAGATGAGCGAAAAAGTCATTTAGCCCTTTCACACCTTTGGAACCCTCCCAAAGCAATTTTTTCTGGTCCTCATTTAGGTCGATGTAGGGACGATGAATAGGGAATCCAAGGTCTGAAACGCCTATGATAAATTTTTCCTTCCAGCGCTTCATGGTCTCTCCATGCCAAGGGGCTACAGCGCCTTCATAAACACTCAAATGTGGATTTGGAATGACCAGGTCCTCGTCAATTCCCATGATGCTACCGAACCCTTCACAAGTAGGGCAAGCACCAACGGGGTTGTTGAATGAAAACAGATGGGTCGACGGCTCTGTAAATGACATGCCGTCGAGTTCAAAAAGATTGTTGAAGACTACAGGAGGATTGCCATCTATTAAGTCGATCCAACACTCTCCACGACCCTCAAAAAACGCAGTTTGAATCGAGTCTTGCAGTCGATGGAGGTTTTCTTCATCGTCGTGTCGGACTACCGCCCGGTCTACCACTAGATGTATGATTTCTGAATCATAAGCCCCTTCTTGAATGACGTCCTCTATAGGTTCAATTGCCCCATTGACAGCGATACGAACAAAGCCTTGTTGAGATAAAATATTAAGATGTTGAAGGGCCGTGCGTTCACTGTAGGTCACTGGAGCGATAATCATGAAGCGTTGGCCCTCTTCTTGTTGGTTCAGGAAATTCACAACATCTTCTACTTGATGACGTTTTACCTCATTTCCTGAAACGGGGGAATAGGTTTTGCCGATTCGCGCAAAAAGTAGTTTTAGGTAATCATAAATCTCGGTAGTAGTACCAACGGTGGATCTCGGATTACGGCTACTTACTTTTTGCTGGATTGCAACGGCAGGGGGAATTCCTTTTATGGATTCTACCTTGGGTTTATCAAGTTTACCTAAGAATTGTCGCGCATAAGAACTAAGGCTCTCAACGTAACGGCGCTGTCCTTCAGCGAATAAAGTATCGAAAGCGAGCGAAGATTTTCCCGAACCTGAAACGCCAGTAATGACGACCAATTGGTTACGGGGAATATCAACACTTACGCCTTTGAGGTTATGGACTTCAGCGCGCTTTATTTCTATGAATTGGGTCATGGGTAAACAAGGATAAACAACAAAAGTAACCCTTTACTTGTTTGCCAAAAACCGTTAAAGTGGGGAATTTGTGGAACGGTATTTGGTGAATTAACCTATATTAGACCCGTTAAACACAACAATTGCATTGCCTATAGAGAGACTGCTACGCTAAATTTTTGATTTTATGCTGTTAAATCAGAGCGA
Organism: uncultured Polaribacter sp.; assembly: GCA_964397915.1. Lineage (GTDB taxonomy): Bacteria > Bacteroidota > Bacteroidia > Flavobacteriales > Schleiferiaceae > UBA10364. Next base: position 7,108 of record CAYNLA010000002.1, on the reverse strand, counting down.
GGACCACGTTCTAGTGGAACTCTACCGTAGCGGAAACGAGCGTGCAATAGAAGTGTTGATTCGACGACACCAAAAGCGCATATTCTTACAAATCTATTCCAAGGTTCAAGATCAGGACGTTGCTGATGATTTGTTTCAAGAAACCTTCATAAAAATCATTAAATCTCTTCGTCGATCGAATTATGAAGAGAAAGGGAAGTTCTTGCCTTGGGCTATGCGCGTAGCGAACAATACTGCCTTGGATTACTTCAGAAGGGAAGTCCGTAAGAAAGAGGTTCGCTCGACGGGTGAGTACACCGTGTTCGATACATACGGAGAAAGTGATCGACCTATTGAGGCTGACTGGATAGAGGCACAGATCGGAGAAGATTTAAAAAAACTCATTGGATACTTACCAGAAGAGCAGCGTCAGGTAGTTGAACTCAGAATGTTTTGTGCATACAGTTTCAAGGAAATTGCAGAAGAAACAGGGGTCAGTATTAATACGGCACTTGGAAGGATGCGCTATGCCATTGGAAATATTCAGAAGCTCATGCTGCAGCACAACATTAGCTTGGAGCAATAATTTTTAGCTCACCTATACGAAAGGGGAAAATTGGTTCGTTGTAGATGTATTACTAACAGCAACACTATGGCGAAAACCTTACCCTACGAAAACTTGGACGTGGGAGCGTCTGAAAAAACAATCCAAAACATTCTAGAATTCAGCAAAGCAACTGCATTCGTTGCTCTTGAGAAAAGTCCAAAAGACCTTGAGTTCTACTTCAAAAACTAAAAAAGCCCGCATCAGCGGGCTTTTTTTCTAATTGGCTACATCTGAGAAGAATTTCAACCGAAGTAGCTGTAACTCTTGCTCATCATAATCGTCTGCGAACTCCTCGAGCAACTCGTTCATGCTACCTTCTTCACACTCTTCCGTGAGGAATTCAAAAACTTCATCGATGCTTTCTTCATCCATGAGGTCTTCGAGATAGTAATCAATATTGATTTTGGTTCCACTAAATACGATTCGCTCCATCTCTTCGATCAATTGGCCCATTTTTAAGCCTTTGGCACTGGCAATATCTTCCAACGGCAGCTTTCTGTCTGTGCTTTGAATGATGTATACCTTTAGAGCGCTTTTGTTGGCAACGCTCTTAAATACCATGTCTTGAGGGCGATCGATGTCGTTCTCTTCGACATATTTCGAAATAGCGTCAACGATGGTGGATCCGAATTTTTTAGCCTTGCCTTCGCCAACTCCTTGAATGTTCTTGAGTTCATCAAGTGAACACGGATAGGTGGTGGCCATTTCGCTCAAAGAATTTTCAGCGAAGACTGCGTAGGGCGGAACTCCTTTGCTTTGGGCTATTTTTTTTCTTAGGTCCTTCAGTAGACTGAACAACGTATCGTCCATGGCTATCACCTTCTTGGTTTCGCCCGCACCGCTGTTCAGGGAATAATAGTCCAGTTCTTTTCTTACACGGAATGCTTTTAGCAACTTACCTGCATTTCCTTTCTCAGTTACCTGGACGGTCCCGTAAGATTCTATGTTTTTCTCTAAGTAATGACGTATGATTCCTTGTCGAATAACGGCTCTTAAATGCGTATCCGTTTTGTCCTTTTGTTTGCCCCAGCTTTCCAACTGGTCCGCATTGTTTTGGGAAAGAACGGCCGTCATGGATCCACGCAGGATATTTACGACTTCGGTAGTCTTGAATTTTCCATGGGTCTCATTAATACAAGCAATGACATCCAGCAGCTCTTTGCTTGCATCAACCTTGTCGCGTGGATGTCTGCAATTGTCACACATTTTATTGCAATCATCCTCATGGAAGTGTTCCCCGAAATAGTGCAGAAGTACGCGGCGGCGGCAAATGGCAGCCTCGGCATAACCAGTTGCTTCTTCCAAAAGTTGACGGCCTATTTCCTGTTCGCTTACTGGCTTTTTGCTGAGGAATTTAGCAAGACGTTCGATGTCCTTAATGTCAAAATAGGTAATACAACTTCCTTCGCCCCCGTCTCGACCAGCGCGACCCGTTTCTTGGTAGTAGCTTTCGAGACTCTTCGGCATATCATAATGCAAGACGAATCGAACATCAGGTTTATCGATTCCCATCCCAAAGGCTATTGTCGCAACAATGACATCGCAATCCTCATTTAGGAATGCGTCTTGGTGTTTAACGCGTTTTGCAGCTTCCAATCCCGCATGGTAGGGTAGTGCATTGATGCCATTTACAACCAACTGTTCAGCTAGATCTTCAACTTTTTGACGCGAAAGACAGTATACGATTGAACTTTTGCCTTTGTTTTCGCTCAGTAGTTTGATGATATCGTGGTCAATATCTCTTTTTGGGCGAACCTCATAATACAGGTTGGGACGATTAAAACTGCTCAAGTAAATGGCCGGGTCCTCCATGGCTAAGGTCTTGATGATGTCCAATTGAACCTTTGGAGTGGCCGTTGCAGTTAATGCAATGATGGGCTTGCGCCCCAATGCTTTGATACTTTCTTTAATCGCGCGATAATCGGGTCTGAAATCGTGACCCCATTCCGAAATACAATGCGCCTCATCTATGGCGAAGAAACTGATTTCAATTTGCTGCAGCAGTTCAATGTTGGCCCCTTTATTGAGGCTTTCTGGAGCTACATATAAAAGTTTGGTTAGACCGGATTTTAAGTCAATGTGTACTTGATCCAATTCTTTTTTAGTCAAAGAACTGTTCAAGACGTGCGCGATTCCATCTTGTTCTGAATGCCCACGAATGGCATCCACCTGATTTTTCATCAAAGCAATCAATGGACTAACCACAATGGCAGTTCCCGGGGCCGACAATGCCGGAAGTTGGTAACACATGCTTTTGCCACCGCCTGTTGGCATGATCACAAAAGTGTCTCTTCCGCCACTGATACTTTCAATGATGGAGCGTTGGTTTCCTTTAAAATCCGAAAAGCCGAAATGGTGTTTGAGCTGATGCTCCCAATTCAGTGACATACGCTGTTTGTCTTAGGGTTCTTTAAGATACGGGATTTTTCAGAGGTTTTCGAAGGTACTAAAGATTGTTTTTCGGATTTTTGGTCATTGAAATTTTATGAACAAGGCAAAAGACAAGAACAGCATGAGCTTTATGGAGCACCTCGGTGAGCTTCGTTGGCACTTAATGCGCTCATCTGTAGCAATAGTCATTTTTGCTATTGTCGCATTTGTAGGGAAAGCAATCATTTTTGATCAAATCATCTTTGGTCCCAAGCAGCCGGGATTTCCAACCTATAAATTCTTTTGTTGGCTTTCTGGTTACATTGGTGGGGATGTTTTCTGCTTTGATGAAGTACCATTTGAAGTACTGAGTACACGAATGAGTGGTCAATTTCAAATGCATTTATGGGTGAGCTTAGTTGCGGGCTTAATCATAGCATTTCCATACGTGTTTTGGGAAATTTGGCGTTTCATCAAACCGGGATTAGACGAGCGCGAACAAAAAAGCAGCAGGGGAGTCATTGGGTTTACCACGCTATTGTTTGCTTCTGGTGTGCTCTTTGGGTACTATGTGATTGTTCCCTTAAGTGTCCAATTCTTGGGTACTTACACGGTCAGTGCTGAGGTGGTGAATAGAATTGACTTGACCTCGTATATCAGTATGGTGAGTTCCGTTACACTGGCGACTGGCCTGTTGTTTCAATTGCCGATTGCGGTATACTTTCTTTCAAAGGTTGGCGTTGTTACTCCAGCGCTCTTGAAGACATACAGACGTCATGCCATTGTAGGAATACTTTTGTTGAGCGCGATTATCACGCCGCCAGATGTTGCTTCGCAAGTTTTGGTGACCTTGCCGGTTTTGGTTTTGTACCAAATCAGCATTATGGTGAGTAGAAGAGTTTTAAAGCGTAAAGCCGCTCAAATATGAAGTTAGAAGCCAAGAACATCGTCAAAAAGTACCGTTCAAGAACGGTCGTAAATGACGTCAGTTTCGAAGTGAATCAAGGCGAAATTGTCGGGCTGCTAGGACCTAATGGCGCTGGAAAAACTACGAGTTTCTATACTGTGGTTGGATTGATTCGTCCCATGAGTGGTCATGTTTTGCTCGACGGTACACCCATTGAAAAGATGCCGATGTATAAGCGCGCTCAGATGGGTATTGGCTACTTGGCACAGGAAGCTTCAGTTTTTAGAAAACTCAGTGTTGAGGACAATATCAAAGGTGTGCTTGAGATGACCCGATTGACGAAATCGGAACAGGCGGATCGATTGGAAGAATTACTCAACGAGTTTGGGCTACAGCATATTCGAGAAACAAGAGGCGACTTACTCAGTGGAGGAGAGCGTCGTCGTACGGAGATTGCCCGTGCCTTAGCTACGAAGCCAAAGTTTATTTTGTTGGACGAGCCTTTCGCTGGAGTCGATCCTATCGCTGTTGAAGACATTCAGAGCATCGTTGCGGGATTGAAAAAGAAGAACATTGGTATTCTTATCACTGACCATAACGTGCAAGAGACACTGGCCATTACGGATCGAACGTATTTGATGTTTGAAGGTAAAATCCTGAAAAGTGGAACCGCGGAGGAATTGGCAGCGGATGAACAGGTGCGTAAGGTGTACTTGGGTCAGAACTTCGAGCTTAGAGCGCGTAAGTAATTCTTTATTCTTACAATTACAGGTGGTTTGGGCACTCTAGGTGCCATGCCTTCGTATTGCTTCAGGACAGGCGCAAAACGTTCTAATGCTGCGGCATATAGCGGGAGGTCGTAGTTATTCATTGTTGACCAGATGGCCCCAGGTTCGACCGATTTCTTTCCGCCCTTGTTGTGGTGCTCGGCTTGGGTGTTTTTCCAACCTAATATTGTTCCGAAATATGCGATGGACGCGGCATAGTGTTCGGTGAAGCCTACAGCATCTAATCGGTCAAAATTCTTTAATGCCATGTCCAATACAGTAGGATCCTTTAAAAATTCCTTTTGGTTTAAATAGCCGCTTAAAAAGGCGGTTTGCCGGTTGTTGCTTTGCACCAGTTTTGTGAAGTCCTCAGGTGTTTCGATGCCTTCCATCAGCTTTGCATGTTTTTCATTCATGCGCTTGCTGTAATGGTTGTAGTGGCTCATGCTTCGCGCTATAGGTTCGCGCATTAATGTCATTACAAGTGCGTCCGATTCCACGACGACAGGGCGTAACGGGAAATGACCGTAGATGCATTTGATTTTTGGGTCAGCCAAGGCTTCTGCCAATCTTTGGTCGAGATTTTCATGGCTGTAGATGCCAATGCGCTCGCTTTCCTTGTAGTTGGATTCCAACAAAAGACGCAAGGATGTTCCCGCAGTCTTTGGGATGTGGATAAAAACGAGTTTCTTTGACTTTGACATTGGCTCGAAAATACGTGTTAAAAAGCAAAGTACACACACCCGTTTTTATTCTCGGTATGCACCGCAGTGGCACCACTATGGTTGCCGAGGCGATGAATGCTGCAGGTGTCTATGCTGGAGCCATTTGCGACCATAATCGGGAGCCACTTTATGCGATCGATTTGAATGAGCGCATGCTCGCTAAGGCTGAGGGGAGCTGGTGGCAGCCGCCAGTCCAAAGTTCGTTATTCGCCGCAATGGAGCATTTTGAGCCGGCATTGGATGTGGCGGCCCTCTATGGAGCGCATATTAAAAGCGCAAATGGAAAAGTTTGGCGCCAACGCATGCAGTACAACGGTCCTTGGTTAGTAAAGGATCCGCGCTTATGTCTGACACTTCCTTGGTGGTTGAAGAGATTCCCAAAAGCCAAGGTTATTTGGGTATTGCGCAACGAAGAATCGGTCGCTCAAAGTCTATTGCGCAGGCAAGAAAAACAGGACGAAGCCTACAGCGCCTTGAGCTACGATGAGGCCATCGCTTTGTGTCGTGCCTACAATGAGCAGGCGGCGGCTACTTTGAAACAATTGGGCATCGATTACCGTGCGGTCAACTATGAAGATTTAACCAGTGCTGATGATGCACTTCAGCGCAAGACGTGGTTTGGGCTGTATCAATATGCGGATGTCCGTCCGGGTAAGATGCTCGGTTTTGCGCCGCGTAGTTCGTATGGAGCGGTGGGGGAGCCCAAGGAATTGGACCATCAGCAAACACAATCTTTACCCACCGACGGACCTTTAGTGAGTGTGATCGTTCCGAACTACAATCACGCTCCGTTCTTAGATCAGCGCATCGCTTCGATCTTAAACCAAACCTACACCAACATTGAGGTGCTCTTGATGGACGACTGTTCTCCTGACAACAGTCGGGACGTATTACAGCGATGGGCAGAAAAAGACGAGCGCATCACCACACTGTTCAATGAGACGAATTCTGGCAGCCCGTTCGCACAATGGGAAAAAGGCGCCAAATGGGCCAAGGGAAAATACCTCTGGATTGCCGAAAGCGATGACTATGCTGCTGAAGATGTGCTTGCTTTGCATGTGCAAGCGCTCGAATCCAACGACCGCGCAGTCCTTGCCTACAGCCACAGCCATATGGTGGACGAAAACGGTAAATTCCTCCGCGACTTCAAGGAAGATTACGGCTTCATTTTTGGAGATGCCTCCAAATGGACCCGCGACTTTACCATCTCAGGTGAGGAGGAAGTGCGTAACACCATGGTATTTTCGAACACCATACCCAACGCCAGCGGCGCATTGATGCGCAAAAGCGCCTTTGATCAGGTTGGTGCACCGGCAACGACTTGGCGCTTAAATGGGGACTGGCTTTTCTATGCCCAACTACTCCAACTCGGCGATCTCATTTTCTTCGCCACTCCGAGAAACTTCTTCCGATTCCACACCCAAACCCAACGCAGCCGCGCTATTGCCAGCTACGAAGCCTTCGATGAAATTTTGGCCATGTACCAAATCTTCGAAGACCGCCAATGGACCACCCCAGAAATCCTTGCCTCCGCCCGTGGCCAAGTAGCCATGTGGTGGGCAGGTAACGTATTCTCCATGCGCTGGACCTTCAACGTACTTCACAACAACCTGCGCCTCTACCGCACCTTCCGCCGCCACCGCTCCGGCCTCTCGCTCTACCTTTTCAAGAGCGCTCTCATCAAAGGCACCGGCGGCCTAATCAAAGCGGTCGGCCTCAAGAAGCCCGTCAAGAAATTAGCAGCTAAATTGTT
>CAYNLA010000001.1:0-93022 GCA_964397915.1 uncultured Polaribacter sp. | reverse complement strand
GGGTGATCAGGACGAGGCGACGTTTGTAAGTACGGTTCATAATGAGATTGATGCGCTGATAGAATTGGCCACTAAAGATGAGCCTATTGAACTAACAGCAGTTGCACCTACCGCGACAAACTTCAACACATCGGCATTCCAAGCATTTTACGCAGTATCACCGGACAACGCCTTGATGCAAAATGCAACCGAACTCTCGGCCGAATACATGCGTGCATTGATGGAAGTATTCCCTGAGCGTAACTTCTACCCAGATGCCAATAGCACGCTGCGTTTGACTTATGGAAAGCTAGAAGGGGTGAGCCCTCGTGATGCCGTGTCGTACACCACCACTACGTATCTCGACGGTGCCATGGCGAAATACAAGCCGGGCGATTATGAGTTTGATATGCCGGCGAAACTTATTGAACTATATGACAACAAAGATTATGGCCAATATTCAGAAAACGGCAAGCTTCCGGTATGTAATATCGCTTCGAATCACACCACTGGAGGGAACAGCGGATCTCCGGTGTTGAACGCACGTGGAGAGCTCATTGGCTTGAATTTCGACCGTATCTGGGAAGGGACGATGAGTGATGTGAACTTTGATGCCAACATCTGTCGTAACATCATGGTGGACAGCCGTTATGTGCTGTTTATCATAGATAAGTTCGCTGGCCAAAAATGGTTGATTGAGGAAATGGAATTGGTCACGGATTAAACCTTTGAGAAATCCGGGCATCTAATACGAAACAGCGCCTATGAAAACTACCCCGACCATTCTCGCACTATCTGCAATTGTACTGCTTGCCACAGCTTGTGGAAAAACAGAGCCCACGCCTTCGGAACCGTTTGCGGCTGTTTACGCGACCTTTGGAACGAGCGTGCCTGTTGAGCCGCCCTATTCCTATGCGAGTCAGGCACCTGGGTACATTCAAAAAGACAACAGAGGAGGGATTGCCATTGATGATAAAAAAGCTACCGTTGGTCGGGTGCTCTTTTACGACAAGGCCTTAAGTGATAATCAAACCATCGCCTGTGCTTCTTGCCACCAGCAGCAGTTCGCCTTTTCAGATACGGCACAACGCAGTGTTGGGTTGAATGGCGGTTTAACGGGCCGTCACAGCATGCGATTGGTCAATAACCGGTTCGCCATCGAACAGCACATGTTCTGGGACGAGCGTGCCCCTGACCTTGAGGCACAAGTGGTACAGCCTATACAGGATCACATCGAAATGGGATTTAGCGGTACCAATGGCCAGCCTGGCGTTAGCGTCTTGGTGGACCGATTACAGAATACAGATTACTACCGAGAATTGTTTGCTTGGGCTTTTGACGGTGATAGTACCGTTACACTCGGGAAAATGGGCTTAGCCTTGACTGATTTTGTCAATTCTATTGAGAGCTTTGATGCAAAATTCGACGATGGTTTCACTACAATAGCAGCGTTGAATCAGCCCTTTCAGAACTTTACGGCCCAAGAAAATCAAGGCAAAGCATTGTTCCTCGCGCCACCAAATGTCGATATCAACGGTATTCGTACTGGTGGAGGAGCAGGATGTGCAGGTTGTCACCAACCACCAGAGTTTGATATCGATCCTAACTCACGAAACAATGGGGTAGACCACGTTGCTGGCTTCCTAGCGAGTGCGGATTTTACCAATACTCGCTCTCCATCATTGAGAGACGTTTTAGGCCCTAATGGTCAGCCAAATGGACCGTTGATGCATACGGGTGATTTTATTGAGTTTCAGACAGTGATCGAACATTACAATGAAGTGATTCCGGATGTGAATAACAACACCTTAGATCTTCGTCTTCGTCGTGGACCAAACAGACTTCAATTAGAGCTTACAGCCAATGAGCGCGCGGCTTTAGAAGCTTTTGTCAAGACTTTGACCGGCTCGAACTTGTATACCGATACACGTTGGTCGAATCCTTTCTAAGTGTGAAAAACTCATGATGGGAAATCCACAAGGGCATAGTACTTTTGTGACTTACCATTTTTGATCATGAGAGACACAGCCATCTTTGACCTAATCGCCAAGGAACACGAACGCCAAATCAAAGGCATAGAACTTATTGCCTCAGAAAACTTCGCTTCTCCTCAAGTTATGGAAGCACAGGGTTCAGTTTTAACCAACAAATACGCTGAAGGATATCCTGGTAAACGCTACTATGGCGGTTGTGAGGTGGTTGATCTTGTAGAAGACTTAGCACGTGAGCGTGCCAAAGAATTGTATGGAGCGGCTTATGTAAACGTACAGCCACACTCCGGGTCTCAGGCTAATGCTGCCGTTTACCTTGCGGTTATGAAGCCGGGTGATACTGTTCTAGGTTTCGATTTGAGCCACGGCGGTCACCTTACCCATGGTTCTCCAGTTAACTTCTCTGGAAAAACATATAACGCTGAATTCTATGGTGTTGAGAAGGAAACCGGGTTGCTGAATTATGATGCTATTGAAGCGAAGGCCAAAGAGTGTAAACCGAAAATGATTATTGCTGGTGCTTCTGCATACAGCCGTGATATCGACTTTGCTCGTTTCCGTGAAATCGCGGATGAAGTAGGTGCGATTCTATTGGCAGATATTTCACATCCTTCAGGTATGATTGCCAAAGGCATCTTGAATGATCCAATGCCACATTGTCACATCGTTACTACAACGACTCACAAGACCTTGCGTGGACCTCGCGGTGGTATGATCATGATGGGAGAGGACTTCCCGAACCCATGGGGTGAAACTACACCTAAGGGTGAAATTAAAATGATGAGTAATGTACTCGACATGGCAATTTTCCCAGGTATTCAAGGAGGGCCCCTCGAGCACGTCATTGCTGCAAAGGCAGTTGCTTACGGAGAAGCATTATCTGATGCATTTTTCCACTACCAGCTTCAAGTAAAAAAGAATGCCGCTGCGATGGCAAAAGCATTCGTAGATCGCGGGTACGATATCATCTCAGGTGGTACAGACAATCACCTCATGTTGATTGACCTTCGCAACAAGGGCGTTACGGGTAAGGCGACAGAGCAAGCACTTGTTCGCGCCCACATTACCGCAAACAAGAATATGGTTCCATTTGACGATAAAAGTCCGTTTACGACCTCAGGTATTCGTTTAGGTGCACCGGCTATAACCACTCGTGGATTGAAGGAAGGCGATATGGATATAATCGCTGATTTGATTGACCGAGTAGTCATGAACATTGATTCAGACAGTCACATCAAAGAAGTGGGAGATACGGTCGTAAAAATGATGCAAGACCGCCCATTATTTACTTGGGAATAACGAAATTCGTGGGAAACCACGCCAATTTCAAATGACGATACAATCATTGATGCGCCGCGGCTGGTTAGCCGCGGCGTTCTTTTTTACAATTAGCCTGAGCGCTCAAATTCAATTTGAGCCGGATAGATCAATTAAAGAAACCCGTCTAGGAATTATTCGTAACACGGTTTTAACGGTAGATGATGATGCAAAGGCGATCATCCAACGCCCCTTGAATAATCCTAACCTCACGGCAAATGCAGTCAAGCTCTTTGCGCTCATTGCAACGGACTACCAAACGACCAAGTACTTTCAGGAGAATATTGAGCCGTTGGATCGGTATATCACGCCTTATTTATCCTTCCCTTCAATCCTCAAACAGAATTCATTCTTGCGCAAGTCAACGGGAGGACCGGATGGTTATATATATTTTGGGTTTACGGCTCTGTATGGTGCGGGTATTTTGACAGGCAATGAAAAACTTCAAGAAGCAGGAATTTTAACTACTAAAGCTGTTATTGAGTCGTATGTTGTTTCGCATCTATTGCTTAAGTCATTGGTTGGCAGACATCGGCCACAGCGAGTATTAGGAGAGTTTGGAGGTGCTACACGTGAGAGTTCATTCCCTTTTGTTGAAAGCCCTTTAGACTTTTTTAATTGGCACATTAACGGTTTAGGATCTTCAGCATATGGTACTGGTTTTCCTTCCTATCACGCAACGATGTATTACACTATTGCAAGTGTAACTAGTCAAGTTTTTGACAACTATTGGATTCCTTATACCACTATGACATTGTTGTGGTGTTATAATATTGAGGGACACAATCATTGGATTAGTGAGGTAGTGTCTGGAATAGTAATCGGCGAATTTATAGGTCGAGTTGTCTATGAAAATTACCACGAGCAGCGATCGAAATCGAAGACAACCCATAAAAAGAAGCCTCTTTTCAAGAAAAACCTGAGTGTTGGTCAGACTTTTGGAATAGTGGGTCCGTCATTGGTTTTATCTTGGTAATTGGATTGAATTGGTATGGAATTTGGATGCTTGAAGAGTACATTTGAGCACTCAATCTAAATACCAGTGAGAAAACTACTTTTTACATTTTCAACACTTGTCGTTCTAGCATCCTGCGAAACCGTGGAACCAACGGATACCAACACTGAACGCTTTTATCGTTCAGGCTGGAATGTTGAGCTACACCGAGAGCATGGCGCAGTAGGTGCATTGTCTGCTGCGAATCAAGATATGAGCACCACAGCGAATCTAGAAAAGAGTGGAAGATTTACGCTAGCCTCAAATGCATTGAATGACCACATGTATCAAAGCTGGGGATACTCTTGGTCTACAGATCAGTTTTTTATGAATTGGGAGCCATGTGTTGAATGGTTCATCAACGAAGCGGAAGACTCAATGTATCTGAAATACAATCATTATGATTACGATCCTAATTCAGGCAACAGCTTCTATTGGCTGTATGAACTTGAAATGACACGATAGAAAAAGCCGGCTTTCGCCGGCTTTTTTATTCCTCAAGTTTTCGTTTCAACGAAGCCACCTCTTTTGCCAACGCATCGATGACTTTAAAAGTGATTATTGCGGTCGCTAATAACCCTACAGTTAGGAGGTAGATCAAAGTATCCATATCTCTTTGTGTTTACTCAATTAACTAATTCGAGACAAAACAGTTTAGGACTTAACGTTAAAAAGTTTGGGGAGTCATTTTCATGCGTAAAAAGACAAAAAACACTTTTATATATGTCCAAGGTGTTTATATTTGCACCCCACAAATGGCGAGGTAGCTCAGCTGGTTAGAGCGTCGGATTCATAACCCGGAGGCCGAGAGTTCAAGTCTCTCTCTCGCTACAAAAAAGCCCCGATGTCTTCATCGGGGCTTTTTCGTTTCTATTGGTCTATTTTCAAGAATCGTTCGGCGTAACTTATTGAATCGGTCCATGCCCTAAAGACATACAAGCCATTACTCAGTGCACTAATGTCAATGGATTCGTTGTATTGTCCCACAAATCCGTCTTTATTCTCTTCCCATACTAACTCTCCATTAACATTGAAAATTGCCAGGCGCATATTTTCCGTGTTATCATGCACAAATTGAACCCTTATAACATCATTAGCCGGATTGGGGAATACGAATAGGCTATAGGATTCATTATTCACCGTGAGTGGAGTAGAACTTATTTCACAGGAATCAAACCTCACAACAAGTTGGTAGGTGCCGTTTACAGGGTTATAGAGAACAGAATCGTTTGAAACAATGGTACCATTCAGCATCCACGTGTATTCGATTGCACTAAATGGTTCAGAGAGTTGGCCAACGAGTTGCTTATCGAACTCCAAAATACCCAGGCTTATAATGTCTTCGCATCGCTCAAAATGCGCAATTAACTCAGTATTGGAATTCAGGTTGACTTGGATAGAATCTTGGTCTGAGTTATTGTAACTGTTGTTATCAGAATACCAATGGGAGAAGATGTGTCCGAAAGTTGGCGTTGCTACTGCTGAAATTGGACAGGCACCATGGTAAATGCCACTCCACGGAAGGCCCGGAATGATGGAGTTCAGTTTTACGAGTCCTGAGTTTTCTGGATAAACATTCAACGTCACAGTTCGCTGACCGCTTAAAGACAAGCTTTGGTCCAAGTGTTGACGAGCTGTTGCAATGCGTCCATTATTGTAGGTTTTTAAGCCATTAACAGAGTTCAGCCAATACGAGTATGAATAGGGCCCCATTTGGCTGCTCCAAGTGGTTACATGATCGGGTATGGCTGGACCAAGGGTGGTCTTTAATTCATCCGTGGTGGTATTGAAATTAACGGCTTGGAACGTGGTATTAATGAGGTCATCGTATCTATTTGTGAAACGGCATTTAAACTCTTGGTTATTCAAGACGCGATTGAAAAGCTGTGAATGTTGATTTGGATAGGAGGGATTGCGTGCCAAGTTGATGTAATTCTGATAGATATTACCGCCGTACAGTCCAAAAGCGAAATCCGTATCGTACATCATGTAACGCCATTTGCCACCTGTGGTATCTGGTCTCCAGAGTTTGGTGTTATTCAGCCCCCAATCAATCCCAAGCCAATCCCGGTTCTGTATATAGGTCTGGAAGACGAAATAATCGATGTAATTAGCTATATCGAATCGTGACTCGAACAATTCCATGAATGAGGAATTTGAGGCACTGGTGTTCATGAGAAGGTTGTACGATTCATCAAAATGATATGTACTGCCTACCAAGGCCCCATAGGGATTCAATAAGTCCACTTTATCCTTATCAATTCCGTGGTTGCTTTCAATGTAATGCTCGTCCATTTTCTCGCGAATGCCATAAAGCCCCCAATGCTGCCCATTTAAATAGACTATACATGCCTCATAGCCCATACGATCAATATGGGTTCCATCGGCCAATCTACTCATTACCGCATCTTGAATTCGATTGGTGATTCCGTGCTGACCTCCGTTTCTTAAGTTGAAATTATTGTAGGACTGAATATGTGATTTCCCTTCAATGAGTGGGTATTCAATATCACCGGTATAAATTGATTTTGCATCAATTCGGAACGATTTCTGGGGTTCTGCCCGGGACCAACCGCCATGAATCTCTAAATCGACTTCGGCATCAAATTGTTTTGACTTTGTCTTGTCAAAGTATTCCATCCTTGATTTGCGCGACCATGGCTGCCAAAAGTTACTCCCGAAGTAGGGGTAGGTGGTACTCGCACCAGGTCCCATCACATAGATACCGGTATTCCAATCCCAAAGGTTGTCTTCATCTGTGATAATTGAAATTACGGGTAAATCGTGGTTGTCCTCGTCGATGATGTATGTGCGGTCAACTGTGTTGCTGGGTAATGCTTGGCCGTTATTACTAAAGGAACGAACACTTAATACACTGGTTTGTGTTACGAGTATGGGCCCATTGACCATATTGTCATTCTCATCGGGAATATCACCATTCGTGGTGTAATACGAGGAAGCACCGGGTGAAGTGCTGATGTAGACCTGATTGGATGAGCTGTAAAATCCTGAGGGAAGGTCAATTATAGGATCTTCGACTATATGCGTGTAGCATGTGCTTTGGTCATTGGTTGCATTTGGCGAAGGAGTTGAGAAGTAGCACCAATTTCCAAAACCATCTGGTGAGCGCCCAAGACTGATCGATCGAACTAAGTTTTCAGGAATGCGCATACTGTCAACAATTGCGCTGTTGGAATCACTGATAACGAGCGTCTCTTCGCCAGAGAGTTTGAAATCCGCATGCGGAAAAACCAATGGGGGATTAAACCAAGTTGGCAGCGTTTGGTAGGCGTAATTCGATGAAGCGATTCCGGCCGTTAAAAAGAATTTACTGGTTAAGTCTGAAGAATTGGCAGATGCATTATGAACTCTTACGGCAAGAACATTCGTCCCCGTTTGTAAGAGGTCCATTGCATCCTCACGGCCGATGACAAGGCTTTCCGGGCTGCCTCCTGAATACATTTCAGCCTCTCTATCAATACTTGTGAAGTCATTGTATTGCGGAGTACCAATGATGTTTGTCGAACGCATGACTTCCACACCATTTAAATAAGCGATGAAACCATCATCATAATCGGCGTGTACAATAAGGTGTGTAATATCCTCGAGATCATTCACGACAAATTCACGTCGCATCAGTATTGAAGGGGTGGGGCCGATAATTGTATTGTCGTCATTATCACCATATCCGATACTCCCTTGTCCTTGTGGCCAACCTTGATCATTGTACCCAAGTTCGTTCCATTGCGAGTAATTCGCCGGGGGTGTATTGGTGCCACTCCAGTACCTCCAAATATTTTCAGCTTTCACGAGCGATTCCCAGTGGTTTGGATAGACCATCTCTTCACGACCTGAAGCACATATTAGGAAGATCTCATTTGGAGGCAACACAATCTTTGGAAAAGCCCATTTGTCAAGATTGCTTGGATTGTCACTCAAGTAGTATTGGCCTAAATCAATAGAGTCGGTCGATGTGTTGAATATTTCAACCCAATCTTCGTCTTCGCCATATTCGTCTATGAATCCTTTCTTAGAATTGAACTCATTGAGCATAATCTGACCGTAAGAATATACATTACCGATTAATGCAATGAGAAGAAAGAGGGTACGCGTTTTCACATAGACCGAGTTAGTTGACCAATTTACCTTAAAATAAGGCAGAGGAAGTTTATATTCTCTGAAATAGACGATTTACTCCTCCATAAAATCAAGATCGCGTCCGAAGGTCTCATTCAAACCTGAAATTGCCCAGTAAGTAATTGCCATAACAATAATCGCGGTGGCAATTCCGCTTCCCACATAACTGATGTACGTTCCTAGGCCAATGAAGAGCGCGGATATGCCGTTCAAGGAGCCGCGAACCATGTTTGGAATGGTGGTGGCTGCCGTAGCTCTTAAGTTCGTTCCGAAATTTTCGGCCCCAATGGTTACAAATACAGCCCAAAAACCTGTTCCAAAACCCATAATACCTGTAGAGATGTAAAGTTGAAGGGCGGAGGAGGCAGTAAAAAACAATACCATACCTACAATGGTAATGCCGTAGAAAACGTGCATCGCCTTTTTGCGAGATTGAAGCCGCTGTGAGAGTAGCCCTATGACGACATCACCTACCGCGATGGCGCTGTAGGAGATCATAATGCCCATTCCCGGGTCTATGGTTTCTTCTATGCCCAATTGGCGCGCGAATTCTGGTGAAAAACTAATAAGAATGCCTACAACAAACCAAGTGGGTAGCCCGATGAGAATACTTCTTAGGTAGCGCATAAATCGCTCTCGCTTATTGAATAGCATGAAGAAATTACCTCGAACAATACTCTTTTTCTGCTCCATCTTTTCGAATAGTCCACTTTCAAACACACTAAGCCGCATGAACAGCAATAATATGCCAAGTCCTCCTCCAATGAAATAGCAGGTTCGCCAATCAAACAATTGCGCTATGAAAAAGGCAACAACAGCACCAGTAAGTCCGACGCCGGCAACAACGGATGTGCCTATGCCACGCTTTTCTTTTGGAAGCAATTCAGAGACCAATGTTATTCCCGCACCTAATTCTCCGGCGAGTCCTATACCCGTGAAAAATCGAATGATGGCATATTGCATTCCCGTTTGGACAAATCCGTTCAGGATGTTGCCAACTGAATACAGTGCGATGGAAAGAAATAAAACCCGGGTACGACCCAATCGGTCCCCTAAAACTCCCCATAAAATCCCACCTAGGAGTAGTCCAAACATCTGGGTATTCAAAATGAGCAATCCAACATCGGTCACGTTTGCAACACCAATGGATTCTAGCGATGGGATACGAATAATGCTAAACAAGAGTAAATCGTAGATATCGACGAAATAGCCGAGTGCTGCGACCCAGATAATAGCTTGTGTAAAAATTGATTTATGAGTCTTCATGAGCGCGGGTTGAAAATCGCTTCAAATTAGTAAAATATGATAGTGTTAAAAAAAGCATAGGATTTCGTCTAAAAACTTGGAATATTCAGTTGGGGTATTATATTGCGAAATCTATCAAACGAATAATGGATAAAGTAAAATTTGAATTAGAATTCCCATTGCGCGCGTCCCCTAAGATGCTCTTTCCATTCTTGAGCACTCCTTCTGGGCTGAGTGAATGGTTCTGCGATGATGTGAATTCACGCACTGAATTATTTACATTCTTTTGGGATGGTTCGGAAGAGCAAGCACGCTTATTAAAAAAGCAACAAGATAAAATGGTTCGCTTTCGTTGGATTAACGACGAAGAAGACGGTTTAGATACCTATTTTGAGTTTAGAATTGAGGTGGATGCAATCACTCATGATACTTCTGTTATTGTGACAGACTTTGCAGAAGAAGATGAAGTAGACGAGGCTAAGCAGCTGTGGAATAGTCAAATAAACGAATTACAGCATACTATAGGCGCTTGATGAAGAGCATTCCGTATTTCAGTATTCCCGCAGTTTTGTTTATCATGATTTGCGGGATTTTTTTATCCTTTTACCCTTCAAAACTAGAGGCTCAGCTGGCCTTGCATCATGCATGGTATTCGCCAAGGGGCTATCAATTCATGGGGTTCATCACGGGTTGGGGCGAGGGCCCAATGTTTATTTTGGTGATCATCGCATATGCATTTCAAAAGGCATGGATGCGAGCGAGTCAATTTCTTGTAGCGGGAATACTTTCAAGCATTTTAGTGCAGCTATTGAAGCGCGTCGTTTTTGCTCCTTCACCGCGGCCTATGGGGGTTATCGATTGGAGCCAAACACAATTGGCTTCAGAACTGGAACTACCGCTTCAATTCGCTTTCCCTAGTGGACACACTACCACGGCATTTGTGTTTTTCACACTCATTGCGTTGCATTGGCGACGTCCAAGTATTCAAATTTTCGCAGTATTCTGTGCAATCGCTGTTGCAATTTCACGCGTATACTTAATGGCGCATTGGATTACCGATGTAATGGCAGGTGCAGTTTTAGGGATGGGCATTGCGTTTGCGGTCCACCTACTTTTCGAACGATTACAAAAAAAGCCGCTCACCCAAGGGTAAGCGGCTCATTAAAGCTCAGAACGGGGTTTTACAACTCCAATTTCTTTTTCATTGATTTTGCGATGGAGTCCTTGTGCATCATAACGCTGATAGTGCGTAATCGGACATAGCTCTCTGAGGCATAGAGGTAACCCGGACGGAAATCATTTGGGATATCGCCCCAAGAGTTCTTCACGATGTAGAATACATTTCCATCTTGATCTTTCACCATGCCTTGAATGACCATGCCATGATCGTCTTGGGTTAAATAGTTGTCGTATTGCTCTTGACGCATCTCTTGGGTGATTTCTGCCTCTTCGTGTGGGCCAGCATAGATCGCCTGAGCTTCCTCAGAACTCATATCATTCCAACTTTGATTGGGCATTACTGCAATACCATTTTTAATTGAAAATCCTTTATCGCTCACATCACATGCCCAAGCTACTGGATAGCCGGCTAGGAGAGAGGTATTGATAGCTTCCATCATTTCATCCAAAGGAAGGTTGTAGGAAGTGCCCCAAGTCCAGTTATCCGGAACTTGGATCTGACAAGGAGCATACGTGTCATGGTGCGTCCAAGAGGTCAGTTGAATGTAATCATCTGGGTTGATTCCAATTACCTCATCGGCGAATGTGCGTGGTGTGTAGGTTTTTCCGTTGTATCCGAATTGTGCTGGCTCCTCACCTAAATAAGCGTCCAATACACCATCGAAACCTTTCTTCCAGCTCGTCGAGAGTTTTCCGTTTTTGTTATCAATAACTGCATCTAAAATGCCTTTCAAGGAAGCTTCCATTTCGCCATGACGATTGATCTCGCTGCCGTAGTTCAGTCCACTGTACACTTCTTGAGGAACAGCACCATATTTTTTGATCACATACATCACATCTGGAAGTGCACCTCCTTGAGCGAAGTTTAGGTAGCCGTGAAGTCGAACGTATTTTTCGCCTTTATCTTGGTAAACCTTACGTACGGTGTACATTTCAGAGATGTCGATAGGTTCTTTTCCCATGCGGATCATCTCACTCTCCACGAAGGATGTAGTCGCATAAGACCAACAAGTACCTGATGCACCCTGGTTTTTTACTGGTGTTGCTTCAATGTCCACAATGGTTTCCCATTCGTAACCTAAGGGTGAATCGGCACCATTGTCTTTTACCTTATTGATTAGATCTACTTGAGCAAAAGTCGCCGTAGAAATAAAAAATGCTGCTACCAGCGTTTGGATTTTCATAGTGAGTTGAGTTAACGTTATTTAAATTGATTGCTGACTACTGCATTCTTAAGGCCAGCGGCGTAGTCGTAAAAGCCTTCACCTGATTTAACCCCTTTCTTACCAGCAGTAACCATGTTTACTAGCAAAGGGCAAGGTGCATATTTGGTGTTGCCAAGTCCGTCGTACAGCACATTCATAATACTTAGACATACGTCCAGTCCTATAAAATCTGCCAACTGTAGCGGTCCCATGGGATGGGCCATTCCCAGTTTCATAATGGTATCAATTTCTTCAACACCAGCGACTCCTTCATGAAGCGAGATGATGGCTTCATTAATCATAGGCATCAGGATGCGGTTAGCAACGAATCCAGGGTAATCGTTACAACTCACTGGAACCTTTCCCAAAGATTTGCTCATTTCCACCACCGTGGAGGTGGTCTCCGTGGAAGTACTGTACCCATTAATAATCTCAACCAACTTCATCACGGGAACCGGATTCATAAAGTGCATGCCAATTACCTTATCCGGTCTATTGGTTTGTGCAGCAATCTTCGTGATTGAAATAGAGGAGGTGTTGGATGCGAGAATACAATGAGATGGAGCCATTTCGTCCAAATCTTTGAAAAGTTTGAATTTAATGTCGGTATTCTCAGTGGCTGCTTCAACAACGAGATCGGCATTTGCTACGGAAACTTTTAGGTCCGTACCTGTAGTTAGGCGTTCTAATGATTCCGATTTTTGACTTTCGGTGATCAGTTCTTTGGCTACCTGACGATCCATGTTTTTACCAATGGTCGCCACTGCACGCTCCAAAGCATCAGCGCTGATATCGAATAAGTTTACGTTGAATCCGCTTTGTGCGAATACATGCGCAATGCCATTGCCCATAGTTCCCGCACCAATTACTGTGATATTCTTCATGTATAAGGGTTTGTGGTTCTTTTTAATGCTATTTGCCCCGTCCTTGCAGAACAATGACTAAGGTATAGAAGAGGATCTTGATATCGTTAAGTATCGTAATGTTTTCAGTGTAAATCAGGTCGTATCGTGCGCGTTCGAGCATCTCTTCGACATTCTCGGCATAGCCAAACTTCACCATTCCCCAAGAAGTAATTCCGGGCTTAACACGAAGGAGGTAACGGTATTGGGGAGCTTCTGCAATAATTTGATCGAAATAGAACTTGCGTTCAGGCCTTGGGCCCACAATACTCATATCGCCGCGAAGCACATTGTAGAATTGAGGCATCTCATCCAACCTGAATTTTCTCATTGTTCTTCCCCATGGAGTGATTCGTGGGTCTTCTTCACTGCTGAGTTGTGGACCTTGAGCTTCCGCGTCTTGGTACATTGATCGCAGTTTGATGATTCTAAAGGTCTTGCCGTGCTTTCCTAGGCGTTCCTGCGTGTAGAAAATGGGACCTTTTGACCCGATCGCAATCATGGACATCGAGAACAATACAAAAGGTGAGGAGAGTACCAATAAGAGTGCGGCAACGACAATATCAAAGGAACGCTTAAAGAAGGCCACATGTGGTTTGATTAACTCACGTTTTACCTCAATCAAGGAGCGTCCTAGGCTTTCCATTCGAACTTGACCAGAGATAATGCTGAAAACGTTTGGCAAGACATGAATTCGAACGTTGACATTTTCTATGGTGCTAACCATTCGTGCAATCAAATCGCTGTTCCCTGAAGGAATAGCGATAATAACATCATCGATTTCATTGTCGTTAAGCAAATCCAAAAGCTGATTGGAGGTACCCAAATACGGAATTGCTTTAATGCGGTCATCCGTTGTATTACCGTCAAGCGAAAGATATCCCTTGAAGTCATACCCCTTGCTGCGGTCTTTTGTAAATGTTGCCAATAAATCCGCGGCCTCCTTACCCGATCCAATGATCAGGGCAGGGAAGGTGAGTTTCTTGCGGTCGATTAAGTTTCTAATGTGGGTACTCCAAATGAGACGAAAAACAGTACTGAACAAAAGCAAAGAGCCACTGTAGGTCCCGAGCGTATAATAGTATTGGTTATACGAACCAACGATATCGTCGAGAAGGATCGCGAAGAATAGAACAATTGCGGTAATGAGTGTGCCACCGAAAGTGTTGAAGACCAAGGCAATTCTACTTTTCCTCGCTAAATCACGATATACACCGCTCAGGCCGCTGATGGCAATAAAAATTAAGCTTGTCGCACATGCACCAATCCAAAATTTAGCATCAAATTTCAATGGAACGGATTGGCCATATTTTTCTGGCTCAACAATAAGTTTTCGGACCATATGCAGCGCTGCATATGCGGCGAATCCGCTTAAGAAATCAAAGCAGAGGTACAGCTTGAACTGGATTTTTTCTATGCGTTTAGACGAGCTCAATACAGCAGTTTAATGTTGTCGATATACGTTGTGGTCGTGTCCTGTGAAGTATTAATGCTTCCGAAGAACAGGTTGTAATCTATGGCATTGGGGTAACCGCTTACCTCTGTAACGAGGTTGATATAAACTTTATTCCATTCTTCGTTTGGAAAAAGTGTCACCACTGGCGCTTGTATGCTTTGGAGCTGCTGATTTGCGTAGACACCAAAGGTTAGTGCGACATCTGTTTTATAATTGATCTCCATCCATACATTGGCACCAAATTTCGGTAATTCAAATGCCTTGAGCGTCTTAAACTCACCTCTAGTTGATGGGGGTAGAACATATTTCCCGCTTTTATTGGGCCATTCACCAGGGTACTCAAAAGCCTCTCCAGCTAGATCGGTCAATAACAAGACTGTATCGCTTTTAACAGAATGGACATAATTAAGTCCTACGTCATCGAAATCCTCCAGGATTTCGAGGGTATAATTTGGATTGTATTCAAATGTGGTGCGGATTGGGGCAACACTTTTGGTACTTCCTGGTGCTAAATCCCATTCTACTGAATTTGGACTAAGCATTTCATATTGATTGCGTTGTGAGAATGTACCATTGAGGTTGATTCCAGGGATGAATCGGACCGTCGTGCGCTCTCTTGCATAAACCGGTATACGACATGGTGGTGTAAAGGCTCCAATTTGCTCTCCATCTTGCTCAATCCACAGGGTGGTTAATTTTGAAGAAGACGTTCCTTCACCATTCTTTGCATTCACCAGCATGGTATCCACTTCTAAATAGGCTATTTCCGGAGCAGAATTGAGATCGCAATTCACGAGCACGGAACCTAAAATAGCGGCAAAGGCCAAGCGTAACGGATTTTTCATGGGCATCAAAGGTAGTTAATGCAACTCAAAAGCAATTTGTTAAAAACAACCGGTGCCATGAATGAAAGAGGCATTAGTTGGCAGTATTTTCCGATTGTGAAATTCATAGATTCTTCCATACATCAAGGTCAACGCGCCATTCTTTGCAATGCTTTAAAAGACAAAGGATTGGCAGGTTCTCGCGTATTGGAAGCTATGAATAAGATTCCTCGTCATTGGTTTCTGGAAAGTGGATTTCATCAGCATGCATACCAAGATAAAGCCTTTCCAATTGCTGCGGATCAAACCATTAGTCACCCTTCCACTGTTGCGTGGCAATCGGAACTTCTTGAGGTAAAGCCTGGAATGAAAGTGCTTGAAATAGGTACTGGCAGTGGCTATCAGGCGGCTGTGCTATGCGAACTTGGGGTAAAGTTATTTACAATCGAGCGCCAAAAGGAATTATTCGATTTTGCAAAAGCGATGCTAGATGTACTGGGTTACCGAGCAGAAATGAAGTACGGTGACGGCTTCAAAGGAATGCCTGTTTTTGCTCCTTTTGATAGAATTATTGTGACCTGTGGTGCACCCTATGTTCCAAAGGCACTGCTTGGTCAATTGCTGCCTGGCGGTATCATGATCATTCCAGTAGGTGAGGGAAGTCAAAAAATGGTTCGAATTAAAAAGAAGGCTGATGGCACTTTTGTTCAAAAGGTGTTGGGAGATGCAGCCTTTGTTCCCATGCTTAAAGACCGTGAGTAACGTACCTTTGCGGTATGAAATCCATCGAGATTAAAAATAAGCGCGCCAAATTCGACTATGAATGGTTGGATACGTACACCGCTGGAATGCAGTTGGTGGGTACGGAAGTCAAGAGTATTCGCATGGGCAAGGCCTCTATTGCAGAAGCCTACTGCTATTTGACCGAGGGCGAACTTTTTATCAAAGGAATGAACATTGCAGAGTGGTCGCACGGCAACATCTTCAATCATGATCCCATTCGCGAGCGCAAGTTGCTCTTGAGTAAAAGAGAGTTGGA
This sequence comes from uncultured Polaribacter sp., assembly GCA_964397915.1. GTDB lineage: Bacteria > Bacteroidota > Bacteroidia > Flavobacteriales > Schleiferiaceae > UBA10364. Next base: position 76,754 of record CAYNLA010000001.1, on the reverse strand, counting down.
TAAGATTGAGAAGGCCGTAATAGATCAAGGCATCACCATCGTACCGACCAAGCTGTTCATATCAGAGAAAGGCTGGATAAAGCTAAATATTGCGGTGGCTAAAGGGAAAAAGAACTACGACAAACGTCAGTCATTAAAAGATAAGGATGCCAAACGTGATTTGGCACGATTGAAATCTTACTAGCATGTACAAAAGCATCATACGTCCCATTCTTTTTACAATGAATGCTGAACAAGCGCACCATTTCACCTTTTCGACATTGAAATGGGCATTTAAAATTCCTGGGGTAAGCGCCATAGTTAAGGTGTTCTTCGGTACTACGAAGGGTAAGGAAAAAGAAGTTATGGGTTTAAAATTCAGAAATCCCATCGGTTTGGCCGCGGGATTTGATAAGGATGCTAAGCTTTACAATGAACTCGCAAGTTTTGGTTTTGGCTTTATTGAAATCGGAACCTTAACTCCTAAAGCACAACCGGGAAATCCAAAGCCGCGTTTATTTCGTCTCGTGGAAGATGAGGCAGTGATTAACAGAATGGGCTTTAATAATGGCGGCTTGGAAGAAGCGGTCATACGATTGCGAAAAAAGAAAACCGATATCATCATTGGCGGCAACATTGGAAAAAACAAGGTAACCCCCAATGAAGAAGCCTTGAATGACTATCTAATAGGTGTGGAGGCGTTGCATCCTGTAGTGGATTATTTTGTGGTGAACGTAAGCTCACCAAACACACCAAATCTGCGTGAACTTCAGGAAAAAGAGCCGCTTACCAAGCTTTTAAAAGCAGTACAAAAGAAGAATAATGATTTAGGTGCAAAGCCACTCTTACTCAAGATTGCACCAGATCTAACGGAAGGTCAATTGGATGATATCATTGATATCATTAATGACTTAAAACTTGATGGTGTAGTCGCCACAAATACAACTATTTCACGTGAAGGTTTAAAAGCAAATCCAGAGAAAGTCGAAGCCATTGGTGCAGGTGGATTAAGCGGAAAAATTCTACGTGAAAGAAGCACCGAAGTAGTCCGTTATTTGCGGTCAAAACTTCAAAAAGATGTTGCAATTATAGCGGTAGGTGGTGTTTTCACTGGTGCCGACGCAAAAGAGAAAATTGAAGCAGGTGCGGACCTTGTTCAAGTGTGGACAGGATTTTTGTATGAAGGTCCTGCAATGGTGCGTAAAATCCTCCACAATTTGTAATTTCGAAGGAGAACCTATCCAACTCTCCGAAATGAACCAAATCTCTATTGTAGAGTGTCCCCGCGATGCCTGGCAAGGCATTCACGAATTCATCCCTACGTCTGATAAGGTCCGATATATCGAACAATTGCTTCAATGTGGTTTCCATACCATCGATGCAGGTAGCTTTGTTAGTCCTCGTGCCATGCCTCAAATGGCCGACGCTAAAGAACTGTTTGCTGCCCTGGAGGATGCGCGCTCAAAATCTGAAACTCAACTCCTTTCAATAGTTGCGAATGAGGGTGGCGCTAGGAGGGCTGCATCGTACGATTTTATTGACGCTTGGGGTTATCCATTTAGTGTGAGTGAAGTTTTTCAATTGCGTAATTCGAGGAAAAATATTTCGGATGCCATGGACGACTTGAAACGCGTGAAGGACTTGGCCATTGCTCAAAACGTAGAGTTAGTGGTATACCTCAGCATGGCTTTTGGCAACCCCTACGATGAAGCTTATGAGCACAGCATGGTTTTAGAACGTTTGGATCAAGCCATAGCATGCGGCGCTGATGTCGTGTCCCTCAGTGATACCACTGGTCAAGGGACTATTGAAAGCGTAGCCGACTTATGCCGCCTCATGCAAAAGCATTGCCCTAAACCTTGGGGAGCACACATGCACAGTACGTATGATGAAGCGGCTTCGAAGGCTCTTGTTGCTCTAGAGAATGGATGTACGAGAATTGACACGGCACTGAAAGGGTTTGGTGGATGTCCTTTTGCATCGGATTCGCTTATCGGAAACATGCCTACCGAAAAAGTTTTGAATGCATTGGCTACAAGCGGTCATAATTCTACAGTTGATCCGTTGCGATTAGAAAGTTCATATAATAGTGCACTCAAGCTATTCGGACGTTACGCATAGCTGTATCTTTGGTGTGCAGGTTGGTTAGCGGAAGCTGACTCGAAGAAGGAACCCGGTTGAAGTCCGGGGCTTTGCCAGAAGCTGTAATTCGTGTTGAAAGCATCTTGATCCACTGCTCAGGCGGGAAGGTTGGTGTGGGAGCGGAGAGCCAGAAGACTTGGCCTGCAATGAATATTTAATGGTGCTCTGGGTCAAGTGCTGGAATAGAATGAAAAAAACAACGCTGCTTTTTTTGGTCTTTGCGTGTCCTTCACTGATGTGGGCACAATCGGACACACTTTGGACCGCTGAAATCATCGGCTCTTTCTCGAAGAGCGATGAATACCGTACTTCAGCTGATTCTTTGGCCATTGATATAGAAAGTGCATCCGATTACCTTCAAAAAGATTCACGGTTTATCCTAAAACAATATTCTCCTGGCAGTGTAACGGTCTCTTCCTTTGGAGGAGCTTCTAGTGAGCAAAGCCGCGTTCTATGGGACGGAATAGATATCAGCAGCATGGCTACAGGAGTGATGGATCTGAGTTTAGTGCCCGCTCTCATGCTTCGTACCAATTCAATTGTGGATGGAATCAATGGTGGAGCAACAGCGGCAATGGGTTCTATGGGAGCCCTTAACTTAAGCTTAGAGGAGAAAAAGGGAAGAGGAACCACTACCACCATTGGCGCGAGCAGTATTGGAGAAAGGTCGCTGAATGCCTATTCTTGGGGATCTTTTGCAAAAGTGCGCTACCAAAGTATCGTCCGATTTAACAGCAGCTCAAATGAATACGATTACCGGATAGGAACTCTTACTGGACGATTGGTAGGCAACAACTATTCGGACTTAAGTTATCTACAACGGTTTAGCGGCACTATGGGCAAAACCCTATGGCAGTCAGACCTGTGGTACACGCAGAGTGAAAAAAACAACAGCGGCTCGATACTAAGTCCAGGGTACATCAATCATCTCGAGGACGAAACGGTCCGATTTAAATACAAATTGCAGCGAGGAAATAATCAACTAAAGCTCTATGCCTCGCAAGAATGGCAGGCCTACACAGATACTATGTCCGCGTGGGTGCTGCACGATACCAACACCTTTGGCCAGCTAACCGCGCAGTACAGCTATGCCTCAAAATCCATTGATGGTTATCTTACCTTGAATCGGTTTAGTGCATCGGGTACAAACCGAATGGCCCGTACTTGGATGCCGCAAGGGCATGTGGTATACCGTCCTTCTAAAAAGATTCACTTGGTTGGACGCGGCGCATACTACAATGATCGATCGTACGCGAGCGCTTATGCCTTGTACGAGAGGTCCACGCAAACCCTTCTTCAACAATGGTCAGCGGGAACATATTACAGGTTGCCTACCCTGAATGAACTGTATTGGAACCCCGGTGGGAACTTAGATGTAGCAGCAGAACGCTCTTATGGACTTAAGTACTCCTTAGAATTGAAAAATGATATTGATGCTAGGTTTACGAGTGACCAATTGTATTATGATCAAATGATTCAATGGGCTCCAGGCAGCGATGGTAATTGGACACCACAAAACTATTACTCCGTATACACGAGCACTACAAGCATGAGTCTAGCGAAAAAATGGTGGAACCAACATCACGACCTTAATCTAACCCATCAATACAGCCGTATTCTAGATGTCGCCTCCAACAATCCCAACATTATAGGGAAGCAACTGATTTACAGACCTGCATTGCAGGCGGTGTATACCGTGGAGCAAACATTACCCGTGGGTAAACTTATGATTCGCGGATATTATACCGGTTTAAGACATTCTTTGCGGGACAACGCTGCATCCGGCGAATTGCCCGCTCAATCTTGGTTTGATTTGGCATATTCTTTGAGCAGTAAGGAAAAGCGCTGGCATTGTACGTTGCGCATGGAAAATGTCTCTGGAGCTCAGCGTCAATACTATCAATTCTATCCAATGCCGGGCAGAACTTTTTTAATCAATTTTAAACTTCAATCGTAACAAATGAGAATTACATCCATTGTAACCATTTTCGCTGCATTAGTACTAGCTTCTTGCGGTAAAACCCCACCTGCTTCTGGGCCGAGTGGCTTTTATACTGATTTACACCTAATCCTAAACGAAGGTCCTTTTGGTGTAGGTACAGGAACAATAACAGCATATGATGCGGACACGTTGATTGAATCGGCATTTTCGACAGTAAACGGCTTTCCCTTAGGGAACGTTGCGCAACACATGCTAGAGAGTGATTCGCTGTTGTTTGTTACATTGAATAATAGCAACAACGTTCGCGCCTTCAATAGAAATACGCTTGAACATAAATGGACAGTAGATATGGAGCAACCGCGTTACCTCGCGGCACACGGCAGCAATGTATTTGTCTCGAATTGGAAGGATAGCGCCGTATATGTATTGTCTAAAGAAACTGGTGCTCAGGTGGATAGCCTTTACATGGGGAACTTTACGGAGCAGATGACGCTTTTTGACAATACGTTGTTTGTGGCTGTCGGAACCTATGCTGCACCGTACAAAATTGCTGAAGTCAATTTGAGCACCTTTGAGACTACCTTCCACAATACGGGGGATGTTCCCAATTCCTTTGCGGTAATAGGAAATGAACTTTATGTGTTGAATTCAGGAGAGCAAAATTTTGGTGTTGCTCCAGATACCAAATCAAGCATATGGAAATACACAGGATCGAGCTTTACAGAAGAGGTAGTTGCTCCGAATACCAATAAACACGCGATTTCCCTAGTAAGTGATGGTACGAACGGTTACTTTTTAAATGCATCCTACGATGGTGCCATTGTAAAGTGGACACCGGGTCAAGGTTGGCAAACCGCTACAATGACATTACCGGGTGGGTACAAGCTGAACATGCATGAAGGCAATCTGTTCTTCTTGGACGCAAAAGATTATGCGAGCAACGGTGAGCTACGCGTTTATTCGACTACCGGAGATTTGATAGAAACGGTTCCAGCGGGAGTGATTCCTCGCCAGGTAATTTATTAGGCCTTAACAGCACTGAATTTGGTCTCTGCAGCATAAGCCAAAGCGCTGAACAATGCTGTGGAGATCAATTCTGGTGCGTAGAATGGAATAGCCGCCGCGTAAGTGGCCATCAGCCCTCCAATATTCTGGGGAAATAAACTAAAGGCGCTAAAGAAAACGCCAAGGTTACTTAGGAGGAAGAAACTTAAAGAGCCTAGTAGCATCAGACCAGCAGTATTCTTTCCGTTTGATGCATATCTACCAAGAAGGGCATATGCAGCGAATCCCGCATATGTAAACAAAGAGCCAGAATACATCAGCACAAACTCACCGGTCGGATAAACGATGTTGTTGATGATTAAATCACTAAGCATCATTACACCAAAAACTATTGAAAGTGTAGCCCAAGTGTTCTTCGTACGTGTTGCACCAAAGAATGCAAGAGCACCCATTGCAGTAAAGTTTGGATAATGTGGAGCAATTCGTGAAACGAACGCAACGATAATTAAACCGAGTAGTACTTTGTTCTTTGTAATCATAGTCCTGTGAATTCAGTACAAATATACGCGCTTTACGCTTCTTTAGTATAGCTATTCCAAGTGCCATTTGGATTTAATACCAACAGTTTTTCGGAGGACATTGTTTCGGGTTGCGCCAATGGAGTGGGAGGGGCTAGGTCCAATTCTTTTTGCGGAAGCACTTGAGATGAGTTTTCACTTTTAACCCCTGTTAATAGGTAACGTAGATCCAATTCAGCATCGAATAAGGCCAATTGTTGGAGCAGCTGTAAGTTCGGTTTATTACGTCCGTTTAAAATGTGCACAAGCGTAGGGCGATTCATGCCAATGGCTTTAGCCAATGTGGTCGCATTATGACCATTTCGGTCCATATACTCTTGAATCCTGTGTACTACATCTTCCATAGTTACAAATGTAATACAATTGAAACACTTCAAAAATAGAATTCAAATGAAATTTCGCTTAAGATTCCGGTGCTTTTAAGGGATAAGATATTGAGTAAAGTCTTGCTTCATTACAATATATTCAATCTATTGAAAAACAATTGATTAAACTGTTTTAATTAATTGTTTCACACCTCGTAATTGTATTGAAACAAAGCAACACCTTCTGAGTCTATTAATGAAACGGAAATATTCCATTGTCCCTTTTCCGAGTTCAAACGAAGTGTTCCAAAATGTTGAGTATCGGTAGTGCCCTCGTGAACCCTTGTAGTATTTTCTTCATCGTGATGGGGATGCGCATTGGCTGTAATAGGTGATGCACATGCCTCTACAATCTTCTTTCCATTGATTTCAATAGCATTAATTTCACCGCTGTGACGGTCTCCAGTCAATACAATCGGCGCTCCTGGTGCCTCAGAAAGCCATTGTAAGAGTATTTCGCGCTCATGAGGATAGTTGCTCATATTCTCAAAGACTTGAGCGGTATTCAAAAGTTGGCCGCCCATACAGATTAAATGTACCTCTGCCGTAGATTGTTGCAGGGTATTGTGGAACCAATTGAGTTGTTCAACCCCAAAAACAGTGGCATGAAAGCTGTCCTTGTCTGTGCGAAAGCTACGGTTGTCCAGTAAGTAAATCTCTACACGACCTTCTGCGAGGGTAGTACGGCCGTAGTAACTATTGGAATCTGGTTGGTAATAAGAGGGCTGCCAGAAGTCCTTAAACGCCCGCATAGTGGTAGAAAATCCGCTAAACGTGGACAAATCACAATCGTTTGGCCCCGCATCATGATCGTCCCATATCGCTAAATGTCGGGTTTTACCAAGGATCTCTTGAAATACGGGAGATCCAAATACCTCATTATACCGTTCCATTGTGCTCTTGTAATTGTCCCACTGCTGGTCTTGAAGGTAGATATTGTCACCAAGCCAGATATAGGTATCAAGGGTGTCCAATGCTGCACTCAACGTTGGTAGTAGATGGTCCGTTTGATTAGGCTCATTACAGCTACCAAAGCCGATAGTTACAGTTGTTTCATCTGTAACACATGCGGTTGAAATGAATCCTACAACGGCGAAAATGGAATACTTCCAGTTCATAAGAATTGTATTTGGGTAAAAGTCAGTTATGTGATGTAACTTCAAGTATAAATCTACAAGAATGTTTAGTACATCCGATAGCACTTATTTATCTCAAAACGAGTGGTATATAACCTATGAGAAGATCAGGACAGCCTTTGATTGGGATATTCTAGGCTACTCAAGTGAGGAACGACCGTTGTTGTATAAGAAACTGGGAAATGGTCCGCGTTCCATTTGTATCTGGGCAGGTATGCACGGAAATGAAACAACTGGGATATTCATGCTCCTTGCACTTGTAGAATTGTTTCAAAAGAAACAGTTGGATTTAGCTGAATTCACACTGCATGTATTGCCTGTTGCGAACCCTGATGCTTACGTTCGGTATTCAAGAAGAAACGGAATCGGTATAGATTTGAATCGCGACTTCAGAGCATTTCAAACCATTGAAAGTGCAAAGCTCATCGGTTGGATCAAGATGCATGAGCCAGAATTATGTTTTAACCTTCATGATCAACGTACCATTTTCCATACCGATGGAATTCCGGCCTTTACTTCATTGTTGGTACCAAGCGCTGAAAAAAGTCGCGCTGTAACTCCGTTACGAAAGAAAACCATGGTACGACTGAGCAATGCACTCGTATCGATGAATACAGATTTAGCGGGTGTAGGCCGCTATACGGATGAATTTTACCCAACAGCCATAGGCGATTACCTCATGGCAAATGGTCTTCCTAACATTCTTATTGAAAGCGGAGTGGCCGTAGGCGACTTCAATCGCAAGAAAGCCCGTGCGTTTGGTTTGAACCTCATATTAAAAACCCTAAATGCAGGTTACGAAGGGGGTAGTGAGCCATATGATGCACTTCCTCTGAATGAAAACGGCTTGTTAGAGTTGGTGTTCACTAATGTGTTGTATGCACACATGCGTGTAGATGTTGCTATTAAGCGCATCCAATACGTCAATGGTCATGCTATGGGCCTTTTGTATGTCGTGGATGATCTAGGTGACCTGGCTTCACGCCCTCGAATGAAGGAAGTGGATGGAACTTCAATTGGCCTTACGCAACCCTTGCAAATAGACAAGCCCGTTACGGGTGTTTTTGGTGATTATCTTTTTGAGGAAGGACAACTTATAAGTCAAGGATAACCAACACCAGGCCACAGGCCTGGTGTTGGGAGGGGTCAGTTTTTTTCACTGCGCTTCGACCCGAGCATGAGCAAATCCTTCGCAATTACTTCTGTATAGTACTTCTTGGTGCCTTTTTCGTCCTCGTATGAACGAGTAACTAATCGGCCTGCGATTCCAATTTTATCACCCTTTTTAACGTATTGGGCGATGGTTTGGGCAAGACCACCCCAAGCGACGACGTTGTGCCAGTCGGTCATGGTTTTTTTGTTGCCATCACTGTCGCGATAGACCGTGTTGGTCGCCAGTGTGAACGAGGCTTTTAGTGAATCACTGATTTGTTTTGACTCGGGATCCATTCCCAAGTTTCCAATGAGTTGAACTTGATTTTCCATTTTATTAGAAATTTAGATTAGTCCCAAGAAATTGGGGCGGTCGAATTGGAAAACCAAGAAAGCGGAATAAGTATCAGTTATTCACAGTTAAGTGGCGCGCTTAATGGTATTGATGGTAGAGAATGCCGCGTTCACATCATCATTGTGCACGATGAAGGTTGCTTCGTTCGTAGTTGAGATAATTTCTTTAATCGGCACACCTGCCGAAGCGATGTGTTTAAAGAAGAAATAGTACAGTCCAATGACCTCTGAGCTACTGGTTGGCAATCGCAATGTGATTGAGCTCAGGTCTTTGGCAACACTGAGTTGTTGCTCGCCTTGCATGGCCAACTCCAAATCGGTCGAATAATCTTCGCTTACGACCACCGTGGTCTCTTCCATACCGCCAGTAAAACTGTGGAAACCCGAAGGTTTGCCTTGGATGGCATCCAGAAATACGGCTTGTTTTGCAGTGAGGGCGGGTGTTTTCTTGTAGGTGTAGGCAACTAGGTTTGATCGCACAATAATGTCTCCAAGGGATGCGATGAACTGTTGCAGTTTGTGCTGCATTTTAAGTTGTAAACGAGGCTCACGGCGTCGAATGGCCATGACTACGGCGCTTTCCTTGATTTCTTTGCCTATGAGTCGTTCAATATCTGGTCGGATTGCTCGAGCTAAAGAACTAAGATTAATGAGGTCTTCTTGTAGGGCCTCTTCAATGAAAGGGCGTTTGCGCAGGCATTCCTCTAAGGCTTCACGTAAATTCATCGTATTGCAGTATTTCGTTGCAAAATTACCGCTTTGTTATTTTTTAGACATCATTGTTAAAGGCTTTATTGATGTAATTTTGCGGAATGGAAAAACGAGTGGTTATTATTGGTGGTGGTGCAGCGGGCTATTTTGCTGCCATAGCTTGTGCAGAAGCAAATCCTGAAGCCGAAATCATCTTACTGGAAAAGGGAAAGGATGTCCTTGGTAAGGTATTGATCAGCGGTGGCGGTCGCTGCAACGTTACCCATGCATGTTTTGACCCTCGAGAGCTGGTTACTTTTTATCCACGTGGCAGTCGCGAACTCTTAGGCCCGTTTCACAAATTTCAACCAGGCGACACCATGGAGTGGTTCGCCGACCGTGGTGTGGAGCTGAAAATTGAATCGGACAACCGCGTATTTCCAGTGACCGATTCTTCTCAAACCATTATCGATTGTCTGCTTGATATGGCGGAATCCAATGGAATAGCTGTGCTTACATCTTCCGGAGTGAAATCATTTCAACCCAATGATGACGGTACTTGGGAGGTAAAAACTAATGATGGAAGGACCTATGAGGCGGATGCGGTAATGATTGCCGCCGGTTCGTCGAAAATGATGTGGGATAACCTCAAAAAGATAGGTCATAAGATTATTGAACCTGTGCCATCGCTCTTCACATTCAACATTAAAGACCCACGTATCAAGGGGCTCAGTGGCATTAGTGTGCCCAATGCAACTGTTCAGATTGCCGCTTCGGACTTGGAGGCTTCCGGTCCTTTACTCATTACACATTGGGGACTTTCAGGCCCGGCCGTATTGCGTTTGAGCGCTTGGGGTGCGCGCGAGTTGAGCGATCGATTCTACCGATTCCCGATTTTGATTAATTGGGTTGGTAGGGATGAGGATCTCGTATTAGCTGAGCTAAATGACGAAAAGAAGGATAATGGGAAGAAAAGAATTGGCAACCACGCCATGTTTGGAATGCCATTGCGCCTTTGGAAATCGATGGTTGAGGCTGCAGGGATTAAGAACACAGCAACTTGGGGCGATTTGAGCAACAAGCACCTCAAGGATCTTTGCACCGAGTTGACCAGTGCAGTATTCCAAGTCTCCGGCAAATCGACTTTCAAAGAAGAATTTGTGACAGCAGGAGGGGTGGATCTAAAAGAAGTAGATTTTAAAACGTTCCAAAGTCGCCTGTGTCCGAACCTCTATTTGGCCGGTGAAATCCTTGATATCGATGGCATTACTGGTGGATTCAACTTCCAAGCGGCTTGGACTGGTGGCTTTCTTGCGGGCAATGCCATGGCCGGTTACCCCTTAGAGTAGCCCATCTTTTCGCAGCCATTGTATGATTTTGCCTCCGCGGTTTTTCATACCTGCACTGCCGTATTCTACAACGTTTTCAATGGTTTGCGCCAATTCTTGGGCCAATTCCGGGTGCTCTCCACACATCTTATACGCAATAGTCATAGCATAGACCCGCGGTGCGATTGCAGCCTTTTGGTTGGTCATGCAGTTCCAACTGTAATCCAATAATAGGCCCTTATCGCTTTCGCGCTCTGGAAGTTCTTGGGTAGCGAAGTAGCGCAAAATGAATCGGACCTCGGCATCTGTGGTGCTATGGTCCAATTGTTCGATCATTCGTGGAACAAATACATTCAACAATTTTGGCTTCCGATCCCCGATATGATGCAAAATCCAGCAAGCTCTAGTGCGTTCTCGTTCCGTACCGCCAAAGGCTAGTTCCACAACAGCATGCAATACTTTTTCTTCCGTAATGGCAGCTTCTATCCATCGGGCATATATCTCGTCCTTAGCAACAGTACAGGTATTTAAGACCTTTTTTAACTCCACGTCAAAAAAATAACAGAGCGAATGATGAAAATATTAGAATTCTAACTAAATTAGCATTGTAAATCAACAGGGCATGCTGTGCCTTGGTTTTTAAAGATACGCTGTATGAACTACGTAAAGAACAATTTGAAGTTTCTTCGAAAGAAAGAAGCGCTGACGCAGGAGCAGTTAGCGGTAAAGATTGGAGTAAAGCGTGCCATGATCGGTGCCTATGAAGAAGGTAGGGCGGAACCTAGGTTGCACACCTTGCAACATCTTGCAGCGTATTTCCAGGTTCGCTTAGATGATTTCGTAAACAAAGATCTTTCCGGCGGCGGATCTATTCCAAAAGCAGATGTAAGTGGTGCACAGTTGCGCATTCTTCCTGTGGTTGTAGACGGTACAGATGAGAAAGAGTTGGGAACCTTGGTTCCAGTAAAGGCCTCTGCCGGATATTTAGCGGGGTATGGAGATGCAGATTACATAGGCGCGTTGCCACGTTTCTCTATGCCGTTCCCTGAACTTCCACAAGACCGTACCTACCGCGTTTTCCAAATTCGTGGAGAGAGCATGCTTCCCATTAAACCGGGTTCGTATGTAATCACGGAATATGTTCAAGACTGGAAATCCATCCGTAATGACGATTGTTATGTACTCATTACTAAGGATGAAGGTGTTGTGTACAAGCGTGTAATTAACAACCTCCACGTTGGTGAGCTAATGCTCAAATCCGATAACCCGCAATTTGCACCGTATACCGTACCTGTTGATCGACTTGTAGAAGCTTGGAAAGCCGTTGGCTACACTTGTTTCGAGCTTCCGGCAGCGGGTACAAATCAAGAGATGTCTCAGCTTATGCATATGGTCGCAGACCTGCGCAAGGAGATGAGTACGCTCAAGGACAACTAGAAAAAAATACATACAAGCATTGCTATTTGAGCGGCCCAAGGGCCGCTCAAATAGGCTGTGAACACCCCTAAAACTCATAAATACCCACTCATGGACCGTTCCATCCTTCATCTGGATTTAGATACATTCTTTGTTTCTGTAGAGCGTCTTATGGATACGCGTCTCATGGGAAAACCTATTATTATTGGAGGAACTGGTGATCGTGGAGTAGTGGCTGCGTGCAGCTATGAAACACGAAAATTCGGTGTGCACTCTGCCATGCCCATGCGAATGGCAAAAGACCTTTGTCCTGAAGCCATTGTGATTCGTGGAAATTCGGCCAACTACAGCAAGTACTCCAACCTGGTCACAGATGTGATCAAAGAGGATGTACCGGTCTACGAGAAAACCTCTGTGGATGAGTTCTATGTGGATCTCACAGGCATGGATCGATTCTTCGGCAACTTCAAGTTTGCTAGTGAACTTCGAGATAAGGTCATTCGAGAAACCGGACTGCCGATCAGTTTCGGCCTTTCTGGAAATAAAACCGTTAGTAAAGTCGCAACCGGCGAGGCGAAACCCAATAATAAGATTTACATCCAAAAAGGCTTAGAACGCCCGTTTTTGGCGCCCTTATCAGTGCGAAAAATACCTATGGTGGGAGAGAAGACGTACCAAACGCTTCGAAATCTTGGGGTACGACGCATACAGACGCTTCAGGAAATGCCCTTGGAGATGATGCAAAGTGTGATGGGGAAACATGGATCGGTAATCTGGCACAAAGCACAAGGTGTCGATCAAAGTCCTGTGGTACCGTATCAAGAGCGAAAGAGCATCTCTACCGAACGAACCTTTGCCAAGGATACCATTGATGTGGTCAAACTCGAAGGAATCATAGTAGCCATGGCGGAAAATTTGGCTTACCAGCTGCGTAGAGGCGATAAACTCACGTCTTGCATCACGGTTAAAATCCGTTATTCAGACTTTAATACCCATACGCTACAAGCGCGTATTCCGTATACCGCAGCTGACCACATTCTCATTCCCAAGGTGAAGGAACTATTCAAGCGTCTCTATGACCGCCGGCTATTAGTCCGCTTAGTGGGTGTGCGCTGTTCTCATTTGGTTGGCGGTGGCTACCAAATGAATCTCTTTGAAGAAAGTGAGGAATTGAGTAGACTCTACAGTGCAATGGATCACATTCGTCAACGCTTTGGCGATCGCTCTGTTTTACGAGCAGTCTCACTAGGCGCAAAGACCATAGGAAGGACCAATCCTTTCAATGGAGAACCGCCGCCGCTATTGGCCAACAGACATCAGTAAAAAGAATTTAACTTAGAGAGAAGAGTACCATGTGTGGCAGATACGTCAATATCAGTAAGATTAAAGCAGTAGAAAAGCGCTTCAGTGCTATCGTAGAGCGCCCGGATCTCTATGCACCTAATACAAACACGAGCATTGGTGATTTAGGCGCTGTAATCACCCAGGAGCACCCAGGGACCATTAAGCATTACCGCTTCGGCTTTACCCCGTATTGGGCTAAGAAGCCGTTCCATCTGTTCAATGCCCGCTCTGAAGGAGACCACAATTCGGAGAATGATCCGGCCTATCGCGGTGCAAAAGGCATTACGACTAAGCCCGCATTTCGTCAGAGCATTCGCTCAAAGCGCTGTTTAGTTCTTGCAGATGCGTTTATCGAAGGACCTCAAAAGGAACGCCTCTCAAAACCCTATGTAGTCTACAAAAGAGATGGAGCGCCTTTTGCCTTTGCAGGTATTTACGATTCGTGGGTAAATCCGGATACTGGCGAAATCATAGATAGCTATGCCATCATTACAACCGTTCAGAACAAAATCACGGCAGCCATAGATCACCACCGATCGCCCGTAATTCTTCAAGAAGAGGACGAGCAAATCTGGTTGAACCCATCCATTCCGCTGGCAGAAATCACAGACCTGTTAAATCCATACCCCTCGGAAGAACTCAATGCGTATCCCATCTCTGCAGCCATTAAAAGCCCAAGCGCTAATGGTCCTGAACTCTTGAAGCCCATAGGGGAGCGTCTAGTTCCGGAATATGATTACGAGATCTATTCACACCTGTCTTTACAAGGCATGGGAATGACCCAAGCACGCCAACGAAAACTGGACTTAGGATTCTAAAATCGGGTAGGGGAAATGCTATTGAATACGCACAGTTATTACAGCTTGCGCTATGGAATCGTGTCGCCTAAAGAATGGATAAAATTCTTTGAAGACCAGCCCTGGCCTGTGATGGCATTGACAGACATTAACAACACTTCGGCGTGCATGACGGTCTTGCACCTCATGCGTAATCATCCCAATAAACGCCCTGTGGTAGGTGTTGATTTTCGTAATGGTACTCGCCAATGCTATGTAATGCTGGCGAGAAATTGGGAAGGGATGCGGGAAATCAACGACCATCTAAGTTGGCATTTACATCACAGCGTAAAATTTCCACAGCGCCCTGATAGAAAGACCCTTGCCAATACTTGGATCATTTATCCAACCTCCTCAGATATTGACTTAAAGGATCTTGCGAACAATGAATGTATAGGCATTACACCCTCCGAAGTTCCGTCCTTACCGTTTCGAAAGTGGAAAGATGCGAAGCACAAACTCGTCGCGTTCCCAACTGCTTCTTTCAGAGGAAAACGGGACCACAACGCGCATCGCTTGCTCCGAGCCATTGATGAAAATACCCTGCTCAGCAAACTATCAAAAGAAGCCCAAGGCAGCATCGACGACCTGTATTTAGAAGATCATGCCCTTCGTGAGGCCTATGCATCCGCACCTGAACTCCTTAGAAATGCAGCTCAAATCCTTCAGGACTGTAAAATGACCTTACCGGAGGACGCCGCGCTAAATCTTCAGACCTATTCAGGTTCACGCGAAAAGGACCTGAAACTTCTAAGAAAGCTTTGCTACGACGGCTTACCGTACCGCTATCCACAGTCAGACTTCAAGGTCAAGGAACGCATTGAGAAAGAACTGGACCTCATCGCCCAAAAGAACTTTGTGTCCTACTTCTTAATCAATTGGGATATTGTGAATTACGCTCAAAAACGTGGTTATTTCTACGTGGGGCGGGGGAGCGGGGCCAACAGCATTGTCGCCTACCTTCTTAAAATCACGGATGTTGATCCAATCGCACTGGACCTGTACTTCGAGCGATTTATCAACCTGCATCGAACCTCACCACCAGATTTTGACCTTGATTTTTCATGGCGCGATCGCGAGGATATCACCCAGTACATCTTCAAAAGGTTCCCACATACCTCACTGTTAGCTACTTACAACACATTTCAGTACAAATCGGTGGTTCGAGAACTAGGGAAGGTGTTCGGTTTACCCAAGCACGAGATAGACAAACTAAGTAAAGGGAATTTCTCATCGGGCTCGCTCGATCAATTATCCCATCTCGTACTTCGTTATAGCACTTACATACAAGGGTTTCCAAGCCACCTTAGTATTCATGCAGGAGGAATACTAATCGCACAGCAAAGCTTGCACTACCACAGCGCGACTTTTATGCCTCCCAAAGGATTTCCAACTGTGCAGTTTGATATGATCATCGCTGAAGATATTGGCCTGCATAAATTTGATATCCTGAGCCAGCGAGGTCTTTCTAAAATTCAGGACACCCTAGCCATCGTGGCAAAGAACAAGCCGGATCGTCCATTTATAGATATACGTGACTTACGGCGGTTTAAAGAAGATGAGGCCATTAAAAACTTACTGCGAAATGGCTTGGCCATGGGATGTTTCTATGTGGAATCGCCGGCGATGAGAATGCTACTTAAAAAACTCAAGGTCGATACCTATTTAGGACTGGTCGCGGCCAGTTCCATTATTCGCCCAGGAGTAAGTAATAGTGGGATGATGCGTGAGTATATACTGCGGTTTACTGATCCAGAGCGTAGAAAGGATGCACACCCTGTGATGCTTGAGATTATGCCGGACACCTTTGGAGTGATGGTCTACCAAGAAGATGTCATCAAAGTCGCCCATTATTTCGCAGGGCTTTCGCTGGGAGAAGCCGATGTATTGCGTCGAGGAATGTCAGGGAAATTTCGTTCAAGAAGAGAGTTTCAAAATGTTGAAAATCAATATTTTAAAAACTGTAGGGAGCGAGGATATAGTGAAGAACTGAGTCGTGAGATTTGGCGTCAAATAGAAAGTTTTGCAGGCTATGCTTTTGCTAAAGGTCATAGTGCATCGTATGCCGTAGAAAGCTATCAAAGCCTCTATTTGAAGGCACATTATCCCTTGGAATACATGGTTGCGGTGATAAATAATTTCGGCGGGTTCTACAGAACAGAGTTCTATGTTCACGAAGCTCGCCGCAATGGAGGTCAGATCGAAGCACCCTGTGTACAGTATGGTGATTATCCTACAGTGATTCAAGGGAACACTATTTACCTGGGCTTTGTATTGTTGCGAAGTTTAGATGAAAAAATAGGTGTATACATAGGGCGTGAACGCGAGGAGGGAGGACCCTTTATGGATTTAGCAGATTTCATAGACCGCGTTCCTGTTGGGATAGAGCAGATTTCATTACTAATACGTATCGGTGCCCTACGCTTTACTGGAAAGTCAAAACAAACCTTACTTTGGGAAGCCCATCACATGCTTCGAGGCCGTAATACGAAAGAAGTTATAGCAGCACCACCTAGTTTATTTAAGGGCAATCAACAACCGCACGATTATAAGATTCCAATACTTCAACAAAGTAGTCTCGAAGAAGCCTTCGATCAAATTGAGCTCCTAGGATTTCCACTGTGTGACCCGTTTGAATTGGCCGATGAACCTTTGGAGAACGGTACTATGGCCAGGGAATTACCTGATAAACTGGGGCACTTCGTTATTTCGTACGGGTATTTAGTGACGGTGAAAGACACAAAAACAATAAAAGGCGATCGAATGAATTTTGCCACGTTCGTTGATCAAGAGGGTGAATTCTTGGACAGCGTGCATTTCCCAAACATCGCTGCACAATTTCCGTTTCGTGGCAAAGGTATTTATCGTGTACAGGGTCGCGTTGTGGAAGAATTTGGCTTCTTCAGTATCGAAGCTTCGGCGCTCTACAAAGTCGCCATG
This sequence comes from uncultured Polaribacter sp., assembly GCA_964397915.1. Lineage (GTDB taxonomy): Bacteria > Bacteroidota > Bacteroidia > Flavobacteriales > Schleiferiaceae > UBA10364. The sequence goes on along the minus strand of CAYNLA010000001.1, from coordinate 59,547 downwards.
GTTCCAGATCCACGATATGAGGATACCATGGCTCGCGAAAAGGATAACTACAGTAAAACCAGTACTACGATGAAGCGTGGACGTAAATCTGCGGAATCGGCCTAATTTGAGATCGGGCCGGGATATGAAATCGAATTATCTATCATACTCACGCAGAGGAGTAGTTCTATAAAAATACTATTTAACATAATATATATTATAGCCAAAAAGAATAAAGATCCAAAAAAGCCCGGAATCACTGAAACCGGGCTTTCTATCGTAGAATGTGTTTATTCTCCTGCTTCGTCTAGAATGGTTTTCATGTCCATAGACTTCTGGTAATCGCCAACCTTGCGGTAAACCTCCATAAGTGCACGAACGATATCCATATCATCAGGCTTCATTTCGTAAGACTTTTCAAAATACTCAAGTGATTCGCCGAAAACTTCTTTTTGCTTGTCTTTGAGCGCATTGTACTTACGGGTCTCATTCAAGCCCAGGTTATTCATCTCCTCAGTGATTTTATTTGCACGATCGATATATACTAGACCACACATGTACATTGCATCACTCATTTCCGGATCTTTCTCCAATGCTGCTTTGTATTCGACCAACGCCGCATCAAGATCTTTCATTTCTGTTTGAAGGATATTTCCTTTTACAAAATGATAAATGCCTTTATCTGGATTCTTCGCAATGGCTTCATCTAAGTTCTTCATTGCGCCATCGTAATCCTTTACATCAAGGAAAGACTGTAATTGGATATCAAGCAAATCCTTATTTTCCGGATATGCTACACGGGCTTCCGTCAACCATTTATTGTAATCGTCAACCTTTTCCAATTTCTTAGCATTGTTGATCAAACTGATGTAAATACTTGGACGTACATCCTCACCAATAACTGGATCAGTAGCTAAACCACCTGCAACCGCTTTATCTAGGGCTGCTTTGTTTGGGTATTGCTTAGGATTTCCTAAAATATCAGTTGCAGTGAACGTGATTCCCTTGTAACCAAGTCCTAAGCATTCTGCAAAGGCAGCACTGCTTGATTCTAGATCACCAGCGGAACCCGCTATAATACCTGCGTTGAATAATAAGCTTGTATCGAGATACGCAAATTCACCAAGAAGTTCATTCTTCTTTAATTCAAATGCGCTCATATATCCTTGATACGCTTTTTCGTAATCACCTGCTTCATAGGCAGAACCAGCTTCTACCAAGTAATTGTAAGCGATCGTTTGTGATTCACGCTGTGCATCAGCCGTATACAGTTGCTTTTTTGCATTCTTTTCAAAAAGAATCAAGTCTAACAAGCTTTGTGCAGCAACCTCATTTGCATCTGCAGCCAAAGCCTTGATTTCCGCATCTGGTGAAGAAGCAATCTTAGAGTAAATCAACGCCTTGTTAAAGTGGTACTTTGACATGATTTTCTCTTTGATTTCAGCCTGATTCTTACCGTCGATAATTGCGGTTGCTTCATCGATAAACCCTTTAGCTTCAACAAGTTCATTGCCTCTAAGAGCAATAATTGCACTGGTAACCTTTGGGGCTTCCTGAGCTGTTGCCATAAAAGTTGCAGCGGTTAATACTGCGACTAGTAGCTTTTTCATAATTCTAATCTCTTCGTTTTTAAGTGCCTACAAATGTAGTTTTCATTGGTAAAACAAACATTGCGCCAAGTTTACTATTCCTCAGAAGTTGTTTCATTCGATTCTTCAGACGATGCATCTGTAGCTTCTGTAGTTGGGTCAATTCCATCTATAACCTCTACTCCATCTACATCGACGATTTCTTCTTCCTCTTCAGACGCAGGTACCTTGGCGATTGATGCAATCTCATCACCTTTACGCAATGTGATTAATCGAACACCTTGTGTGGCGCGTCCCATTACCCTTAAGGTATCAACACCCATTCGAATCATGGTGCCTTTTTTCGTGATGATCATCAAGTCGTCTTCATCAGTCACAGCCTTCAAGCTTACCAACTCTCCAGTTTTATCTGTCACGGTAATGGTTTTAACCCCTTTACCGCCTCGGTTCGTGATTCTGTAATCTTCAAGTGATGAACGCTTTCCGTATCCCTGTTCACTTACAACCATAACGTCAAATCCGTCTCCTTCTTTGACCACAATCATTCCTACCACTTCGTCGTTTTCTGAATCTACAGAAATGGCACGGACACCTGAGGCATTTCTCCCCATTCCGCGGACCTTGCTTTCTGGGAATCGGATTGCTTTACCGCTCTTCACCGCGAGCATAATATCCTGCTCACCATTCGTAAGTTTGGCTTCCAATAAGGTATCCCCTTCCCTTATAGTTATGGCATTGATACCATTTACACGTGGACGAGAATATGCCTCTAAGCTGGTCTTTTTGATAATTCCCTGCTTGGTACACATTACGATGAAATGATTATTAATGTAGTCCTCGTCTTTTAGATTTAGAACATTAATAAAGGCCAAAACCTTGTCGTCTTGAGGGAGGTTGATTAGGTTTTGGATTGCACGTCCTTTACTTTGACGTGTACCTTCCGGAATTTCATACACTCGCATCCAGAAACAGCGTCCCTGCTCAGTGAAGAGCAACATGTACTGGTGGTTGGTAGCTACAAAAACATGTTCAATGAAGTCTTGATCCCTAGTACTCGCAGCTTTGGCTCCTACTCCACCTCTGTTCTGTTTTTTGTATTCTGAAAGTGCTGTACGCTTGATGTAGCCCGCGTGAGAAATGGTGATAACCACTTCAGAATCAGGAATCATATCTTCAATGCTTACATCGCCACCGGCAAATTCTATATCCGTTCTGCGCTCATCACCAAACTTCACTTTAACCTCTTCAAGTTCTTCTTTGATGATAGACATACGAAGACCCTTATCTGCTAATACAGATTTTAAATAATCGATAGTCTTCATGAGTTCTTCGTACTCAGCCTTGATCTTATCGCGCTCTAGACCAGTGAGTTTTTGAAGACGCATGTCCAAGATGGCCTTCGCTTGGATTTCACTCAGTTTAAACTCGGTCATCAAACCGTTTTTCGCTTCATCTGGAGTAGCAGAGGCACGAATGAGCTTGATTACCGCGTCTAAATTGTCAATTGCAATCAACAATCCTTCAAGGACATGTGCGCGCTTTTCTGCTTGGCGTAACTCGTATTCCGTTCGACGAACTACGACTTCATGTCTGTGTTCTACGAAGTGATGAATCATATCCTTAAGATTCAGCATCTCAGGACGTCCATTCACCAAGGCAATATTGTTCACAGAGAATGAGCTCTGTAACTGTGTGTATTTATAAAGTTTGTTTAGGACTACGTTTGGAACGGCATCACGTTTCAAGACGTAAACGATACGCATTCCCTTGCGATCACTTTCATCTCTAATGTCTGAGATGCCTTCTATCTTTTTATCATTAACGAGTTCAGCGGTTTTTTTGATCATATCCGCCTTATTCACCTGGTAAGGTATCTCTGTAACGATAATACATTCACGGCCTTTAACCTCTTCGATAATTGCTTTTCCTCTTAAGACAATTCTACCTCGACCGGTGTGGAATGCATCGCGAACACCTTCGTATCCATAGATTGTTCCGCCAGTTGGGAAATCAGGGGCACTGATGTGTTGCATTAATCCGTCAATATCAATCTCGCTATCATCGATGTACGCATTGATTGCATTGATACTTTCGGTTAAGTTATGCGGTGGCATATTGGTCGCCATACCTACGGCAATACCAGAGGCGCCATTAACGAGCAATCCTGGAATTCTGGTAGGTAGTACAGTTGGTTCCTTTAATGAGTCATCAAAGTTGAGTTGCCAATCAACAGTGTCCTTATCAATATCGGAGAGCATATCCTCTGCGATCTTGCGCATACGCACCTCAGTGTATCGCATCGCAGCCGGACTATCTCCATCGACACTACCAAAGTTACCTTGGCCATCAACGAGCATGTATCGCAGTGACCAATCCTGTGCCATACGCACCATGGTATCATACACTGAGCTATCGCCATGCGGGTGGTATTTACCCAATACATCCCCTACTACCCTTGCGGACTTTTTGTAGGCCTTTGTACTGGTTACACCCATGTCATGCATGCCGTAAAGTACTCTTCTGTGTACGGGTTTTAATCCGTCGCGAACATCCGGTAAAGCACGAGAAACAATAACCGACATCGAATAATCGATGTAGGAACTCTTCATCTGCTCCTCAATATTGATTGGGATAATTTTTTCTCCCTGCGCCATATTGTCAGTATTTAGAGCGGCGAGCGCCGCGTTTTTTCGTAATTTTCAAATATAGCCTTTCAGCCCTCTATAGTGCGTAGAATGCGCTTTGAACTTGCGCCTTTTATCCACATGTGTATGTTAACAAAACATCTCTTGTGTGCCCGTCAAACCGAGCAATTATGCCATTAGATTTGAGATATAGGGTTGGCACGCTATGTGCATTACCACATTAGGTCAAATAACCGTTGCAATATGGAAGAGAATTTTAGCCCCAGAGTTCGAGACGTCATCACTTACAGCAAAGAAGAAGCCCTTCGTTTAGGGCACGATTATATTGGTACAGAGCACTTATTGCTCGGCATCATTCGTGAAGGTGAAGGCACAGCAATTCAGATTTTGAAAGATCTAGGATTGGATTTAAAACAACTTCGCACGAAGATTGAGAGCATTTCTACGCCCTATGCTACGCATCAAGCGGCTAACGGTAAAAACTTGCCTTTAACACGGCAAGCGGAAAAAGCGCTGAAAACAACATTTCTTGAAGCAAAGCTTTTTCAGAGTCCAATTATCAGGACTCCACACCTACTCTTGTGTATTCTTCGCAATGATAACGACCCAATCAGTGGTGTAATGTCCCAGTTTGGAGCCTCTTACGATGCTGTTAAAAGTGAATACCAAAGCAATTATATCGAAACGGATACTGCTGATGAGCCAAAAGATGATTTGAGTAGTCCATCCATGAGCTATGATGAAGGTGAAATGGATGAAGGCAGCACGCCTTCAAGTAGCAGGAGAAACTCCCCTGCAGGTGGTCGGAAAGAAAAATCTAAAACCCCAGTCCTAGATAATTTTGGAAAGGATCTAACGAGAGCGGCTGATATGGGGCGACTTGACCCTGTTGTAGGTCGCACAAAGGAAATAGAGCGTGTAAGTCAGATTCTAAGCCGCAGAAAAAAGAACAATCCGCTACTCATCGGTGAACCAGGTGTTGGAAAAAGCGCCATCGCCGAAGGATTAGCCTTAAGAATTGTAAATAAGGAGGTTAGCAGGGTCTTGTTCAATAAAAGAGTTATCTCTTTAGATTTAGCGAGTTTAGTGGCAGGAACCAAATATCGTGGTCAATTTGAGGAACGCATGAAGGCGCTCATGAACGAACTTGAGAAAAACGACGATATCATATTATTCATTGATGAATTGCATACAATCGTTGGTGCGGGTGGCGCCACGGGTTCATTGGATGCATCAAATATGTTTAAGCCGGCCTTGGCACGTGGTGAAATACAATGTATAGGTGCCACAACTCTGGATGAATACCGCCAATATATAGAGAAGGATGGAGCTTTAGAGCGTCGTTTCCAAAAAGTGACTGTAGATCCTACTTCACCTGAAGAAACGGTTCAAATCCTCAACAACATCAAAGACAAGTACGAAGATCACCATAATGTGATTTACACACCTCAAGCGATAGATGCATGTGTACGATTAACTCAGCGTTACATGAGTGATCGTCACTTACCTGATAAAGCCATTGATGCTTTAGATGAGGCAGGATCACGAGTACATATTATCAATATTGAAGTACCTGAGACCATTACCGAATTGGAAGCAGAGTTACAGCATATTAAAGAAGAAAAAGTTCGAGTTGTCAAATCTCAACGCTACGAAGAGGCTGCTAAACTTCGCGATGATGAAAAGAAACTAGAAGCAAAATTGGCCAACGCCAAAGAAGCCTGGGAGGACAGCATCAAAATGAACAAGAAAATCGTTGACGAGCCTGAGGTAGCGGAGGTTGTAGCAATGATGACCGGAGTACCCGTGCAGCGTGTAGCCCAACAGGAAATGGACAAGCTCAGCCAAATGGAAACCCAGTTGAAAGGGTCGGTCATTGGTCAGGATGAAGCCGTTAAGAAAATTGTTCGGGCGATACAAAGAAATCGAGCGGGACTCAAGGATCCGAAGAAACCCATCGGTTCATTTATATTCTTAGGTCCCACGGGCGTAGGTAAAACTCAATTGGCTAAGGAACTTACGAAGCTCCTCTTTGATAGCGAAGACAACATGATTCGTATTGACATGAGCGAATACATGGAGAAATTTGCAATCAGCCGACTTGTAGGAGCGCCTCCAGGATATGTAGGTTATGAGGAAGGTGGTCAATTGACGGAACGTGTTCGTCGTAAGCCCTACTCTGTCATACTCCTCGATGAGATTGAAAAAGCACACCCTGATGTCTTCAACCTATTACTACAAGCACTTGACGATGGCCAAATAACGGATAGTTTAGGTAGGAAGGTCGACTTTAAGAATACGATTATCATCATGACTTCCAATTTGGGATCTAGGCAACTAAAGGACTTTGGTACTGGAGTTGGTTTTGGAACCACTGCCCGTGAACAAGGAAAGAACGACATTGAAAAAAGTGTCATTCAAAGTGCTTTGAAAAAAGCCTTTGCGCCTGAATTCTTGAATAGAATAGACGATGTTGTGCTATTCAACAGCTTGAGTCGCGAAGACATTCATAAGATCATTGATATCGAGTTGAAAGGGCTCTTCACACGCATTGAAGACTTAGGTTATGGAATCTCAATGACACAAGAAGCGAAGGATTTCATTGCTGATGAAGGTTTCGATGAAGCATTCGGAGCACGTCCATTAGCGCGCGCCTTGCAGAAATTAGTTGAAGATCCTTTAGCTGAAAAGATTATTGGAAAGGAAATTAATGAAGGAGATGCGGTTGAAATAAGCCTTTCAGACAAGGAGTTATCGTTCCTAGTAACCAAGCCTTCGATAAAGCTAGGTGAAAACGATTCAAAGGCGATTGACTCATCGGATGATGTGGATGCTCAAGCTGAAAGTGCCTCTGAAGAGAAAAAGGATTAAAGAAGGATGACTTGGTCGGAATTCTGATCGAGCATCTTCATCGCAATGGAATTGATGGTCGGGGAAGGCTGCACAGCCGTGAAGTTTTCCCTGACCCATTGCTCATTATGCAGAAAGTCATCTCCACTATAAATTCCAACGATACTTCCGTTTTCAATAAAAAGTGCTCCTGTTCCAAGAGGAAGTAGCATCCGTTGTTCTTGATTTGCTTTTAAAAGCGACAGCCCCTCCTCTAACGTTAGTCCTTCAGATTGCAATTCAGTTTTATACGCAGCTATCCATTGCTGTCCGGCGAGATAGGAACCGAACCTTTGTAACGCACCACTCCCTATTACTTTTTGTATGACCCACTTCAATTCTCCCTTCCCATTGGTGAAGGTGTAAAGTCCAAATTTTAAAGCTTGCTTCTTTTGAGCTTTGTTGAGTGGTGGCCAATGTTGACGAATGAGATGATCTTCATAAATCAATGCCAATGTTTCGTTTGGAAGTAATGTGTATTTGATATTGTAACATTCCTTCATGAGGCGTTGGTACTTCGTACTTCCTTGCTGCGTACTGAAGTGCTGTGTAATGCGTGACTTGATATTATTGGCCTTTCCAATGTACAATGGGGTTCCGAAGGCATCAAGGAATTCATAAACGCCGTGAGATTTCGGTAGAGCGTCGTACACAGCAGCGGGAAGATGGTCGGGCATTTGAATTCGCTTGAGCAAACCTAGTTTTGGATCGTTCAATTTCTTTTCATCGTAATCCGCATTAATACAGTGTATTAGTACTTCTGCAGCACATAAGGCATCACTCAGGGCACGATGTGGGTTATCGTTCTCTACCTGAAGTGTTCTTGCAAGGTGAGATAATGAATATCTACCAAACTCAGGAAATACGGCCTTGCTATACTTTACGGTGCAAAGCTTAGGCATCCGCCAACTGACGCCATTCGCACGAAAGGCAGCATCAATAAAGCTGTAGTCGAAGTTTACGCTGTGTGCAACAAATACGTCACCTTTTAGCTGATTTAATAACTCGGGAATCAGTTCTGCAAACGTTGGGGCATCGGCCACCATATCGTCGCTGATCCCAGTAAGCATTTGGATATTGTAAGGAATACTTTTGTGCGGGTTGACAAAACTCGACCACTTGTGCACGATTCGTCGATGCTCGACATGTGCAATACCAATCTCTGTGATTCCATTTCCATCGGGTCGCCCACCTGTGGTTTCAATATCTACAACTACAAATTTCACAGGGTAAAACTATTGGAATATTACGGTATGGCAGCGGCTACCATTGTATATTTAACCTCATGGAAGTTGCAATTGTTTTATTGTTCATCGCAGGTCTAGCTGGAGCCGTATTGCCAGTGCTTCCCGGTCCATTACTCACGGCAGGTGCATTGGTCTTAATACTCACAAACCAAGGCCCCATAGAGGGCATGAATTTAGCTGTTTGGGCGAGCCTTGGACTTATTGTTTTCGTGGCCGATTATTTTATGCCTTCCATATTTACAAAGCTTGGCGGTGGTTCGAAGGCGGCTTCCCGTGGAGCGCTCATCGGTTTGATTGCTGGAATTATCACTCCGTTTTTCATTCTGGCAGCCTTTGTGGGTGCCATGTTGGGTGAACTTTTACAAACCCGTGATGTATTGAAAAGCTTAAAAGCGGCATTTTTTGCAGTGATTGGATTGTTTACTGGAATGGTGATGAAATTGGCGTATTGTATCGCGGCACCATTGGTTTATTGCTATAACTTATTCGGATGACTGTAAACTTCGGTACACATACCATCAACTATCCTAAACTGGAATTAGTATCAGGAATCATTTTGGTTACCGGCGCTTCAGGTACCGGCAAGACTACTCTTTTGAGGGTTCTACACGGAATACTAAAGGCGGATGGTCCTATTCCGAATGTAGAAGGCTCCTCTTCCATTATGTCTCAAACCCCTACTTGGATTCCCTATTTAAGGATGCACGAACAGTTGAAGGTTGCTGGAGCTCAGGGTGTGGATTTTACAAGTTTAGGATTGGACCAATTGGTCCGTCGTTTTCCTCATGAACTAAGCATTGGTCAATTGCAACGTTTTTCGCTACTAGCAGCATTGCACGTGGATTCGGAACTATTATTACTTGATGAGCCGACCAGTGCGCTTGATGATGATTGGGCTGATAAAGCCATCGAGCTTATTGAAAATTGGAGTATAGACAATCCATTAGGGACGGTTATTGTCGTAACCCACGACGAACGTCTTAAGAAAGCATTCTCTGCGGCTAAACGATTTGAGTTATGATGAAGGTCGTTTACATATGGTTGATCCAATTAAAGCGTCGCTGGATGTTATTGGGTGTCGTTTTTGTATTGGCATTTACGACAGGCTCACTGATAAAGTCTTCAAAAGCAGGAGAACAATATTTGTATTCCACATGGCAGGAAAGCGCAGAATTGGTCGATGTAATCATTGGTTATAAAGGAAGTCCCATTCAAATTATTGCAAACGCCCTGTTTCGATTAGAGAATCCAACGGGTAATATTTCAGGCTCAACCTATGATTTTTGGACCAAACATCCACTGGTACAGAACTCTTGTGCATTGTCCATGGGCGATAATATCGATGGACACCCTTTAGTTGGCGTTGAAGACGGCTATTACGAATGGTTTGGAATTACATTGTTAGAAGGCCATTATCCCAATGGACCACACGATCTAGTCTTGGCCGAAAATTTGGCAACATCCTTAGGCATTGAGATTGGAAATGAATTGCAATCATCTCACGGCAGCGATGCGCGAGGCGAAGGACACGCTCATCCTCTTAAAGTTGTAGGCATCATTAAAGCGAACCGACAATCGGACCAAGATTGTTTCTTCACGACGAATGAAGCTTATCTCGATTTACATCATCAATCTGAGCGGACCTATACCTCACTTTTGCTGCGATTAAAATCAAAGTCTGCCATGTTGATGCTCCCGGCAACTATTGCAAAGAGAGCTGATGAGCAAGGCGCTTTTCCTGTTTTTGTGTTTGGACAGATTCAAAAGCAATGGGAACCAACACTTTTGAAAGCACGGAAATTCGGGACTATTCTAGGTATTGTAATGGCATTACTGTACTTAGCTATGATGTGGAACATAGCAGGAAACGAACGTTCCACCCAAGCATATTTGGCAACGTTAAAATGGACGAATGGGAAAAAGATTCTCGCAGCTTTCGGCCTTTATAGTCTTTTTGGATTTTTTGGCCTCCTCCTCTCCTTACAAGTTATTGAGAATTATTTTCCAGGTTCAATACAGATTATTGATTACGGAGTTTGTTTAACGCTATGGCTTACGTCGCTAGTAATCATGCGATTGCGAAAATAATACTATGAAAAATCTCTTATTTATTTCGTTGGTATGTCTGAGTAGCATCACTTCCATGAAAGCACAACAAGTGTTGTCCTGGGATTTACTCGCAGTTCCCTACACTACAACACCAGATGGACTATACCAACCTCAATTTCCAACATGGCTTGATGGCTATAAGAATCAAGAGGTTGTACTTCAAGGTTATTTGGTGCCTGTAGATGTTCAGACAAAGCAATACGCACTCAGTCGATATGCATTTTCAAGCTGTTTTTTTTGCGGTAACGCGGCTCCAAACACGGTGGTTGAATTGGTTTTTAAGAATCAACCTGATCATTTAATTACGGACCAATTTGTTGTAATTAAAGGAACGATAGTCTTCAATGAAAAGGATCCCTACCGTTTATTCTTCATTATTCAGCAAGCAGAATTTCACGGATGATACAGCGATCTGTTTTAATACTCACTTTTATCATGATGGGCACTGCTGTGGCGGCGCAAGAACGCCTATTATGGAGTGAGTTGGAATCAATTTCATTTGAAGAAGTTTATGATGAACCTACTGCGACCTGGGTCCAAGTTCCTCAATGGACTGAGGAACAGCGCAAATCATGGTCAGGTTCTTATGTATTAGTAACTGGATATGCCATTGTTCTTGATCCTGTAGACCAAGTCTATGCATTAAGTGCATTTCCATTTTCATCTTGCTTTTTCTGCGGTGCAGCTGGACCGGAAAGCGTAATGGAAATCTTATTTGAATCACCACAAAAATTATTGACGGATGATGTAGTCACCGTAATTGGGCAAATCAAGCTAAATACAACTCCTGAGAACTTACCGTTTACGCTGGTGAATGCACGATTAAAATGATAGGATTTGAACAACCACAATGGCTATGGGCGGGACTATTTGCCTTGGTCCCGCTAGTTATCCATATGATAGGTCGAAGACCTTCAAAGCCTATAGCGATTCCATCATTAATGTGGCTCAAAACGTTTCAAGCTAAACAGCGGAAACGGCATCGTTTAAAAGATTTAATCGTATTGCTTCTGCGCATTTTAGCTGTTCTTGCTGTGGTGCTAGCATTAGCAAAGCCGTCCCTAGACAAACCTTCTAAAACGTTAATTATTGACAATCACCCTGCGGGTTGGGAACAACGACAAGATTGGCTTGTTGATTTATTGCCCTTGCTTCCATCAGGGAAGTACAATGTCCTGTTGCGTGGTGGTACAGAACTGAATAGTATTGACAAGGCAGCTCTATTGACCGTATTAGAGCAATGGCCTTCATCACTGGCACCACTACCTGAAGTCATGGGCACACTGCTCTCCTATGGCTTTGCGCCCATTGATTCAAATTACGCGTCTTATTTGCTTCCAAAGCGTGACGTTCTCTTCAACGCATTGTGCTCGGTAGAATTGAGTGACGATAAGGTTGCGCTTAATACCGGTGATGATAAGGGGTTGTGGAAAATGTTTGAAGGTGATGAATTATTCCTCGAATGGGACTCCGTGTCAAAAATTGATATCCAATTGGACCTTCTAAAAGCGGATCTGGAGTATTCTGTCGTTCATAGTTCTGACTTGTTGGAAGCCGATAATACAATCAAAATAAGGAAGCGATCGAAGTCAAGAAGAGCACTTTACTATTTATTGGATAATCAAAAACAAGCCGCAACGCAAATCGCCAAGGTATTCAAAGTAGACACTATAATTGAGTATGATGATTTTTCCGAGCCACTTGAAACCGAGTTTGAAACTGCGGTGTTGTTCGGTTTTGATTTTATCCCAGAACCCATATTATCCTCTGTAAAAACGCTTTTAGTTTTTCCTGTAGAATTGAAAAACGCGAAAATTCTAGAGCAGCCAAGGGCGAATCTAAATCACCCCTTCTACTCAAAGTATTTTATAGGTGCTTCACCTAGAAATAATTGGCCATCCCCCGAAAAGTCTAACTTCATCGATCCAACGAGCGAAGCATTACTACAAGATGGGGAGAGCATACTATCGGGCTTTATTTCTCAATCTTCTCAAAGAATTTACATGCAAGGATTTGAAATAGATGATGTAACGCACCCCTACTATACAGCGCTAAAGCAGTGGTCGTTCAAAAGCAGTTCCGTTAACATCGGTACTAATAGGCCGCTAGGAAACGATAACTACGCCGTAAATCTTGAGCGCTTTGGTGATCAGATTTTATTCGGTGAATCTTCAGAAATTGGAAGCGAAAACCTAGCATTGGCGCAGGTTGATTGGGACAATTCAAAAATTGCCTTGCTCTTTGCATTGCTTTTCGTGCTAATAGCCGTTATTTTTGTCAAAATTTTCTGAGATGCAGCTCCTGATTAAGAACGCGCACATCGTTGACACCAACAGTCCTTATCACAATGAAACTGTTGATGTATTGATTGAAGGAGATTCTATTGCACAAATCGGTACTATTGATTCTTTTGATGGGAATACTTGGGATGCTGCTGGGGCAGATCTTTATCCAGGTTTTGCTGAATTGCACAGTGATTTAGGCGAGCCCGGAAACGAAGAGTCTGAGACCCTGCGATCTGGTGCAGCGGCCGCTGCAGCCGGTGGCTATACAGCCGTAGGTGTAGTAAGCAATGGAACCCCGTTTGCCGATAATAAGACCGGAATAGAATTCATTACCAATAAAAGCGATCAAAGTCCAGTTCATTTAATTCCAATCGGCACCGCTACTAAGGGACGTAAAGGAGAAGAGCTTAGTGAAATGTTCGACATGTTCGAGCACGGCAGTGAGTTATTCGTTGATTACAAACATGGCATGTCAAACGCCAATTTGTTGAAACTTGCCCTCCTCTACACGAAGCCTTTCGGTCGAATTATGGTTCATCCAGAAGATCATGAACTTGTCGCGGGAGGTAAAATGAATGAGGGCGTGACGAGTACATATGTTGGCCTGAAAGGCATACCTGCATTATCCGAGTACGCCCGTATTCAGCGAGATTTAAATATTCTAGAGTATACCGAAGGATCCTTACACATCGCAAGTGTGAGTACAGCGAAGGGAATTGCTGCTATTCGTGAAGCAAAAGAATTAGGCTTGAACGTAACCTGTAGTGTAAACATCCATCATCTCTTATTCACAGAAGAGGATTTAATACACTACGATACCTCGCTCAAAGTCAGCCCTCCGCTTAGAAGCAAAAAGGATCAAGAAGCACTCTTAAACGCGACCCTTGACGGAACAGTCGATTGTTTATCTGTGGATCATTTGCCAAAAGACATCGAACAAAAGCAATGTGAATTTGATAATGCCGAATTTGGAATGGCAGGATTCGAAGGCGCATTATGTCATTTGTTAGATCTAGACCTTATCCCCAACGAACGCATCCAAGAATTATGTTCGACCAATCCTCGTAAGCTACTGGGGTTGCCTAGTTTGGGTATCGTTGAAGGTGGAGAAGCGGAGTTCACAATTATTGGAACTGATGGACAAGATTGGACAGGTTTTGCAAGCAAAGCTCATAATAATCCATTCCGCGGAACCCATACTTCGCATAATGTTAAAGCGGTCTTTGTAAAGGGAAATCTACTTTCGCTTTAAAGGGTAGAAACGGGCAACCGTAGTCCATCGTAAGCAATGTGCATGTTTTCAGGCAATCTCCTCGTCGTCGCCTCATGTGTACCCATGTGATGGCTTAAATGGATGAAATACGTTGACTCTGCCCCAATTATCTCAGCCCATTCAATGGCCTCATCCAATGTACAATGGCTTTGATGGGGATAATCATGTAGGGCATCAAAGACGAGTGTTTTAAGTCCTTTTAGCAATTGTAATGAGGTGTTAGGTACCGTTTTTACATCTGTAATGTAGGCGGTATCCCCTATCCTATATCCCAATATGGGAAGTTGGCCATGCATCACAGAAATGGGTAAAACTTCTATCCCGTTGATTACAACAAGATTGGAGTCATTGATGTAGTTGATATCAAATTTAGGTGCACCTGGATACGGGTTCTCCTCAAAGGCATAATGAAATGCCCGTTTGATTCTATTAATGACACGTTCCTGTCCATAAATGGGCATTGCCTTCTTTGTTCGAAAAATCATAGGGCGTACATCATCAAGTCCAGCAATGTGATCTTGATGTTCATGAGTGAAGAAAACCGCATCTACCCCTGAAATATTTTCCCGCAGCATTTGACTTCTAAAATCAGGCCCTGTATCTACTTGAATTTTGGCATCACTAAACGAGAAATGAACGGATGAACGACTTCTTTTATCCTTGGGGTCCTTGCTGATACAAACATCGCAATCACAACCAATGACTGGTACACCTTGTGATGTGCCTGTACCCATAAATATTAATTCACCTTTTTGGCCCATTTATTGTACGGAATTAAGCAGTAATCTTCTACGGATAAACCTTTGGAAGCCTTACTTTTGCTACTATAACTACCTATCAAACGAAGTATGAAGGACAGGGTCATTCTTACTACCGCCCAAAAGGCACTTAAAATTAACCTAAACCCCGACATCTACGGTACGTTTGCGGAAATTGGTGCTGGGCAGGAAACAGTTCGTGAATTCTTTAGAGCTGGAGCAGCTTCGGGAACTATCGCAAAGGCAATGAGCGCCTATGACAAGGCCTTCTCTGATGACATTTATGGCATCGAAGAAGATCGCAGATATGTTACGGAAAGCCGCGTTCGAAAGATGCTCAAACACGAATACAGTTTGATTGAAAAGCGTTTAGACCGGGAAATTCATCCTGAGAAAACGTATTTCGCATACGCGAATACTGTAGCAACGATCAATTTTGCGAAAACCTTCAAGGGCCATGGCTGGATGGGTATTCGTTTTCAAACCGCTCCTGACAAAGCAACGAATGATATCTTTTTACACTTCAGGTTGCATGAGAACGAAGCGAAGCATCAACAAGAAACTGTAGGTAGATTAGGAACCAATCTTATTTATGGTGCTTACAATCTATTTACAGATTGTAAGGAATTGCTACGAAGTCTCTACGACAATATTGACCATGCAGCTATTGAGATTGATCTAATCAACTTCTCAGGACCTGATTTTGAGCAGGTTGACAATCGTTTGATGTCATTGCAATTGATCAAAAATGGGTATACGGACGCAGTGATTTTCGGTCCAGAAGGAAACAATTTGTTGCCAGCAGAATTGCTTTACAAAAAGCATATTCTAGCCATGAGAGGATCTTTTCGTCCGGTTACCCGTGTCAATATGGACATGATTAAGCGCGGATACGAAGTATTTTCGAACGATAGAAAGGTAAATCCAGACAAAACAGTAGTCCTTTGGGAGATTACTTTGAATAACCTCTTGGCCGAGGGTGAAATCGATGAACAAGATTTCCTAGATCGTGCTGAAATTCTATGTAGCCTTGGGCAGACTGTGCTCATATCAAACTACCAAGAATATTATAAGCTCGTTGACTACTTCGGACGATTCTCTAAGAAGCGCCAAGGGTTAGTTATGGGTGTTAATAATCTATCTGAGCTCTTTAATGAAAAATACTATCGTGGTTTACAAGGCGGTATTTTAGAGGCATTCGGTAGAATCTTCTCAAAGGACCTTAAAATTCTTGTTTATCCTTTCCAAGAAGACCAAACTTCAAAGATTACACGCAAGGAAGATGCAGAGGTTCATCCACGCTTCCGACCAATTATTGATTATCTCATCTTCCATAATAGAATATTGGATATTGAAGAGTTTGACCAAGACATAACCAATATTTTTTCAAGAGAGGTGCTCCGTAAAATACGTTGTGGCGAAGATGGTTGGGAAGAATGTCTACCAAAGTATGTAGATACGGTAATTAAAGAGAAACAACTCTTTGGTTACTCCCCCGAGACTGAAAAGGTCTAAAGTTTATTGTAGCGCCTCTTTGAAGCGCTCAAGACAACGTTCTCTCGCCCATTTGTGTTCAACTATTGGTTGTGGGTAAAGATGCGTTTCTAACTCCGGTACCCATTTCTTGATGTATTTCAAGTCCTTGTCAAACTTCTCCATTTGGGCAGTAGGGTTGAACACTCTAAAGTATGGAGCAGCATCGAGTCCACTGCCGCTTGCCCATTGCCACCCTCCTACATTCGAGGCCAGGTCGAAATCCAAAAGTTTTTGAGCAAAATAAGCCTCTCCCCATCTCCAGTCAATCAACAGGTGTTTAGTTAAGAAACTTGCTACAATCATGCGAACTCTATTATGCATGTATCCCGTTTGGTTCAATTCACGCATTCCCGCGTCCACAATGGGATATCCCGTTTTTCCTTTACACCAAGCCTTAAAATGATCTTCATTGTTTTCCCAACGAATAAAATCATACTTAGGTTTTATTGCTTTTTCGCGGCTATTTGGAAAATTGTATAAGGCCATTTGATAGAAATCTCTCCAGATTAGCTCATTTACGAAGGTCTCATTATAATGAATACCGTGGGCTAATAATTTCCTTACGGACAATGTGCCGAAGCGTAAATGTATTCCCAAACGGGTAGTTCCGTTTTTCTTCGCTGGGAAATTTCTAGTCGAATCGTAGGTTTTAATAATATTCGAGTCAATCTGTAAAGATGGAATTGGAATATCCGTCTTTTCAAAACCCATATCCTCTAATGACGGTATTGAGCCAAATTCACATCTGAAGAATTTGCCAAAATACTTTTCAGTAGGGTACGATTTATAGTGGTAAGGTTTTAGAATTTTCCTCCAAGCGCGGCCATATGGACTAAAGACTAAGTAAGGGGTGCCATCACCTTTCACGACCTCGTCTTTTTCGAATATCACATGATCTTTTGCCCCTATAACATCTACTCCCCGAGCTTTCCAAAAGTCATATACTTGCTGATCTCGTTCTTTCGCGTAAGGCTCGTAATCTCGATTTAAAAAAACAGATTTAACCTCATACTTCTGACTTAGGTCTTGCATTACCTCCATTGGTGTACTATAGAAGACATGAAGAGCTGAGCCGTATTCCTTTAATTGGCTGTTTATGGCCGTGATGCTTTGATGAATGAAGGATACCCTAGCATCACTACGTTCCTCGAGTTTATCTAGGATGTTTCGATCAAAGATAAAAATGGGTAAGACTGGCTGCCCAGATTTCAGGGCTTTCCACAGACCTGCATTATCGTCTATCCGGAGGTCCCGACGAAACCAAAAGACCGAAACTTCTTGCATTATCTAAAGGACTCTAGAAAAGCACGCTTATTTATTTCCTTTTCGAAGTTACCGTGGAAGGCCATTGTCACCGTAGAACTATGATCATCCTCTATCCCACGTGTTTTGACACACATATGGTCCGCTTCGAGGTAGACAGCGACATGTTGCGTATTTAACCCATCCATTAGTGCTTCAGCAATTTGTCTTGTCAAGCGCTCTTGAACTTGTGGTCGTTTAGCGTAATGACGCACTATTCTATTTAGCTTACTCAAGCCAACCACTTTTCCATTTGGAATGTACGCTACGTGGCATTTGCCGATAATGGGTACAAAGTGATGCTCGCAGTGTGAATGGACTTTGATGTCTTTCTCAATGAGCATCTCGGTATACCTAAACTTATTGTCGAATAACTTCATTTCAGGCTTATTATCTGGATTAAGCCCTGAAAAGGCCTCCTTTACATACATTTTAGCAACTCGTAGCGGAGTGCCTTGAAGGCTATCATCGGTTAAATCTAAACCCAAAATTTCCATGATATCATGGAACTTAGCGGCAATAAGAGCAATCTTTTCATCATCAGACTTCGCAAAGGCATCCCCTCTGAGTGGGGTGTCAACTGAGGTTCCAAGATGTGCCTCTACGAGGTTCTCTAGATCTTCGGGGGTGTATTTATTATCGTGTGTAGTCATGATTGAATTTTTTATAAACCGCTGTAATCCACAAAGTTTCTTGGGGTTTCATAAAGTCTTACTGAAAGTTCTAAATCCTTTTCAAGTACGACTCTTAATCGGTTCCAGATGACATAAGCAATGTGCTCTGCCGTTGGATTCAAAGTTTTGAACTCAGCTACCTGAATATTCAAATTCTTGTGGTCGAGATACTCTTCTACCTCGTTTTTAATGTGATCCCTTAAAACCTTCATATCGATTAGGTATCCAGTTTTAGGATCTACTTCGCCAGTTACACTCACCACCAACTCGTAATTATGGCCATGGAAATACTCATTATTGCATTTTCCAAAGACATCGAGATTCTCCGATGAACTCAATTCTGGGTTATGAAGTCTGTGCGCTGCATTGAAGTGCGCTTTTCTAGAGACCGTGATTCTCATTCATCCAATAGGTTAAGAATCGGTCATAGATAATTTTAAACCAAACTGTATAGCTATCAGGGTTTGACTTCATGTCATTTGCAACCCACTCTACAGATTTCCAATCAAAACTATCGACTTCATCGGGATTAATATTCGGATCTTCATTGTAACGAGCGATCAGAACGTGATCTAATTCATGCTCTGTTAGGTCGTTATCCAATTCTGCCTTGTATATAAAAGAGAAAATTCGTTTCACTTCACAAGTGAATCCCATCTCCTCCATTAAACGTCTTTTAGCGGCCTGCTCTACGGTCTCACCGTCTCGTGGATGCGAACAACATGTGTTCGTCCAAAGTCCACCGCTGTGGTATTTATGCAAAGCACGACGTTGTAAAAGAATTTCATTTTTGTCATTCATGGCGAAAACAGAGAATGCACGGTGTAGTTTCGCCAAGCGATGCGCTTCCATTTTCTCCATCAGTCCTAGAGCATTGTCTTGCTCATCGACCAGGATAACTTGTTCAAGCATTGTCAAATCCAATTAATGGTATGTCTAAAATAAGAGCTCAAGAATAAGCCGTATTTTCTTTTGTTACTGATTCTCACCCGCTCATTCAAAATGAGGTCACAATGAGTCTTTTCAATCTTCTTAAATAAACTGTAGTAGTAAACGTAAGCTATGTAAACACCGAAACGAGCGCCTTTGGGTAGCTGCTTGATGCCTTCATATCCGGCATTAAAGTCTATTTCAATATCCGCTTCAATTTCAGCCTTTACCTCCTCGTTAAAGTTATTCAAGTCTACACCCGGAAAATAAGTTCGTCCGAGGCTGTGGTAATCCGCATTTAAATCACGAAGGAAATTTATCTTTTGGAAAGCTGACCCCAATTGCATGGCTGGTTTCTTGAGCAATTGATATTTTTCCTCATTGCCATCGACAAAAACCTTTAAGCACATTAGACCAACGACTTCCGCACTACCTAGTATGTAAGCCTTGTAGCCTGCTTCATCATATTCATGCTTGTAGAGGTCCATTTCCATCGACTTTAAAAAAGTCTCAATTAAATCACGATCAATACTGTAGGCATGAACGACTTGCTGAAAACTGTTTAGAATAGGATTCAAACTTATTTTCAGGTCTAATGCCTTGTAGGTATCCTTCCAGAAATCTTCCAATAATTCTTTTTGGGCATATCCCTCGAAGGAGTCGACAATCTCATCTGCAAATCGCACAAAGCCATAAATGGCATAGATGGGATCGTGGTATTTACGATCTAAACCTAAGATTCCAAGAGAGAACGAAGTACTATAAGCCTTCGTAACCATTCGGCTCGACCGAATGCTAATGCTGTCAAATAGTGCTTTCATTATAGTTTGAAGTCTTTAGCTATTTCTTTGCTTACAACTTCCCCACTAATTAAGGTTGGCGGTACACCAGGTCCCGGTGTTGTAAGTTGTCCTGCGAAATAAAGGTTACGTACTTTTTTGCTCTTTAGTCTCGGTTTTAGAATTGCCGTTTGGTCAATTGTATTGGCTAACCCGTAAGCATTTCCTTTAAAGCTGTTGTACTCTGATTTGAAATCGGAGAATGCAAAGCTGCGTTTAACCTCTACTCTATCTCTAATGCTTGAACCCGTAAATTGTTCAAGTCGATCCATCATAATGTTGTAATATTTCTCTCTAACCTCCTCTGTATCACCTCCTAAACCAGGAGCAGTAGGCATCAAAAGAAACATATTCTCACAGCCTTCAGGTGCGATTGATTTATCTGTTTTTGAAGGAGCGCTCGCATAGAACAATGGCTTCGTCGGCCACTGTGGCGTTGTATAGAGTTCCGCTGCATGCTGATCCAATTCATGGTCGAAGAACAAATTGTGGTGCAAGACGTTCGGCACTTCCCCCTTTATTCCAAGGTAAAACAGCAACGATGAAGGAGCCATTTTTCTCTTCTCCCAATATTTTTCAGAATATTCACGCTTGTCTTCCGCAGATACGTTCTGATCTACGTGATGATAATCGGCGCCAGCTACAACTATATCTGCGCTAAAGGCACCTTTCTTAGTTGTAACCCCTACTATTCTATCTCCCGAGTACTTGAAACCCGTTACTTCAGCATTGGTGCGGAATTTAACCCCTTGCTCCTTCGCGACTTTTACCATTGCTTCAATGATTTTATTCATTCCGCCCTTTGGATACCAAGTACCTAAAGACATATCGGCATAATTCATCAAGCTGTATAGGGCTGGAGTATTTTGAGGTAAAGCTCCCAAGAATAATACTGGGAACTCCATTATAGCTTTCAACTTCGGGTGGGTACTTACTTCAGCAACGTGCTTACGCATGTCTTTTAGTAAGTCCAATTGAAATAAGCCCTTTAGAATTCTAAAATCAGCAAACTCGAGTAAGGATCTCGATGGCTTATGTACTAAGTCCTTAATTCCAACTTCGTACTTATAGGCAGCTTCCTTTAAAAACTTTTGAAGCCGTTTGCTAGATCCTGGGTCGAGGCGTTCAAACATAGCCTCTAACTCTTTCATATTCGCGCTTTGATCTTCGAATTCATCTGGTCCAAAGACCACTCGATAGGAAGGGTTTAGCCTTATCAATTCATATAGTTCGGGAACCTCATATCCAAACGCTTCGAAATAGCGCTCAAATACATCTGGCATCCAATACCAACTAGGTCCCATATCGAATTTGTAGCCTTTGGTTTCCCAAACACGGGCACGACCGCCTAATTGATCATTTTTTTCAAGCAAGGTGACGTCGTATCCAGACTTGGCAAGAAAGGATGCGGAACTCAAACCGGCAAATCCAGAGCCGATTACTATAACTGATTTCATTGTGGGGCGTTTAGGTGGTAGGACTAATAGCGAAGGTCGCCTAATTTTTCCATCATTTTCTGTCTAGCCAAGAATATTCTTGATTTGACCGTACCTAAAGGAATACCGAAGTGCTCTGCGATTTCCTCATACTTATAGCCTTCGTAATGCATGAAAAATGCCTCGGTGTAATGCTTTTCAATGGTACCGATTTGATTCATGATGTACTCATTATCCACATTGGCTTCGGTATGAGTGCTTTTACTAGATTCTTTAGAATTCAAGAAGAATTGAGAATCCGTTTCGTCAACAAACGTATTTTGATTACGCTTTCTACGGTAATTGTTGATGAACGTATTTTTCATGATGGTATACAACCACCCTTTCAAATTCGTTCCAGTAGCAAACTTGTCTTTATTCTTTAATGCCTTGTAGTAGGTATCCTGTATGAGATCCTCAGCATCATCTCGTTGCTTTGTCAATTTCATAGCGAGCTGATTTAAAAACTCATACTCTCTATCAATGAGTTGACCGAATTCTGCGGTAGACATAATTAGTTTGTTTAACGTTTCGGAGTTTAAAGTTAAACAAAGTGTTTGAACATTCTGTCAAACTTTTTTAAAAAATTATTAAACAAACGATAAAATCATTAAATACTAGCGCTCAAGTCCTTTAAAGACTGGAAAATCTCAATATTGCGATAGTCTGATTTGGGCTGAAACTGAGAAAATAGATAGCCAGTAAGCAGAACTTGAACGTCTTTTCCTTCGACCATATCGTCAAGTTCTACAAGATAGTCATCCAATTGTTCAACATCTGGATTGGTTGTGAAGGCTGAGATTAGATGAGTAACGTTTTTATAATTCAAAAGATCCTCCAAATACTCTTTAGGAAGACTTTGCCCTAAATAATAGACGTGCTCTCCCCTTTCCTTTAAAACGTAAGTTAGATATAGCAATCCAAGTTCATGCAGTTCATTTGCAGGTAAGAACAGTGCATAGCTTCCAGATTTTGGGACGGATACACTTGGTAGCGAGTCGATAGCCGAGAACAATTTTTGACGAATGAGCGAAGACATAAAGTGCTCTTGTGATATACTTACGTTCCCCGCAAGCCACAATTTGCCCAACTCCTGGATATAATCCCCAATAATCTCTTGAAAGGTCTTGTGGACACCAAACTTAGAAACACAATGACTCATCACCTCTTCAAAACGAGGTAAGTCAAAGTTTAAGGTAGACAACTTCAGTTCGTTGAGTTCATAAGTATAGGCGCCTGTATAAGGAGATTCCTCCAGGGCCTTAGCACTGAGCTCAGAGCTACTGAGTTTAGCTATTTGACCGATTTTATACCCCGCGTCCAGGAGCACTGACGTATTCAGGACGGTACGTAAATCGTCATCCCCATAAAAACGAATGTTGGTACTCGTTCTTTTCGGGTTAATAAGCTTATGGCGTTGCTCCCAAGCACGCAATGTATGCGCCTTGATACCACTTATTTGCTCTAAATCTTTTATTGAATACCTGCTTTCCACGTACCCTCTAACACCAATTTAACCTAATGGTTTAAGATAAACGTGCGAGTATACTAAATTTCCGCAAGTATGCACATATACCTTTGATATATTTGCACTCTAATTCGATATAGATGTCTATTAAAGCCGAAATACAAAAGCGACGAACCTTCGGAATTATTTCTCACCCGGATGCCGGAAAAACAACACTTACTGAAAAGCTGCTGCTCTTTGGTGGAGCTATTCAGGAGGCTGGAGCAGTTAAAAGTAACAAGGTTAAAAAATCGGCTACCTCTGATTTCATGGAGATTGAAAAGCAACGTGGTATATCTGTTGCTACATCCGTAATGGGATTCTATTATAAGGACAAGAAGATCAATATATTAGATACACCAGGTCACCAAGATTTTGCTGAGGATACCTATAGAACATTAACGGCGTGTGATAGTGTTATTGTCGTCATTGACGTTGCGAAAGGTGTTGAGACTCAAACGGAGAAACTAGTTCAGGTGTGTCGGATGAGGGACACGCCAATTATCGTTTTTATTAATAAGTTGGACCGCGAAGGGAAAGATGGATTTGATCTTATTGATGAAGTCGAGCAAAAGTTAGGCCTCACGTTATGCCCTATGTCTTGGCCAATAGGTATGGGACAACGCTTTAAAGGAGTGTACAATAAATGGGAGTCCAATGTCCATTTATATGGTGCTGAGAATAAGCAGAAAATAAGTGAAGGTGTTGCCATCACAGATATTTCAGACCCCACTTTAGATCAACTTGTTGGAGCTGATGCAGCGCAAGAATTGAGAAGCGATGTGGAGCTACTCGATGCCGTATATCCTAAATTCAATCAAGAGGAATATTTAAATGGTGCGTTATGTCCCGTATTCTTTGGATCTGCCTTAAATAATTTTGGTGTTCGGGAACTTTTGGATTGCTTTCAAGAGATCGCCCCTTATCCCCAACCTAAGGAGGCCGAAGAACGTCGTGTGTTACCAGAAGAATCAGACTTTAGTGGCTTCGTATTTAAAATTCACGCCAACATTGACCCTAATCATCGCAATAGAATTGCGTTCTTAAAAGTGGTTAGTGGAAAGTTTGAGCGGAATAAGCAGTATGTCCACACTAGAACGGGCAAGACGTTCAGAGTTAGTGCCCCTACGGCTTTCATGGCTGAGAAAAAAAGTACCATAGATGAAGCCTACCCGGGTGATATTATCGGTATTCCGGATAATGGAACGTTTAGAATTGGAGATACTGTAACTACTAAAGAGGATCTTCATTTCACAGGTATTCCCTCATTTTCACCGGAACATTTCAGATTTATTAATAATGATGATCCGCTAAAGGCAAAGCAATTGTCGAAAGGAATCGATCAATTAATGGATGAAGGTGTGGCACAATTGTTCACCCTAAAGCAAAACAATCGAAAAATCATTGGAACAGTCGGGGCTTTGCAATACGAGGTAATTCAATACCGATTGGAACATGAGTATAATGCTAAATGCAGTTATGAGGCCTTTCCAGCTTTCAAGGCATGCTGGATTGAAAGTACCGACGAATCCCAACTCAAGGAATTCAGTACGTTGAAGCAGCGGTATTTAGCTGAGGATAAATTTGGTAGACTTGTGTTTCTTGCGGATTCGCAGTTCTCGCTTCAAATGGCGCAGGAAAAATTTGACAAGATCACGTTTCATTTAAAGAGTGAATATTAATGAGTCATTTCATTAACCATCGATTGAATCAATTTTCTTGGGCTGTAGCTGCATTGCTCATGCTACCTCTATTGTTTACTAAGGGTATGTTTTTCGATGGACTTACCTATGCTACAATAGCTCGAAATTTAGAAGAAGGGGTAGGTAGTTTCTGGGCTCCTCATTACACACCATACATTCATCCTACGTTTTTTGAACACCCTCCTTTTTCGTTCGGGCTGCATAGTTTTTTTTACCGACTCTTTGGTGATCAACCTTGGGTAGATAGAATCTATCCATATACCATGTATGGATTGAGTATTTTGATGCTTCGACGTATTTGGACCCTGTTTATACCTGCAGGACATCGTGCATGGATCCCCCAACTTTTATGGACACTAACGCCTACGGTAATGTGGGTGCATCAGAACAACATGCTTGAAGCGCCATTGAATACAGCAGTTTTGGCAGTGGTTTGGTTGCTGATTGAAGGGACCTTCAAGCGTAACTATTTCTGGAGTGCCTTAGCTGGTGTTGCATTTTTCATTGCTGTTGGGATTAAGGGACCAGTGGGTCTCTTTCCAATAGTTACATTACCCCTACTGGCTGTCTTTTTTCCGGAGCATCGTAAATCTGCTTTTGTGAGCTTGTTCTCTATGGTAGTCGTTTTTAGTGCACTCTTTTCATATTTCTATATCTACCAACCTGATTTTCAGAAATTCTTCAACGGGTATTTAGATCGACAACTCTTGCCAACATTATCGGGAGAGCGTGAGCAGTCAGGATCTGCAATGATGAGTCTTTTAGAAATATTGAAACAACTGGCTATACCAATGTTAGTTTTGGCGATTTTAACTATACGCCGAAAGTCTTTGTATTCGTTGAGGAAAGAAACCATTTTCTTTTTTCTCATAGCGCTTAGTGGCACCCTTCCATTCTTTTTTATGGATCGTCAGCACCATTACTATTTTATGCCTGCGATGGTTTTTTGGATGCTCGGTTTTGCTATGCTTTTCGAACAAAACGATTGGCCTTGGACCATTCAACGTAAACGGTGGGTAAAGCGCTTGACTATCGCAAACTTGTCATTGTGGGTCGTGGCAATTGGACTGAGCTTATATTACAGTAAAAGCCCCTCTAGAGATAAGCATACGATTAAAGCATTAACTGAAATTTCGAAATTGTATCCTCAATCTCATATTCAAGTGAACCAATTGGAGTTGCAATGGAAACTATCAGCGATCGGCGCTCGGTACAATAAATTGTATTTCTCGAATGCAGAGCAAAGTTTGTATTTGACTCAAAGTGAGGAAAATACCCCAGAAGGTTTTGAGCTTGTCGAGGAATTCGAGAAGGCGAAACTTAAACTCTATAAAAAAGCCACCCCGTAAAGAGGTGGCTTTTTATTTATTCAAATTGAAGCAAGGTTATTGCTCCTCTCCTTCCATAAATTGAGCCATTACGAGATCGCTGACTCCCATGTTACTAAAACCACCATCGTTGTATAGGTTTTGCATTGTAACACGTTTGGTTAAGTCAGAGAACATGGCCACACAGTAGTTAGCACAATCCTCAGCAGTAGCATTTCCTAGGGGTGACATCTTTTCTGCATAAGCAATAAATCCACCAAATCCTTTAACACCAGAACCAGCGGTTGTTGGTGTAGGGCTTTGAGAAATTGTATTAACACGTACATTTTTCTTAACACCCCAGTGGTAACCAAAGCTTCGAGCAATACTTTCTAGATAACTCTTGTTGTCGGCCATATCATTGTAATCTGGGAACGTACGTTGAGCGGCCATATAAGTCAAACCGAGAATTGAACCCCATTCGTTCATTGCGTCCAAGTTCCAAGCAGTTTGCATGACTTTGTGAAAGCTCACAGCGCTCACGTCCCAGCCTTTTTGAAGCCAATCATAATTCAATTCTGTGTAATGCTTGCCTTTGCGAACATTGACACTCATGCCAATAGAATGCAAGATAAAATCTAGTTTACCACCAAAGTGATCCATTGCTCCTTGAATTAGAGCATTGAGTTCATCCATGTTAGTGGCATCCGCTGGAATAATAGGCGCATCAATTGCCTCTGCAAGACCATTAAGTTCCCCCATTCTCATAGCGATAGGAGCATTGGTTAAAACAACTTTACCTCCTTGAGCATGAATGGCTTCAGCGGCCTTCCAAGCAATAGAATCTGAATTAAGAGCACCAAATACGATACCGCATTTTCCGCTCAATAGTCCATTTGACATAGTTTTTCGTGTTGAATTGAAATGCTAAAATAGTTTATACTATTGGTATAGCAACACTTCTGCTTGCTTAAGCGCTTCATTGGTGATAACCTCACCACTTAGCATTCTAGCAATCTCGGATATCCTTGATGCATCGTTAAGGATTTCTACAGAAGTACTGGTTTCGTTATCTAATTGTGTTTTGACAACTTTCCAATGGGCTGCACCATAGGCAGCTACCTGTGGTAAGTGTGTTATAGTGATGATTTGTTGATTGCCACTAAGTCGTTTCATGGTGGCCCCTACTTTTTGTGCAGTGGAACCACTAATGCCCGTATCTATCTCATCAAAAATTTGACAGCTTAGTTTTGAATGCATTCCCAATGCCGCCTTCAATGCTAATTTTAATCGACTACTTTCACCACCAGATGCTACTTTATTCAGCAGTTCCAAAGGCGTACCAGGATTAGCTGAAAAATAAAATTCAGGTTTATAGGTTCCAAAAGCTTTAGGAGAAGTCGTTGACCAACGTAATTCGAAGCGTGCTTTTCCCAAATCTACTTGTTCCAAATTCTTTTGTACTTCGGTTTGAATCTTAACTCCAGCACATACTCTTTTCTCATGAAGTAAATCTCCCGTTTCCTTCATTCGTGCCTCCCAAGACTTTAGGTTTTCTTGTAGCTCTTCAATCCTACTCGATCTAGAATGAATGGCAGCGATATCATTCGCAATGGCTTCAAACTTATCGACTAATTCATCTGAATGCAGGACACGGTGTTTTGTGACTAAGGAGCGTATTCTACTCGCCCTCGATTGCAGCTCATCGACATCTACCTCCATTGAACTTTGGTTCAACTTAGATTGAAGACTCCTCTCAAGAATTTGCAATTTAGGTATGATGTCTTGAACCTCATGTAGTTGATCTTCGAGACTTTCATCTATAGCACTGAGTTTTTCAAGCTCAGATTCCAAAGAATAAATGGTATCCATCAATCCATGATCGAAAGAAATCAGTCGGACTGAGCTTTCAAGCCCTTCTTTATACTTGAAATCACCTTTTACTCGTGATAATGTAGATTCTATATCATCTAACTCTCCTCGCTTAATATTGGCTTTATCAAGCTCGTGGTAAAGAAATTCTAGATAGTCTAAGTCATTTCGCTCCTGAGATGAACTTAATACATCCAATTCTTTCTTTGTTGATGTCCAACCTTTGTAGGCCGCTTCGTAAGCGGCTAATTCAACCTCTAAGGGTTCGAACGTATCAATTAAAGAAAGCTGAGCTACCGTTTCGTTAAATAGCCTAGAATCACTTTGACTATTGATATCAATAAAAAAACTTGCGAAATAATTTAAATCACTGCTTTTTGCAGGGGTATCATTTATAAAGCCTCTACTTTTCCCACTTGGCAATAATTCTCTACGAAATACCGTAGAGGTATCGAAATCAAAATCCCTGGATTCAAAAGCTTCTTTGAAAGATTCTTCAATAGATACAGTAATTTCTATAACCGCCTTCTTCTTAGAATCCTTAATCAACCCTTTGGATGCCAGTCGATTACCAAGTGCCGCACCTAATGCGCCGAGCAAAATACTCTTTCCAGCTCCGGTTTCACCAGTAAGTACGGTCATCCCAGTATCAAAATCTAAGGTTAGATCATCGATTAGGATGAAGTTGTTTATGTAAATCCGTTGAATCACTTTGCAGTTCCAAGATTTTCATATTCCCTCGAATGAGTTTGATCAATTGTTT
This sequence comes from uncultured Polaribacter sp., assembly GCA_964397915.1. GTDB lineage: Bacteria > Bacteroidota > Bacteroidia > Flavobacteriales > Schleiferiaceae > UBA10364. The sequence continues at coordinate 30,865 of CAYNLA010000001.1, read as the reverse complement.
CCAGGGTACTCTGTAATGATTTTGTATCCACCCCAAAACTAGACGCCTGAGAAAATATATTTACGATTTCCGTATGCTTTGCATCAAAGAAAATATTGAGAACAAAGCTGTTGGGTCGTTTTTGATTGGGCTCATTTAATTTCTGGAGTGCCGTGCTGATAGTGTTTAAGGCTTGTTCGTGGTTGTCCTGCTTGTACATGAGATCAAGCCCTTGTCGATGGTATAGATACCAACATTCCTTCAGGGGTTCGAAAACGGGAGAGTTCAGCTGATCCGAGATCCAGAATCTATTTTTGGTTCCATCAAAACTCTTCCAACCGCTTGCCCCACCACCACTCTGTGCAGTAGTCACAATGTTTTGTGCAATCGCAAATTCAGCATCACCTCCATTTGCTTTGAAAGTGGATCGATCGGCACCAATAATGGTATAGGCGTAAAATGCAAGAATGGAACTAAGGTTAGTCGTATATGTATTTTGCTGAAAATCGATGGGCTCATTCTCTTGGTAGCTAAAAACAACATCCTTATCTAAAATATTCAGCACGGGACTATTGTATTTAGATCCGAATACAGGACGTGAATACTGTACTTGTAAATTCGCATCGAATTTATTGCCATTCAAGCTCTTAATGGTCAATATGTAGCTGCACTCTATTCGTTCTTCGTCACTGTATTTATATTCTGTCCAAGTGGTACCGTTCAAGAAATTGTCAATACTGGATTCTAGTGCCTGAAAAATATCTTTATTTGTCGCTTGAACTTCAGGACTTAGTACTTTGACAACAGCTCTAAGCTCCTGAGCCTGAGCGGTGGCAAAGAAAACAAGAAATAATAGTACTATTTGTTTACGCATCCCTACAAGTTAAACCATCTAATGAAATCCAAGATGAGTTCTTTTGCTAATTCTTTCTTTGGCTTCAGACGATAAGAATAAGAACTCCCGTTGCTTAGGAAAACGTCTACCTTGTTAGTATTCGTATTAAAGCCAACTCCAGGATCGCCTAATTCATTTAAAATAATGGCATCGGCATTTTTCCGAACCAGCTTATCCTTAGCGTAGCTCTCGCCGTCAGTTGTTTCAAGCGCAAATCCCACGAGTTTTTGTTTTGAACTCTTAAGAGAACCTAGTTCTTTCAAAATATCTACTGTAGGGACCAATTTGATTTCTAGGCTTTCATTTGCTGTCTTCTTAACCTTTTCATGAGCGACAACATCAGGTGTGTAATCAGCAACCGCTGCGGAACAAATAGTCAAGTGTGCCTCAGGAAATAGTGTATTCATTTCGAAATACATTTCTTTAGCGCTTGTGACGTGTTTGACTTCAATACCAGTGAAATCAAACGACTTGTTTGTTGGACCTAAGACCAATGTAACTTGAGCACCTAAGTCGGCAGCCGCACGGGCAAGTGCGTGACCCATAGTTCCAGAGCTATTGTTCCCTATGAAACGAACCGGGTCGATGTGCTCATGTGTAGGTCCTGCATTGATTAGCAACCTCTTACCTGCTAACGGCAGGTTAAGTTTAAGATAGGATTCGAGATAGCCGATGATATTTAACGGCTCGGCCATTCTGCCCTTACCATCGAGTCCTGAAGCCAGTTCCCCAACTTCAGAGTCAATAATTTCAACACCCCGTGAACGAAGCGTATTAAGGTTGTCTTGGGTAGCGCCATTTGCATACATGTCTAAATCCATGGCTGGTGCTACAAAAACTGGACACTTGGCACTCAAGTAAACGGCGGTCAATAGATTATCACAAGCTCCTGTCGCAATTTTAGACAAGGTGTTCGATGAAGCCGGAGCAATTACCATGTAATCTGCCCAAAGACCCATATCTACATGGTTGTTCCAAACACCATAGGCCTTTTGTTCTTCTTCAATAAAATCGCTGTAAACTGGACGTTTACTTAGTGTGGATAAAGTCAAAGGAGTGATGAAATCCTTAGCAGACGTAGTAATAACGACTTGGACTTCAGCACCCCTTTTTACAAATTCTCTTACGAGAAGAGCGCTTTTATAGGCGGCGATACTGCCAGATACTCCTACAAGTATCTTTTTACCGTGTAAAAGGCTCATGTTGATAGACTACTTTTCTTCCTCTTTGCGGAAGTAAATGCGATTTTCCAACCACTCTTGCATTGCAAGAGCTGTAGGCTTTGGCAAACTTTCGTAGAACTTACTTACTTCGATTTGTTCTTTGTTTTCAAAGATTTCCTCTAGTGATTCAGTTGAAGAAGCAAATTCTTCCAATTTGGCGTGCAATTCTTCACGCGTCGTGTCATTTATTTGCTCAGCGCGCTTTGCAATAATGGTCAACGCCTCGTAAATGTTGTTTGTTGCAGCGTCGATTTCATTGGTGTTGTGCGTGCGGGTTGTTTTGTCCGCTTGCATTTTCTTGTAATCCATGAGTTATAGAAATTTTAAGGATTCAATTTTTGTAAGTCCTTTAGCCTTGGACTCTCAGGAAAAGCAACTTCATAATCGTTCAGAGCCGTTCTAGCCTCTCTGTAACGTTCTTCTTGCAATTGCTCTAAGCTATTCTCAGCCAACTTATAGGCCGCAATAGCGCGGTAATACATCGCGTCATCACGGTATGGGGTATCCGGGAATTCGCTAAGTGTGGTGGTAAAGGCAGTAATGGCTGCCTTGTAGTTGCGTGTGTGGTAGTATTGGTAAGCTATATCGTAGCTTTTCTTCTCCAATCTCCCTCGCAGGTCTTCCATAAATTCATTACACTCCTCGATCTTGTCTGACTCTGGGTGAGTGTTAATGAATAACTGGATTTCATTGATTGCTTTGTATGTATATGCTTGATCAAGGCTATGTTCCGGCGCTTCGAGGTAATAACAATATGCGGTCAAAAACGCTGCTTCATCAGCCTTTTCATCATTCGGGAAGGTCTTATAGAAGTTCTTGAAGTGATACCCCGCCAGAATATAATCTCTTTGCTTGTAGAGGGTATGAGCATAATAGAAATAAACTTCTTGTGCCTTGTGAGTACCTCTGTATAAAGAAATGAGTTCGTCAAAAATTGGATACGCCTTATTGTATTCTCCGGCGTCATAGTATTCGACAGCCTTAGAGAATTTATAATCTAAATCCTTACTCTTAAGGACTTCTTGATATTCACCACAACTGGTGAGTGCCAAGAAGAGACTAAAAAATGTGATATGTAGTGCTTCCTTCATGAAGGTGCAAATGTAGTGTTTTTACCACACTTGTAAAGAGGAAATATCGTCTAGGGGCTTACGATTTATAGCGTTATTAACAATGCACCTTACCAAGTCATCTGCATAATCTTTCCAAGCCATTCTTTCAGCAGCGCTTGAATTGAAGAATTCATGGAAGATTAGCCTTTGCGAATCGTCAACGGAAGACACAAAAAAGGCCCCAACGTCTTGTGAGGCAATACCATTGCACAACTGCTCATATTGTCCCTTTATTGGGCAAACCAGTACTTTCTTGCCCAAGTATCTTGCCTCGGCAGGCGCTTCAAATCCAGCGCCGCAAATCAAGCCTTTAGAATGAACTAATGAGGTTTTAAATTCCTCAACGGAAGCTTTAAATACACGTGAGTTATATTTCTGATAATCAACGTCTTCTTTTGTAAAAATTTGAAAACGTTCATTCTCGAAACGTTTGAAAAAATCAACTAAGTAGCTTACACTGTATGAGGGCAAGTAGACCGTATAGTAGTCGCCAATGGTCGGTGTCAAAACTCTAATTTCCTTTCGAATGATAGGAGGCAATATGAAGGTATCATAAGCACTAAAATGAAAACCTATTGCATATGACGAAGGAGACATGTATCTCAACACCATTTCCCAATGTACACTTCGTTTCCTCGGTCTGGGGCTGAGCTGAGATAAATAAGCAGCCTGATGGCTTAATTGAAGGGATTTTACTCCTTTTAACAGACAGGCGAATGACGTTACGGCTTCAAAGTCGATTACCACAAGGTCATAGCTCCTAACGGGCAGCCTTATTACATCGACGATAAATCTAAGTAGGTTGTTACGCAGCAAGCTATTCCAATAACTCACCGCACCGTTCTTGTCATACACCATTGCCAGCCCCTTCAATTGGTATCGAATAGGAAATCCTAAGTCTATATCCGATTCAAGTCCAGCAATTAGCGCATCTACTTCACCATGCAAAGCGAAACGTGGTATTAGATCACGAGCCCGAGCTACGTGACCATTTCCGGTTCCCTGAAAGGCATAAAGTATTTTCAAATTATGCAGACTTCGGCCTGTTGTTTACGATGTGAGTTAAAATCGCCTCTTGACTTAAGGAGAAATCATCGTTTTCATCCTCATCATCGTCATCGGGCTGAGTTGAAGGATGTGAATATAATGTCCACTTTCCATTTGCATATTCTAGCGCACTTAAATTTTCAACCCAATTCTCTGAATTCATGTAGATGGTTTGACTTTAATGTGCGATTTAGGAAAATAGCTTTTACGAAAATTCCAGATGTCTACAATATCACCGTTCAATACCAAGATTTTCGGATCGATTGTTTTTAGGTATTCGTTTAACTCTTTTGCATGACAGCCAAATGTTCCTAAATGAACATCGCTGATAACACAAACATCAAGAGGTCTCTTTTCCATGGCGTAGCATTTATACAAACATGCTTCTGCGGAAAAAAGGAGACGTTAGAACACTGTTAGAAAATAATTAATGAAGTGTAGTTAATTAACAACTAGTATATTAAGCCATTGAGAATTTCTTTCATTTCCTCTCTTAAGCCCTCACTTGCTTCAACCAATGGCAACCTAACAGTTGGCCCACAAATGTGTTGTAAATCAAGAAGTGCTTTTACACCTGCTGGATTTCCTTCTGCAAACAAAAGGTTAGTAATTTCAAATAGCGATAAATGAAGTGCTTGTGCTTCGCTAAAGTTTCCTTCAAGTGCGGCATCTACCATGGCACAAAACAGGTGTGGAATCCCTTGTCCGCTGACCGAAATAACTCCTTCTGCACCGAGAAGCATCATGTGTATGGTTAAATTATCATCACCAGAAATCACTTGGAATCCAGGAGGTCTATTCAGGATAATCTCCGTGATTTGATCAAGATTTCCACTGGCTTCCTTGATTGCGATAATATTGCCAAAATCCTTCGCAAGTCGAACCGTGGTTTCCGCGCTAATATTGCTGCTGGTTCTACCGGGTACATTATAAAGTATGAGCGGTAATGGGCTGCTTTGGCTCAGCATTGCATAATGCGCATAAATTCCTTCTTGGGTTGGCTTATTGTAATACGGACTGGCGCTAAGGATAGCACTAACTCCTTCAACATCAAAACTTTGAAGTTCTTCAACCAACGCCATGGTGTTATTGCCCCCTATTCCATAGATAATCGGAAGTCGGTTCGCATTTTTCTCTATGATGAATTCTAAAATGGATTTCTTTTCCTCAACGGATAGAACCGGATTCTCCGCAGTGGTTCCATTTACTACGAAATAATCTACACCCCCTTTGATGCAATGCTCGAGAAGCGCATGAAGTCCATTATAATCAACCGATAAATCAGTTTTGAAAGGTGTGATGAGCGCGACACCCACGCCGCTTAAATCAATGTTGTTCATTTGGTAATTACGTTCAAAGTCTTCTGTAAGGTTTGTAGTTTCTCCTGCAAAGATGTTTCTAAGGATTTGCCAATCTGAATATCCGCATCGGAGTATACTTGGCACAAATCTACCTTAAAGTCATAACTGCGTGCGTACCAGTACCATGTTAATAATGGTTCTTTTGGTTCAAGATTTAACAATATATGGTTTTGCTCTGGTGCAGGAATTGCTCTTTTGGGTATACCTCGATAATCTAAATCATCTTTATAAAGGTGCCAAGTTAGTGCGGTTTCGCCCTTTGGACGTTTGATGTCTTCGTAGAGTACAAAATCTACCTTGGTGAAATACATTTTGACGGTATCTACAAGAGTCTTATCGCGCGTTAATACGGTAACCTTTGGATCAATCGAGCTCAGTGCTTGCTTACTTGGCAATGCCGTGTCTAGTGCTTTCCTAAGGAAGTACAGCTGTAGTTTTCTCATCGCCCGATTAATTTTAGAAAGGATGCTTCATCTAAAACCGGTATACCTAATTTTTCAGCCTTTTCCTTTTTACTTGGACCCATACCATCACCGGCAACTACATAAGTGGTTTTTGAACTAATACTGCTGACATTCGTTCCTCCCAACTCTTCAATAAGCGTTTTTAGTTCAGTTCTTGTAAGTGTTTCAAACACTCCGCTTACAACAATCCTAGCGTTCATTAGTGGACCTTCAGTGGGCAGTTCGGTTGCTTCAAGTTCAAATTGAACACCGGCTTCAAGCAATCTTAAGATTTCTTTGATGTTATTAGGGTTTTGAAAATGTGCTACAAGCTGTTGGGCGATCACAATTCCTATGTCGTCTACATTGTTCAAGGTCTCCTCAGTAGCCTCCATCAGGGCAGTAATGGATCCAAAATGCTTTGCCAACTTTTTTGCCACAGTTGCACCTACATGCCGTATTCCAAGTGCGAAGAGTACACGATCGAAAGGAATCTGTTTGGACCGTTCAATTCCTTCAAGCAAGTTATTAACGCTTTTCTCCTTAAACCCTTCTAATGCTATGATTTGCTCATATTTTAGGTCATATAAGTCGGCTGGTGAAGTAATCAGACCTTCACGCACAAATAGTTGCACGGTCTCATTACCCATGCCCATTATGTCCATAGCCTTTCGAGAGATAAAATGCTGAATCCTTCCCGAAACTTGTGGAGGACAATGTGCTTCATTTGGACAGTAATGCTGCGCTTCACCCTCCTTACGAACCAATGGCGTCGAACATTCAGGGCACTCTTCTATGAATCTAACCTTTTCTTGGTTTAAGGACCTTCGTTCGGTATTGACACCAACTACTTTTGGTATTATCTCTCCTCCTTTTTCTACAAAAACAAAATCTCCCTCGTGCAAATCAAGTAATTCAATTTGATCTTGATTGTGAAGTGAGGCTCGCTTGACGGTTGTTCCTCCTAACCAAACGGGCAAAAGGTTAGCAACAGGTGTGATAGCCCCAGTCCTTCCGACCTGGTATGTAATCGAGTTCAATTGAGTTTCGACCTTCTCTGCTTTGAACTTGAATGCCGTTGCCCATCGGGGCGATTTTGCAGTGAAACCCAGTTCAGATTGCGTATCATAAGAATCTACCTTGATAACGATTCCATCAATATCAAATGGCAGGTTCTTTCGCTCAACTTCCCAATACTCGATAAAACTTTTAATATCCTCGATGCTTCGACAGGATGCAATAAATTTATTCTCCTTGAGGGGAACCTTAAAGCCCAAATTTCCGGCAGCTGCGATAGAGCCACTATGCGTTGACCCTAAAATTCCATCTGGAAGCACAAAATAGAGATAGGCATCCAAACCACGTGATGCAACTATGGTACTGTCTTGAAGTTTTAGAGTGCCGGAGGCACAATTCCTAGGGTTCGCAAACAAAGGCAACCCTTCCGAAGAACGCTGATCGTTCAAGGATGTAAAGGACGCATGAGGCATTACGATTTCCCCTCGAATTTCAAAACGTTCAGGATAAGTTCCACTTAATTGAAGTGGAATGCTCTTGATAGTTCTAACGTTGTTCGTGATATCATCCCCTTGTGTACCGTCTCCCCTAGTTACCGCTTGGACAAGTTGTCCATTTTCATATCGAATACCTATGGCGACACCATCGTATTTCAATTCACAAATAAAGGTGTTTTCAGGCGCGGCTTTTTGCACTCGCTTAATCCAATCTGCTAATTCTTCCCAGTTATAGGTGTTTCCGAGGGAAAGCATTGGGTACTCATGCGGCACTGTATCAAACGACTTGGTTATTCCTCCACCAACGCGAACTGTGGGACTGTTAGGGTCATTAAATTCAGGGAACTGTTGTTCCAACTCCTCCAATTCTTTTAGTAACGTATCAAACTCGAAATCGGAAATAGTAGGCGCATCCAGAATGTAATAATTATGGTTGTGCGCGTGTAGCTCCTTGCGTAATTCGTTAATACGATCTTCTGGATTCATGGTGTGCTGTTATTATTCTATCTCTCCCTTGTAGGTCCTGAAATAAGTGTAGGTCCACATATCCAAAATTAACCAACATTGCGCGCATTTCCGGGCCTTTATCATGGTGTATTTCGAACGCTACCGATTTTGCTTGTTCAGCAATCTTCTTGTAAAAAACAAGCGGGTCGTGGTCCGGCACGAATAACGCTTTAGCAGGTTCGTATTCCAATACATTTCGCTCCATATGTCTCCGCTCCATTTCTGGGATATACGGAGGATTACTTACGATTAAGTCCACTTCAGGAAGCGCATGGCGGAGCGCGTCCATTTGCATGAAGGAAACGTCCAAAGAATGGTGTATAGCATTGGCTTTTGCCACTTCTAGCGCCTCTTCTGACGAATCAATTGCTGTAATCTCACAATCTTGTCGCTTTGATTTTAGAGCCAAGGCAATTGCACCTGAGCCGGTCCCTACGTCAAGAATGTGGATAGGATATTTTGGCATCCCTCGTAAGACATGTTCCACCAACTCTTCTGTTTCTGGCCTTGGAACAAGTGTATGTTGATTTACTACCAATTCGAGATCAAAGAAGTAGGATTTGCCGAGAATGTGCTGAATTGGCTCTTGATCTATCAAGCGTTTCAAATCGGAATGAAACGTCGTGAAAGGAATTTCATCATTAGCCTTTAATACAAGTTCAGTCCGATTAAGCCCTAAACGAGATGCAAACCAAAGCACTATGACATTAGCGACTTCCCGCTCATCGTAGTATTGGCTTAGCTTTTCTGTGGCCTCAGTCCTAAAATGTGAAACTGTTCTCATGTCCTTCGAAAATAGGCACACTGCCCTACCTTTGTATCATGGATAACGCCAAGTTTCTCACACGTTGCTTACAATTGGCCAATTATGCTCGCGGCTACACCTCTCCCAACCCGCTGGTAGGTGCTATTGTTGTTCATGACAATAAAATTATTGGGGAGGGATACCACCATAGAGCAGGTCAACCACACGCCGAGGTAATGGCAATAAAAAGTGTCAAAAATCCTTCATTACTAAGCGAGTCAACGGTGTACTGCAGTCTTGAACCTTGTTCGCATTTTGGTAAAACACCGCCATGTAGCCATTTGTTGGTTGAGAAGAAGATTCGAAAAGTAGTTATAGGTTGTTTGGATACAAATCCTGAAGTCTCCGGCAAAGGGGTGCATTATCTTGAAAAACATGGTATTCAAGTGGAATTGGCACCAGATCCTACGCCTTTCATTGAATTGAATAGGGTTTTCTTCACCAATATGAAAGAGAATCGACCTTACATAACCCTAAAATTTGCGCAATCCGCTGATGGATTCATAGACGCTGACAGAGGTCTTCGTATGGGCCCTACTCAAATATCAGGTCCAATTACGAGTTGCTATACGCATCGGCTTAGAGCACAACACGACGGCATCGTTGTTACGGCAAAAACTGCAATATTGGACCAACCACGTCTCAATCTTCGCCATTTCAGTGGCAAGCCTCCACGACCGATTCTATTGATCGGCGAAAAGTATAAACCTGATTTTGAGCTATTAAAATCTTTTGAAATTCCTCCGTTGTTGATCAGCCAAAAACAAGTTGATGGTTTTGATTGCATTCATAAGGATCCAAAGGATATAGAACAATGGTTGCCGGAGCTTCTACATTGGGGAATTACTTCAATAATTGTTGAGGGTGGATCGCTACTCTTGGCTTCTTTTATGCAGACGAATTTGGTGGACGAAGTTCATCGATATACTTCGCCAATTCTCCTCGAAGCGGGCACAAAGGCTCCAGCGTTTGAGAAGGATTTTCAGCACCAAAATAGACTTTGCGATGATGTTTTAGAGGTGTATCATGGATCGCTATAAATCGGTAAATCAACCTAATAGGGAGAGCTTAAAGGTAAAGGGCAGCACATTTACCGCCTATGTTTTACCTGTGCAATCAAAGGAGAGTTTCTTTGCACAATTGGACTTGATAAAGGCACAAGAAAAAGGTGCTAATCATTATTGCTGGGCATATCGGATAGAACCACTTGAAGTTTTAGAAAGAAGCAATGACGATGGAGAACCAGCCAATACCGCAGGTGCCCCAATTCTCCGGGTTTTAAAGTCGTACGACTTGTATAATGTGGCGGTTGTTGTGGTGCGATATTTCGGCGGAACGAAGCTAGGTGTTGCGGGTTTAATTACCGCTTATGGCGATGCTACACAGGCCTGTCTAAATTCAACTTCCATCGTATCAAACGTAATAACGAATGAGTTCAAGGTCCATTTTACCTATGATCAGATATCATTTGTTGAGCGTATCTGTAGAATGGAAAACGTAGAAGTCCTTCATCGTGATCAGCATGTCAACTTAACCTATACCATATCAGTAATTCGAAGTAAATTCGAGGAAATCAAAGGACAATTTGAAAACAATCACCTCATTACTGTTACTCATTAGTTTTAGCCTCTTTAGTCAGAATACACCTGAAATAAAGCGAACGCTTAGCAGTACGCACCACAGTCCACATGCGCTTTATAAGCGTTTCGCATTAAGTGTCAGTGGAGCAATGCTCTTTGATGAGCTAGAATTGGAACTTCATCATCATTCAGACGGAACGATAATTAAACACAGTTCCACCCTAAACCCTTATAAGCGGTCTTTACTTCCTTTAAATCCCATAGGACCCGCCTTATGGTTTGATGGCCAACAGTGGCTAGACATAACCATCGATACGCTATTACAAGGATCCACGCATCAGATCACCATACGGTCGAGGAATGAGGTAGTGCAAATTAGAGATTTGAATGCGCATTTAACGGATACAACAGTCGCAGTTCGCGTTTTCAACCCTGACCCGCTTTCACCCAACGGATACAGCTATGGCGGCAATTATGTGGATTTGAACGATGGAAATGGAGCAATCTTAGATTCTTTAACACTAATAGACAGCATAGAGGTCAATGCAATCCAAGGAGGTGCGGAATTGGAGAATCAATTTATTAAAGTGGTCGATTTTGACGCACCGTATATTGCCCCAAGCACGGTGCCTTCTGATTGGATAAGCAGCAGATCAGAACCAGAATTCGAACAGGTTATGGTTGTTTATCATATCTCCAAGATGAATGAATATCTTCAAAGCCTAGGCTACGATTCAGTGCTGAATTATGCCATACATGTTGATCCTCAAGCACTCAATGGTCAAGATCAAAGCATGTTTAATTTCGGTTATAATCCACCGCGTCTTTATTTCGGAGAAGGTGGCGTTGACGATGCCGAAGATGCTGATGTCATCATTCATGAACTAAGTCATGCTATTTCGCATTCAGTTGCGCCAAATACAAACACAGGAACAGAGCGGAGAACTTTTGATGAAAGTCTCGGGGATTATTTCGCAGAACGCTACGGCAGAAATATCGGTGTCACAAGTACAAGAGTATTTGATTGGGATGGAAACAATACGTTTTGGAATGGACGTTCCATTGCTTACGATGGTGTTAAGAACTACAATACCCTATTCTTTTCCAACATCTATCAGCATACCGACTTAATGACGAGTGCTATGTTAGAATTTTCAGAGTCAAATGGCGTAAATCCTTCAACAGCGGACAAGATAATTCTCGAAGCATGCCATATGCTTCTTCCCAATCAAAGCCTTCGCTCCATCGCTAAGAATATATTGTTTACCGATTCGCTTATCACAGGTGGACAGTATCAAAATCAAATTAATTCCGCATTTGGCACTCCAAAGAACATCCTAACTACAAGTGAGGTTGCGAACCTTACCCAAGTACTTAACCCGAGTATATTCGCGAATGAATTGGGAGAAAGAGGAATACTCAACCCCAAGGATTCCGAATTATTCGTAAATGAGTACGATGCCCTTGGTAGATTGATTTCACAATTGGTCGCCGCGCCAGGTGCAACCGTTTTGAATCGACATACTTGCCTCATTGAAGTCTATGGAACGGACATGCCCGCGCTTACTTTAAAGGTTCGCTAAGACATTTAAGTAATGTTTCAGGACAACTTTTTGGCTTAAAAGTTTTTGTATCACAAAAAACAAGGACAACCTTACCTGTGACCAGCGTGTTGCCTGAGGCGTCACGCAAATGATGGTAAAATGATATCTTTCGTGTTGGCAAGTCAATAAGTTTGGTCTCCAAAAAGATCCGCTCATCGTACTTCGCACCACGCTTAAAATCAATAGACATATGTACTACTGGAAGCATTGTTCCTGAAGCTTCCATTTCTGCATAGGTCATCCCAATATCCCGAAGCAATTCGACACGGCCAACTTCGAAATAGCTGGCGTAGTTTCCGTAGTACACCACACCCATTTGATCCGTCTCGGAATAGCGCGGACGAAATTCAGTAATATTTGTAAAATTTATTTCCATTGGGCCTTCAATTTAGAACTTTCCTTCGGATGAATTCCACAACCCAAAAGGCTCAAACTCTACTATTTATGCACAAGGCAGCGCCATAGCAGTAATTTATACTTATTTTTTTTGGCCGAATACTCAAATCATTGATTAACAGATGATTATACAACCCCTTAAACAAAACTTTTTATTAACACAACCCCATAAAAATTTTTTTGATTGGGATTTTATAAACACATTTGTAAAGCAAGACAATGAGGTCACACTCACCTCAAAATTGCCGCCCCAGACATTTTATATTAACTGTACACTGACGGAGGTTTGAACAGCCGCCGATAAGAGATTTTTTGACCATGGATAAAAGCGTTAATGCCGTTTGGAATGATACACTCCAATTCATTAATGACAATGTAGATGAACAATGTTTTGCAACATGGTTTGAGCCAATCAAACCACTAAAAATTCAGGGAGCTGTACTTACTGTTCAAGTACCTTCTAAGTTCTTTTATGAATACCTCGAAGAGAACTACATTCAACTACTTAGATCAGCGATTACTAAATCGTTAGGCACGAACGCAAAATTGGTATATAGCATTGTCTTAGAGAATGCTTACGACAACGCTACACCTCCTACGATGAAGCTCCCAAGTGCTGGTCGTAAGAAGATCAATCCCCAAAGTGTTAACATGCCAATGAAGATTGGAAACGAGAAGAGCATTAAAAATCCTTTCGTTATACCCGGTCTTCAAAAGCTTAACATCGATTCTCAGCTAAATCCAAGTTACAACTTCGATAATTTTATCGAGGGTGATTGCAACAGATTGGCGCGTAGTGCGGGTTTTGCGGTATCTAAGAATCCAGGAGGCACCTCATTCAATCCTTTGATGTTGTATGGTGGTGTAGGTCTAGGAAAGACCCATTTGGCTCATGCCATTGGTGTTGAAATAAAGGACAACTACCCTGAAAAGACCGTTTTGTACGTTAGTGCTGAGAAATTCACACAACAATTTATTGACAGCATACGGAACAACACCAAAAATGATTTTGTGCATTTCTATCAAATGATTGATGTGCTCATTATCGATGATGTTCAGAGTTTCTCAGGTAAAGAAAAAACTCAAGATGTGTTCTTTGAGATTTTCAACCACCTCCATCAAAATGGCAATCAAATTATTCTAACCTCGGATCGTGCTCCCGTGGAGCTACAAGGTATGGAGCAACGTTTGTTAAGCCGTTTTAAATGGGGATTGAGCGCTGATTTACAGAAACCGGATTTAGAAACTCGCGTTGCAATCTTGGTTAAGAAGCTGTATAACGATGGTATTGAAATGGATCAAGAGATCATAGAATACATCGCTTATGCCATCAATTCCAACATTAGAGAGCTCGAAGGTGCCCTTATCTCTATTTTGGCCCAAAGTAGCTTAAATAGAAAAGAAATCACCATGGACCTAGTAAAGTCAATGGTCGATAAATTCGTTAAGAGCACGACTAGAGAGATTTCAATTGACTTTATTCAAAAAGTCGTTTGCGATTACTTTGATATGCCTCTTGAGTTGTTGAAGAGTAAAACTCGAAAAAGAGAAATCGTACAAGCGCGTCAGTTGTCTATGTATTTCTCAAAACAATTGACCAAGAACAGCCTTGCATCAATTGGCCAACAATGTGGTAATAAAGACCATGCGACAGTCTTGCATGCTTGCAGAACGGTAAATAATCTGAAGGAAACAGACAAGCGCTTCAGAACTTATGTGGAGGATTTACAGAAAAGACTCACATTATCATAAGACATTTTTAATGAATGCTATTAGAGTCAGTATCTTCGGGTACTGACTTTTTTTATTATGAAAATTCTAATGGTTTGCCTAGGCAATATTTGCCGTTCCCCACTAGCTCACGGAATTCTCGAAGCAAAATTACCCGAACATTGGTCCGTAGATTCTGCAGGTACCTCCGGTTGGCATCAAGGTGAACGACCTGATACACGTTCGGTATTAGAGGCTCGACGAAATGGTATATCCATTGATCATCAGCGCTCCCGACAATTTCAAGTTCAAGACTTTGAAAATTTTGATGTCATTTTCGCAATGGACTCATCAAACTATAGCAACATTGTGCGCTTAGCCCCAGATGAGCAAAGTGCTTCAAAAGTTAGACTGATTATGAATGAAATCTATCCGGGCGAGAACAGGCAGGTCCCAGATCCGTATACTGGCGGTCAAAGTGGATTTTCTGAGGTGTTTGAAATGCTTGAACAAGCCATTAATGCATTTATTGAAAGAAACGTATGAGAGGAAATATCTATTTAATTCCGAATACTCTTGGTGGTCAAAACTTCTCAGAAACCATTCCCATCGATGTTCAAAGTAAATTGATGAGCATTACATATTTGATTGTTGAAAATGAACGCACGGCAAGAGCATACATCAAATCAATGCTGCCGGATAAAAATCAGCAAGAACTTAGAATAGACATCTTGGATAAACATACAGATCCTTTGGACTTACCAAAGTTTCTAGATGCTGCGGAGGAAGGACATGATATTGGTATAATTTCAGAGGCAGGTGTACCCTGTGTGGCCGATCCAGGAGCTGAAATAGTAAGTATTGCGCATCGTCGAGGCCTAAATGTATTTCCCTTAGTCGGCCCCTCCTCTATCCTTCTAGCGCTGATGGGCAGCGGTTTTAATGGACAACAATTCACCTTTAGAGGATACCTTCCGTTTGACAAACAGATTCGCAAGCGGGTTTTTCAAGCCATGGTCAAAGATTGTCGTGACGGTATCACCCAAATCTTTATGGAAACGCCCTATAGGAATAACAAACTTTTGGAAGAACTCTTAACGATTTTGCATCCTGAGACCAAACTTTGTATCGCCGTAGATATTACCTTAGATAGTCAGGAAATCAAGACGAAAACCATCAGCCAGTGGAAGCAGGAACGTTTTGATTTAAGCAAAAGACCCGCAATTTTCTTAATCGACTAGATTGATGACCACAAACGAGGATAGAGATTTCATATTGGTAGAAGGCGCCTTCCAAGATTTGCTCAACAGTATTGAGTATAAGACTGAAGACGCGGATAACCAGCTCATTACTCGTGCCTTTCAACTGGCAAAGGATGCTCATAAAGGCGTACGCCGTAAAACTGGAGAACCCTATATCACGCATCCAATTGCTGTAGCCCAAATCGTTGCGACTGAAATTGGCCTGGGTCCTACGAGTATTGCGACCGCGCTGATGCATGATGTCGTGGAAGATTCTGACTACACGCTCCAAGATATTGAAAACATGTTTAGCCCGAACGTGGCTCGATTGATTGATGGCTTGACCAAAATCTCTGGTGTAGTTGGAATGGAGAGCAGTATGCAGCTCGAAAACTATCGGAAAATGCTCTTAACCATTTCTGATGATGTCCGAGTGATTCTTATAAAGTTGGCAGACCGCCTGCATAATATGAGAACCATGCAGGGCATGCCTCCGCATAAACAATTAAAGATTGCATCCGAAACGCTCTTCATTTATGCCCCATTAGCCCACCGATTAGGCTTATTCCGCATCAAAACTGAGTTGGAGGATATCAGTTTAAAATATACTGAGCCTGAAGTTTTCGAGGACCTTCAAACCAAGATGGATCTTCTTTTGAAGAAGGACTTTGATTATCTCAATAAGTTTACCCGAACCGTTGGTGACGAGTTGAAAAAGTCCGGTTTGAAGTTCGAAATAAAGAAAAGAACCAAAAGCATTTATTCTATTCGAAGAAAAATGCACAACCAACATATTTCTTTTGATGAGGTCTATGATAAATATGCCATTCGAATAATTTTAGATACCCCCTTAGCTGCCGAGAAAGCAGAATGTTGGAAAGCGTATTCCATTATAACTGAAAATTATAATCCTAATCCGTCGCGATTAAGAGATTGGATTTCGGCTCCAAAAAGTAATGGATATGAGAGTCTACACTCCACCGTTATGGGGCCAGATGGCAACTGGGTTGAAGTTCAAATTCGTACGAAGCGAATGGATGATATCGCTGAGAATGGTTTTGCAGCGCATTGGAAATATAAAGAAGATAGTTCCGGCAGTAATCAGTTAGACAGCTGGTTGCGAAGAATTCGTGAGTTCTTGGACAATCCAGATAACGACAGCGAAGACTTCATTGACAACTTCAAAATGAACCTTTTTTCAAGTGAGATTTTCGTCTTTACTCCTAAAGGTGAAATGGTCACTCTACCGAAAGGTGCTACCGCTCTTGATTTTGCTTTTGACGTTCATTCAGAGGTAGGTGCGCATTGCCTCGGAACGAAGGTCAATGGAAAGTTGGTCCCTCTTAGCTCACCTATAAAGTCCGGAGATCAAATCGAGGTTTTAACGTCCTTAAAACAGGAGCCCAAGGAAGAATGGTTGGGATTTGTAAAGACAGGAAAGGCAAAGCAAAGAATTAAGCAAAGCCTTAAAAAAGAGAAGCAACTCATTACAGGTCAAGGCCAAATGACTCTTGAGCGCAAATTGAAAGTACTCAAGCTGAAAAGTACACATAGCAATATTCAGAAATTGGTCAATTTCTTCGGTTTACGAACTCCAGAGGAACTGTATTACAAGGTTGGTTTAGGTGTAATCGACAATAAGAAATTACGGGAATACGCACGAGAGACTGCGGGTCTCGTAAATTACTTCAAGCGGAAGATTGTTAAGAGCAGTTATGCAAAGCAAAAACCTTTAGAAAAGGAAGCCCAGAAGAATAAGAATTTGATGCTCGTATTCGGAACTGACGAGCACGAAATGGAATACACACTTGCAAAATGTTGTAACCCCATTCCTGGCGACCGAGTGTTTGGATTTGTAACGACTGCAGAAGGACTTAAAGTTCATCGAGATGATTGTCCAAATGCAGTTTTATTACAGAGTCGTTTTGCCAATAGAACATTGAAGGCAAAATGGGTTGACAAAAAAGGCAGCATGGCGACCATCAATTTGCTCATCGAAGGCATGGATCGGATGGGACTAGTGAATGATGTTACCAAGGTTATTTCGAGTGAATTAAGCCTGAATATAAAAGCCATCTCATTCTCCGTCGATGACGGGTTATTCACAGGTCAATTGACCATTGAAGTCGCGGATAAAGTGGCCTTAACCGATACCATTCAAAATATTAAACAACTTGAGGGTATAAGTACTGTATCGAGAGTCGGAAAATTCAGTTGATACGACGTATTTTAGCGCTTTAATTCTCATGGGTACAACAGAAGCATACGAGAAGGTTAAGGAAGTGTTCGGTCGCTATTTGGAAGAAAACAACCAAAGAAAGACTCCTGAACGCTTTGCTATTTTAAAGGAGGTCTACGAAAATGACGACCACTTTGATGTAGAGACCTTGTATCTAAACATGAAGAATAAGAATTATCGCGTTTCGCGTGCCACATTGTACAATACCATTGAATTACTAATTACATGTGGTTTAGTTCGCAAACATCAGTTTGGTCAGAACCAAAGCTTTTACGAGAAATCGTATTTCAACAAACAACACGATCACGTTATTCTCACGGATACAGGCGAAGTATTCGAATTTTGTGATCCAAGAATTCAAAACATTAAACAAACTATCGAAGATCTTTTCGGTGTAGAGGTTGAAAGTCATAGTCTTTACTTCTACGCAAAGAGAAAACCGTCCAACAACAACTAAATATGGCAGTAGATGTGCTTCTTGGGCTCCAATGGGGTGATGAAGGAAAAGGTAAAATTGTAGATGTATTGACGCGTCAATATGATATCATCGCAAGGTTCCAGGGCGGCCCTAATGCAGGTCACACCTTAGAATTTGAGGGCAAAAAACATGTCCTACATACCATTCCTTCAGGTGTATTTCACCAAGGTGTGATGAATGTTGTAGGAAATGGTGTTGTAATTGACCCCGTAATCTTCAAGACTGAGCTAGATAAACTGATTGCCCAAGAGCCTGATGTTTTGTCACGCTTGAAAATTTCGCGCAAGGCACATTTGATTCTTCCAACACATAGATTGCTTGATGCTGCAAGTGAAAGTTCAAAGGGCAAAAAGAAAATCGGTTCCACTTTGAAGGGAATTGGTCCTACCTATATGGACAAAACCGGCAGAAACGGTTTGCGTGTCGGGGATATTCAATTGGATAATTTCCAAGAATTATACGATCAATTGGTTGCTAAACATGAGCAACTTTTAGGTGGGTATGCCGATTTTGAATACAACCTAGAAGAATTAGAACCTACGTGGTTTGCCGCTGTTGAATATCTAAGATCGCTTGATATCATTGACAGTGAGCCGTATTTCCATACGAAAATGGCGGAAGGAAAAACCATTTTGGCTGAAGGAGCACAAGGAACATTATTGGATATCGATTTTGGAACCTATCCATTTGTCACCTCATCCAATACAACTTGTGCAGGTGCTTGTACAGGTATGGGTATTGCGCCAAACAAAATCAAAAATGTATACGGTATTTTCAAGGCCTATTGTACGAGAGTTGGCTCAGGCCCCTTCCCTACAGAACTTTTTGACGCCCTGGGTGAAACGATCCAGTCAAATGGTCATGAGTTCGGTGCTACTACTGGGCGTCCTCGACGTTGTGGTTGGTTAGATTTACCGGCGTTGAAATACGCTATCAATGTAAATGGCGTTACAGAGTTAATGATGATGAAGGCAGATGTATTATCCGGTATAGGAAATCTACAAATTTGTACAGCATACAAGTACAAAGGTGAAGTTATCGACCATTTGCCATACAAGCTTCAAGAAGACCTGATAGAGCCTATATACACTGAGATGACTGGATGGGAGGAAGATCTGACTAAGATGGTTGCAGAGGACGAGTTCCCGCAAACATTCAAGGATTACATTGCTTTCATTGAGGCTGAAGTGGGTGTTCCTATCACACTTGTTAGTGTGGGTCCGGATAGAGCGCAAACAATTATGAGAAAATAATGAGAAAGGCCATACAACTTTGTGTGGCCCTTTTTTTCTCCACCCTTAGCATAGGTTGGGGCCAAACAAGAATTTCTATTCTTAGTAGCGATATCACCGATATTGTTAAAGGAAGTGATGACTCACGCACCTTTTATCTTCGTGGAAATGTTGGTTTACAGCAAGATGTTGCAAAGATGTATTGCGATTCAGCTATTTTGATTCAACCAGCGAATACGTTCCAGGCTTTCGGTAATGTTCGAATCGTTCAATCGGACACCATTCGAGTGCAGGGAAAACGTCTCGATTACAACGGTAACGATCGTGTTTTCGTCATCTCGAAAGAAGTCATTTTAACGACGCCTTCTTCTAGACTTGAAACAACGAGTCTTAGATTCAATAGAAATAACTCCACCGCATATTTTATCACGAGATCTACTCTTGAGCGGAAGAGTTTAGCCTTAACGGCAGACGTTGGAAGTTTCAATACAGATGCTGATTTGGTCAAACTTCGAGGAAATGTAATCGCAAAGGACACCTCGTTCTACATGACTACAGATACATTACTCTACAGTCCAAATAAAAACCATTATGAGTTCGCAGGCCCTACTGAAATGATAAAGGACAGCACGGTATTGAATTGTCGTTCAGGGAACTACGAAGCAGATGAACGCTTACTCCATCTTCGAGATGGTGCTACAATGAGGTCTCCGAAGCGTTTTATTAAATCCAATTCTTTAGAATATAATCTTAAGATAGAGTCTGGGGTATTGGTTGGTAACGCCATGGTTGCAGATACAACTGAGGGATTTGTGCTTGAGAGCGACTACATAAACTATGCATCAAATCCAGTATTTGTGGATGCGTATACTCCCGTACATTATAAGCAATCGATGAACAGCGATACGCTTTATGCAATTGGCGATTCACTTTTTATCCGATCAGATAGCACGGATAAACGAGTATACTTAAAGGGGGCGACACAATTCTTCAGCCCTGATTTTCAGGGGAAAAGCAGTAATTTTTTCTATGATGAATCGACTCAGTTTCTTTCATTGTATCCAATGCCGACACTGTGGAGCTCTCAAAGTCAATTTGAAGCGGACTCTGCCGCATTAAAGCTTTTGAAGAAACAATTGGACAGTATTTATATGATTGGTAATGTCAAGATTATGAATCAAACCAAGGACAGCCTCTATTTTGACCAAGTGGTTGGTAAGTCTTTGAGCGGATATTTCGATGACAACCAGATGAAAATGGTCCGATTAGAAGGCAATACTCAAAGCTTGCTGTTCAATGTCTCAGAAACGCAAGCCCAAGGGGTAAATAATAGTACCTGTTCTTGGTTGCGTTTAAAATTTATGAATGGTGAGGTGAAGCGTGTTCAAATGGCTCGTGATGTCCAAGCGAAATACGCCCCGCTGAATCAAGCTGAGACAACATCATTGAATGGTTGCACACCAAAGTTTGAGCAACGACCTACAAAATCTGATTTACTCCCCTAGCCTCTCATTCGGTCTAATACCGCGGCAATATTAGGTTTGAAATACCCTGGTCCTTTCATGACCTTACCATCTTCTCTGTAAATAGGGTTCCCATCCTCCCCCAATTTACTCATATTGGAAGCCTGAATTTCCTCAAAAACTTCCTCTATTACATGCTGCATTCCATGGCTTAATATGGTTCCACATAGAATGTACATCATATCACCCAAGGCATCCGCAACCTCGACTAAATCTCCTGCTTTGGCAGCTTCGAGGTATTCTTCATTTTCCTCTGCCATTAATCGAAATCTCAGATCTATGGTAGCATCAGAAATAGCACTAGTTGGGGCATACTGATTATTTATGCCGAAAGTGTTATGGAATTTTTCTACGTGTTCTAATTGTTTCTTCATGGGAATCAAGTCTATTCATACAATGGAATGTAAATTTACAACATGGAAAACATAACAACCGGTCATTGGATATTCGCAGGCTTATTTGCTATCGCATTTCTATCCTATTTAATCTACAGCTATCGCAAGGACTTGAAATTGCACAATGTCCATTACAAAAGTGGCGGTATTCAGGTGATGTTATTCATTGTAATCACCTTGTTCGTTCTCTTCGTCTTCAAGCGAATAATGTAGGGCCTATTCTGTCGTATATTTGTAGGGAGTAAAATCAACCCTATCACATGACAGAGAAACATACCAAAGAAATCAGCTACCAGGAATACAAAACGGAAGTCCTTGAGGACTACCGAATTGCAACAATGTCTAGAGAATGTTCCCTCATGGGACGACGTGAAGTTCTCACAGGAAAAGCAAAATTTGGAATTTTTGGAGCAGGTAAAGAATTGGCCCAAATAGCATGGGCTAAAGCTTTCGAATTAGGTGATTTCCGTTCTGGATATTACAGAGACCAAACCTTTATGATGGCCCTCGGAGAGATGGATGCAACGAGCTTCTTCACCTCATTATATGCCGTTACGGACGTAAACGTAGAGCCAATGGCAGGTGGGCGCCAAATGAACGGCCACTTTGCCACAAGATCTTTAGATGAAAATGGGAATTGGGTTGATTTAACCAAACAGTACAACAGTTCTTCAGATATAAGTCCTACGGCGGGGCAAATGCCTCGATTACTTGGTCTGGCTCAAGCCTCTAAGGTTTACAAAGAGGTGAAATTTGATGGATCTGAGAAATTCTCAAATAATGGAAACGAAGTAGCATGGGGTACAATTGGTAACGCCTCTACTTCTGAAGGTTTATTCTTTGAGACGATTAATGCAGCAGGCGTACTCCAAGTACCCATGGTTATTTCTGTTTGGGATGACGAATACGGAATTTCCGTCGGGGCCGAATACCAAACGACAAAAGAAAATATCTCTGAAATCTTAAAGGGTTTCCAACGTGACGAGAACGGAAAAGGGTATGATATTTTCGTTGTACAAGCTTGGGATTACCCCGAGTTGATCAAGACATTCCTTCGCGCTTCAAAAGTTGCTCGCGAAGAGCATGTTCCCGTGTTGATTCATGTTAAAGGAATGACCCAACCTCAAGGACATAGTACTTCAGGATCGCACGAGCGCTACAAAAGCCCCGAGCGCTTGCAATGGGAGAAAGATCATGATTGTATCCTTCAATTTGGAAATTGGATTATTGAGCGTGGAATTGCCACACAGGAAGAACTAAACGAAGTTGAGCAAGAAGCTAAAAAGGCTGCTCGAGAAGGTAAAAAAGAAGCTTGGTCCATTTTCCAAAGCCTTCCTTCTACCCTCCGCACTGAGGCTCTTGGGTTATTACGACCCGTTCAGCAGATAGGTGAAAAAGGAATATTTGTTACCCCTCTAATTCAAGAATTGGAGGCTCAAGTAGATCTAGACGCAGCCATGTCAATTAAAGCGGTCCGTAAGGCTATTCGATTGACAGCCAATGACCCAAAGATCGATCAAAGTGCGATGAAGCAATGGCTACGTACAGCAACTGCTGAGCAAGAACGTCGTTATAGCTCTCACCTGTACAACCCAAATGACGAAGAAAAATTACTAGAATTCGTAGCACCTGATCTTAGTGGTTCGGAATCGGTAGATGCTCGCATTGTCATTCGTGATAATTTCGACGCCTTATTCAGTAAGTACCCTCAAGCCATGGTTTTTGGTGAGGATTCGGGTAAAATTGGAGATGTCAACCAGGGTCTAGAGGGTATGCAAGCCAAATATGGAGAAACTCGTGTATCGGATGCTGGGATTCGTGAGGCAACAATAATGGGACAAGGAATTGGGTTGGCCATGCGTGGTCTTCGACCAATTGCTGAAATTCAGTACTTGGACTATTTACTTTATGCATTGCAAATAATGTCGGATGACTTGGCAACTGTGCATTACAGAACTGTTGGTGGTCAGATGGCTCCAACTATTGTTCGTACGCGTGGACACCGCCTTGAAGGAATTTGGCACTCAGGCTCTCCTCTGGGAACCATTATAAATAGTATCAAGGGTATGTATGTGCTTGTTCCTCGGAATATGGTTCAAGCCGCTGGATTTTATAACAAGCTCATGGAGCTTGAGACTCCTGCTTTGGTAATCGAATGTCTGAATGGGTACCGTCGAAAGGAACCGCTTCCAAAAAACGTGGGAGACTATACTACACCCATTGGGGCTATTGAAGTCTTACAAGAAGGAACCGATATTACTTTACTAACCTACGGTTCTAATTGTGTATTGGCGCAGGCCGCTTGTGATGAGTTGGCGCAAATGAATATAAGTGTAGAGCTAATCGATGCGCAATCCCTTATCCCATTTGATTTGGATCATGCTGTCGTTGAAAGCGTCAAAAAAACGAATGCACTCGTAGTTATAGATGAAGACGTACGTGGTGGCGCTAGCGCATTCTTACTGCAACAGATTTTAGAAGATCAACAGGGATATAAGTACCTTGATGCTGCACCGTTAACCATCACCTCTAAAGACCATAGACCAGCCTTTGCCTCGGATGGTGACTATTTCTCAAAACCTAGTGTTGACGATATGGTTGAGCGTATCTATGCTCTAATGAACGAGCGTAATCCGTCTAAGTATCCATCTATCTAATGACAGAGATTCAATCACCACGTCTGTTTCCAAATACAGTAGCAGGAGTTCTCGAAGGACTTGAGATCACTTTTGGAAAGGGCATATATGCTGACAAAGTGGTTGAACGTCTCCTACGTCAAAATAAAAAATGGGGCTCTCGTGATCGGAGTTTTGTTGCTGAGCATACCTATGAGATGGTTCGTTGGTGGGGCCTATTGTGGGCCTTACTTGGTCAAGAACCAAGTACAAAACGTAAAGACCTTCAAAAGCTCTTCGGCATTTATTGGATGTGGAAAGGCTATTCCTTGCCCGATTGGCCAAAGTTTGATTCGATACGCAACATCAGTATTGATGAACGTGTAGGTTCAATTACGGATACAGCGACGTTGGAGAGTTACTCCTCTTGGTTCTCTGCGCTTGCTGAAGAACAATTAGGGGCAGACCGTTGGGCGAGTATTGCCAGGGCCATGAATATCCCAAACACAGTCAACATACGTGTAAATAGTCTTAAGGCTACTCAAGAGCAAGTAATCAATGCACTTTCGGAAGCTGGAATTAAAACGTTTCCGCATCCATCATTTTCTGGAGTGTTGTGTATTGAGGGTCGCCCGCGATTAAACAATATTTTTGCCTTTCAAGAGGGCTGGTTTGAAGTACAAGATGCGGGTAGTCAAGTCATCGCACCCTTTTTAAACCCCACGCCCGGCAGCACAGTTATCGATGCTTGTGCCGGAGCCGGTGGTAAAACTTTACATCTAGGAGAATTAATGGAAAATCAAGGCACCTTGATTGCCATGGATGTCGAGGGAAGAAAGCTCGGTGAACTGCTTAAACGTACTCAAAGAAGCGGTTTGTCAATCGTGAAGACTCGCGCTTGGGAAGAAACAGGGGTACTTGCTGAATTGGAAAATACGGCAGATTACCTTCTATTGGATGTTCCTTGTTCCGGTACGGGTGTGATAAAACGTGAACCTGATACGAAATGGAAATTGCAACCCGACCATCTTGAAAGATTGAATGATGTTCAATATGAAATAATTCATTCATACTCACGAATGGTTAAACCAGGAGGTACAATGGTCTATGCGACCTGCAGTATTCTACCTCAAGAAAATCGTGGTCAGATTGATTCATTTTTAATGAACAACGAAAAGTTTAAATTAATTGAAGATCAGAGTGTTGACCCCGCCGAATTCAATGATGGGTTTTATATGGCTAAACTTCAAAGAATCGCATGAGAACCACTGAATCAACCAGCAATTATGACCACCTGGAGCGAATGAGTTCTAGGGAGTTGCTTCTCGCTATCAATGCAGAGGACCACAAAGTAAGTCAGGCGATTGCTGAAAAGATTCAAGACGTTTCTTCTTTCGTTGATCAACTAGTACCTAGAATGAAATCTGGTGGTCGATTGTTCTATATAGGCGCTGGGACTTCAGGGAGGTTAGGGATTTTGGATGCGAGCGAGTGCCCTCCAACTTACGGAGTGCCTCACGATGTAGTAATAGGACTCATCGCTGGCGGTGATTCTGCCATAAGAAAGGCCGTAGAGGATGCAGAGGATGATCCAAATGGTGCTTGGAGGGATATCTATGCCTATTCCCCCACTGCAAACGATACAGTTGTTGGGATTGCAGCGAGTGGAACCACGCCCTATGTCATTGGCGGTGTAAAAGCGGCCAAAGAACATGGTTTGTTAACCGCATGTATTACCTGTAATGAGAAATCCCCATTAGCAGAGTCGGTGGATCATCCACTCGAAATAATTGTTGGTCCTGAGGTTGTTACTGGTTCGACTAGAATGAAATCGGGTACTGCCCAAAAAATGGTACTGAACATGATTTCTACTAGCGCCATGATTCAACTTGGTCATGTCAAGGGAAATCGCATGGTAGACATGAAGTTAAGCAATGCCAAGCTCGTGGATAGAGGCACTCGCATGATTATGGAAGCGACTTCCCTTGGTTATGATGAGGCCAAAGAATTACTGCTAGAATGTGGCAGTGTGCGCGATGCCGTAAATAAGTACACCAATGGAAGAAAAAAGTAGACAGGAAGTAATTATAGCCGGTTTATACAAGATGGCTTGGTCGTTTCCTTTCATATTTATCGGGCCCGCTTTATTTATTGGGAAAGGAACGACTGGAGCATGGTATTGGACCGTGATCTCGTTATTGATTATGGCTACCGGTGTCTTTCTAGCCGTTTGGGGATTGCGGACGGTTTTAAAAGGATTTTTCGGCGATCAGTAACGCTGAAAGTTTGATGTTGCCAGGGCATTGTATTCCTTCATCATATTGTCCACAACATCCTTCGCCGTGGTGATTGCATTTAATTGGGCACTTACCTGACCCACCTCCAATTCACCTTCATTTAAATCACCTTCAAACATGCCCTTTTTGGCACGTCCACGGCCTAGCAACAGTTTTAATTCTTCAACGCTTGCGCCATCGTCATAAGCCTTCACTACGGCTTCATAAAATGGATTATGTAATAATCGGACAGGAGCAATCTCATGTAAAGTGAGCTTAGTGTTTCCCTCTTTTGCAGTGATAATCGCTTCTTTGAACTTGATATGGGCACTACTTTCCTTAGTTGGAATAAATACACTACCACATTGAAATCCATCAGCTCCTAACGCTATACTTGCAAACGCAGCGGCTCCAGAAGCAATTCCACCCGCTGCCACTACAGGAATCTCAACTGCTTTGATTACTTGCGGAATGAGGCACATCGTAGTGGTCTCCTCTCTCCCATTGTGCCCGCCTGCTTCAAAACCTTCTGCAATAACTGCATCAACACCCGCTTCTTGGCTTTTCAAGGCGAATAGACTACTCGAAACTACGTGTAGCACCTTGATGCCGTGAGATTTAAAAAATGCTGTATATTTTTTTGGAGATCCGGCGCTTGTTATAACAACAGGAACTTCATGCTTAACAATGGTTTCTAAATGTTGATCAATCTGAGGATAAAGCAAAGGCAGATTAACCGCAAATGGCTTATCAGTTGCCTTCTTGCATTTTACCACATGCTCCTCGAGCACATCAGGGTACATTGAACCCGAACCAATAGTACCTAAACCTCCCGCATTACTAACCGCTGAAGCCAGCTCCCAACCAGAACACCAAATCATACCACCTTGGATAAGCGGGTATTTAGTTCCTAGTAATTCCGTAAGTCGATTCATACTTAGATGGTCTTGATTACACGAATTCGTTGATACTCTTGGCCTCTCCAGATATGAAGAATGTACATTCCGGCTGGCACTTGTTCTCCTGGACTCCAAAGGGTTTGATAGCGTTTTCCAGTTAGTATACCCCCTGCAACCTTACGGTCCATGAGATCATACAATTCGAGTTCGATGTCCAAGGCTTCTCCGTCGGGTAGGAAGAGTTCAACGTAATCCGCAAAGGGATTAGGATATACCAAGGTTCGAGGTACCTCCCCACCTACTACTACATCTAGGTTACGCTTTGCCAATCCGAGATTAGGAATCCCATATCCTATGCGAATGTTGTGGCTGTAATAGTGTGAGGCACTGGTCTCGAGCGCTTTAATAATCTGTTGGGCTGTCGCATTGGGTTGGGTTTGCCAGAGGCAAGCAGCTGCACCTGCCATAATGGGTGAACTGAAACTGGTGCCGTTTCCCCAAGCGATTTGACCATCTGGTCGAAATACAACTGCACCTTCGCCGCGGGCGCAAACATTTGGTTTAACACGGCCGTCAACAGTATACCCCCTAGAGCTGAAAGTACTCGCAATACCGTACTGATTTACACTTCCTACGGTGAGAACGCTATCGGCATCAGCTGGGAACGTAATTTTATCCCAAGCACTACCTCCTGCATTACCAGCACTGGTAACCACAAGCATTCCGGTGCGAGCTGCGGCTAAAGCGCCTAAGGTGATAATGCTAGTACGTCCATCAAGGTCGTCTACCGTATAGTCGTCGTCTGGATCGTCAAAGGTGCTATAGCCTAAGGAGCTATTAATGACATCTGCACCTAAGGAATCAGCGAACTCTGCCCCTGCGATCCAGTTGAACATTTCCTCTGGGGTTTCACTCAACTCTTTTTCAGTCTTGATCAAGACATAAGAAGCATCTGGAGCTGTTCCGACATAAACATCAGGTTGGTAGGTAGCCATGGTCGAAAGAACGCTAAAACCATGGGAAGAACCTTGATAAACATTCGTTCCGCCTTCTACAAAGTTTCTAGTGGTTAGGATTTTAAGGTTATCGTTGATATTTACGGAGTTGGCTCCTACAAAACCTGCATCTAGAACTGCGATAAGCATTCCATCGCCACGCGCAATTTCCGTGTCGTACCCGTTATCCTCGTAAGAGTGTATTGCACTTAGATTGATTTGATTATTCTGTGACTCTGCGTATCCATAAAATCCAAGTGTAGTTGTACCTCCTCTAATAGGTCGTACGCTTGCAACAAAAGGCAGGCTCTGGATTTGAGTCAGTTCGGCCGGTGTCGCCTCTACATACATGCCATTCAGCCATTTGGAAGAATGACCGGCGTATGAAACGAGGTTAGCGATAGTTTCCTTTCTGATGGATGAAACCGGGACATCATTCGGCCCTATTTCAATGCCTTGTCTTTCTCGTCGTGCAATGGCTCGCTCAGATAAGAACGTAGTGGGTTGCTGAAGAAGGGTGAGGTTTTCTTTAGCCTTAAAGGATACAAAATAGGCCTGTTGTTCTTGCCCTTGAAGAACAAGAGAAGATAGTAGGATAACTATGAGGCCCCATTTCTTCATACTATTCAGCGATAATTCCTGAGCCTATAAGTTCTTCTCCATCGTACCAAGCAGCAAATTGGCCTGGTGTTATTGCTTTTTCAGGTGTATCAAACTCTAAGTATAAACCCTCTTCTACTTTATGCAGGGTTACCGGTACTAGTGGTTGACGGTAGCGTATACGAGCAGAATACTGAGCCGTTTCTCCAGGCTGCATGCTACGGTCTGGTCTTACCCAGTGTTCTTCCTTGGCTGTAATGAACAATGCCTTACGATAAAGGCCTGGATGATCTTCGCCTTGTCCTACATAAATGGCATTGTACTGCGTGTTTACACCAAGCACGAACAATGGAAGTGGACTACCACCTATGTTCAAGCCTTTCCGTTGACCCACGGTGTAGTAGTGGGCACCGCGGTGTTTTCCACGCTTGGTTGCGTGCTTAGGATGGAAATCAAAAGGTTTGGCTTGCTCAGCCAAGGTGTTTCGAGGCTCTAGTAGAAAAGCTGCATCACGTGCTACCTCCCAAACGTTCCCCTCTTTAGGTTCTAACTTCTGCTGAAGGAAATCTGGCAAGCGCACTTTTCCGATAAAGCAAAGGCCTTGTGAATCCTTCTTTTCAGCAGTGGCTAATCCTGCCTCGCGGGCGATGTCGCGCACTTCTGACTTCAACAGTTCGCCTATGGGAAAGAGGGCCTTGGATAATTGATCCTGAGAAAGCTGACATAAAAAATAGCTCTGGTCCTTATTGGGGTCCTTTCCTCCTAGTAGTTGATATACGATTCGACCATCGACTTCCATGGAAGATTTGCGTGCATAATGGCCGGTAGCCACATAATCTGCTCCTAATGAAAGCGCTGTTTTCAGGAATAAGTCGAACTTGATTTCACGATTACAAAGCACATCAGGATTTGGAGTACGGCCTCGTTCGTATTCCCCAAACATATAATCCACGATACGCTCTTGATACGGGGCGCTCATGTCAATGACTTGGAATGGAATACCCAATTTATCGGCCACCAACATGGCATCATTGGAATCTTCTACCCATGGACACTCGTCGTGAATGGTCACGCTCTCATCCACCCAATTGCGCATGAATAGTCCGATGACCTTGTAGCCTTCCTGTTGCAACAAATACGCCGTTACAGAGGAATCTACGCCACCACTCAAGCCTACAACTACCGTAGTATCACTCTTCGCTTTCTTCATTGTAGAGGGTTTCTCCGGTTAGGGTTCCGTATCGATAGGTTTCCTTTCGAACAACTTTATTGTCTTCGAAATAGTACCAAGTTTCGTGTTTCTTGTTATTGTGGTAATTGCCTTTCGCGATTAGTTTACCTTCTTCATCGAAATACTTACACTCACCTTCTAATTGGCCATCTTCGAATGTCCCCTTTGTTCTGAGTGTACCGTCCTCCCACTTGCGTAACCAAGTACCTTGTTCAATCCCGTACTCGTAGGAAATACGTTCGGCCACAGCGCCATTCTCATAGTAAGTGATCTGATCTCCGTGAAGTTCACCGCCCTTAAAGTCTTCGCGCTGCGTCAAAACTCCTTGTAGATCATAATAGGTCCAAGTGCTGTCTTTCAGTTGATTGCGATAGATTCCTTCAGCTTGCACTACGCCGTTTCTATGGTAGGCCTTTGCATATCCGGTTCCAGTGGTGCCACGATACATTATTTCAGACATCATGCCACCCTCTCCTTCGAAGTAATATTTAAAGTGGCCAACTGGTATATCGTTTTTGAACATTCCTTCATAACGCTTTTTACCACTTTCATAGGTTTTAACCCATTGACCCTGTTTGTGACCTTGTGCGTCGGTATAGTTTAATTGGGCTTTTGAAGAAAAGCTCAAAAGGAAAAGTGTTGCGAATAGAATGTTTTTCATATTGCAAATTTACGCACTTACCACAACTGAACAGGTAAGGACTGAATTAGTTCCACACCAAAATAAATGGGCCTATAAGTACCTCCTGGGAAGTATTTCTGTCTGAGGTTCATCTTGAGATATGATAAGGGGCCAATTTTACATTCCACCTGTACCCCAGGTGCAATCATTAGGCCAGTACCCACCTCTATTCCACCACCGCCAGCAATTCCAGAAGTCAGGTCCAAGCCGTATCTGAGAGTCTCCCTGTTTTTCATAAAGGCTGCACTGAGTAAACCCTCTGCATAGGCACCGTAACCGCCAC